>CAIOCZ010000124.1 GCA_903856805.1 uncultured cyanobacterium | reverse complement strand
GGTTGCCGTCGAGAAACCCCATCTCACCGATGAACTCGCCAGCCACAAAGCGATCAACAACGTCGGAATGCTCTTCAACGAAAACCTGGGCATTCCCCTCCACCAAAAACAAAAGATCGCCATCGATTTTCCCTCGACGCAGAATCACTCGCGGCTGCTGGATCGTCACGAACGTTGCCATGGACTGAATCCGTTGCCAGTCCCCTGCGGTGAGATGCCCGGCCACGGATCCGGACCCGGCACTCTTCCATCCCAACCGGGTCAGGGCGATGTTGTTATTGAAGGTGGCCGTATTGGCGACGGTGCCGGACATGATTTTGTCCCGTTGATGATGGAGAAGGCGAAGAATCCTTCGTTCCTTCATCGTTGCCCTGGCCAAGAAGATCTCCCATGACTCCTGTCATGGCGGCCGGTGAGCTTGATCACAACAGCGTGTGATTCACGTTTTTGTAGGGCTGGCTGCCGAGAACGTCAGCCGCCCAGATAGGCCATCTCAGCAGGGGTGCTGGTGGGGGTGTGGGCGGCGGTAGGGACGGCGGTGGTGGCCAAGCGCTGCTGGCGCTCTTCGCTATAGCGGTCGTCGCGGCTGTGCCAGAGGGCCCTCAGGGCCGCCGCCAGGGCTTGCTCCTGGCCAGGCTTCAGCCAGGGGCGCAGGTCGGTGCCGGCGCTGGCGAACAGGCAGGTGTAGGCCACCCCATCGGCGCTGACCCGCAGGCGGTTGCAGTCGCCGCAGAAGGGGGCTGTGATCGAGGCCACCGCCGCCAGGGTGCCGCCGCCGTCCCGGTAGCGCCAGGTGCTGGCGGTGGCCTGGGCGGGACGCCCCAGGGGCTCCAGGGGCCAGCGGGCGCCGATCCGCTCCACCATCGCCGCCGCGCTGAGCACCTGGTGGGGCCTCCAGCCATTGCGGCTGCCCACGTCCATGTATTCGATCAGCCGCAGTTCCAGCTGGCGTTCCCGGGCCAGCGCCGCCAGGGGCAGCAGTTGGTCGGCGTTGGCCTCCCGTTGGATTACGGCGTTGAGCTTCAGCTGGCCCAGGGCGGGATCGAAGCCGGCGGTGCGGGCATGGTCGATCGCCGCCAGCACCCGCTCCAGGACCACCGTGCCGGCCGCCGCACCGCCGTTCAGGCCCGCCATGCGGGCCACGCTGGCCCCATCGCCGCCGTCCAGGCTGAGGGTGATCCGGTCCAGGCCGGCGGCCCGCAGGGCCCGGGCGCGCTCCGCCGTGAGCAGCACCCCATTGCTGGTGAGGGCGATCGTCGCCAGCCGGCCGCGGCGATCGCCTGCGGGCCGTTGCCGCAGGGGTTGGAGGGCGGCGATCAGCTCCTCCAGGCCTTGGTGCAACAGCGGTTCGCCGCCGGTGAGCCGCAGGGTGTGCACCCCCAGCCCCACGGCCGTGGTCACCAGTTGACAGCGTTGCCCTTGGCTGAGCAGGCCGGAGGGCTCCTGGCCGTCGGGGCAGCAGTAGGGGCAGGCCAGGTTGCAGCGCGCCGTCAGCGACAGGCGCAGCACCCCCAGGGGGCGTCCATGCAGGTCGGAGATGGCCATGGCCCCAGGACAACCGGCGTGCCAGCGCCGATCTTGGCGGAACCCCGCCGTCGCCGTTGGACGATGGGCCTTACCCCAGCCCCGGCCAATCCTGCGGGTGATTGCAGTTGCGCAATCGCCCCGGGTCCAGGGGCACCAGGTCGTGGGGTTGCTGCGCCAACCAGGCCTGCAGCCGCCGTTCGCCGCTCGCCAGGCTGCGTTCCAGGTCCTGAAGTCGCTCCGCCGAGCTGGGATAGATCCCCAGCAGCGGTTGGGGGCGACAGCCGTCGTGGGCCAGCAGGAGCCGCTGCGGTTGTTGGTGGCTGGCGGCCAGCAGCGCTTGCGGTTCCGCCGCCGTCAACCAGGGCATGTCCACCGGACAGAGCAGCAGCCGTTGGTTGGGGAAGTGGGCCATCAGCCGGGCCAGGGCCCGCAGCGGCCCTTCCCGGGGGGACGGTTCGTCCAGCAGCTCCAGGGGCACCGCCAGGGAGGGGGCCAGGGCGGCCGCCAGGCGCCGGTGGCTGGCGTGGGCGCTGAGCAGGCAGAGGGGGTGCCCCAGTTGGGCCAGCATCCGCAGCTGCCCCTCCAGCCAGCACCCCCCCTGGGGGTGGGGCAGCAGCGCCTTGTCGCGGCCCATGCGCCGGCTGGCGCCGCCACTGAGCAGGCAGGCCTGGATTGGGGTCACGGCGGCCTCCGGCGGTGACACCGGCGGTGACAATGGATGGCCGTCATGGTCGCCTTCCGGAGTGTCGAACGGGTTCAGCCCACTCCCGAGCGCCGCTGCGGCCCGGGCCCAATGCCCCTACTGCGGGGTGGGCTGTGGCCTGGAGCTCAAACCACCCTCGGCGGGGGACGAACCGATCTGGAGCACCCGGGGCGATCGCCATCACCCCTCCTCCCTGGGCCAGGTGTGTGTGAAGGGGGCCACCGTGGGCGAGACCCTGCACCGCAACCGTCTTACGACACCCCTCTGGCGGGAGCGCCTCGATCAGCCGTTCACGCCGATCAGCTGGGAGCGGGCCTTCCAGCTGCTGGTGGAGCGGATCCACGCCACCCTGGCCAGCCAGGGCCCAGGCGCCCTGGCCCTCTATGGCTCCGGTCAGTTCCTCAGTGAGGACTACTACGTGGCCAACAAGTTGCTCAAGGGCGCCCTGGGCAGCAACAACTTCGACGCCAATTCACGGCTGTGCATGAGCTCGGCGGTGTCGGGCTATGCCCGCAGCCTCGGCTCCGACGGTCCCCCCTGCTGCTACGACGACCTCGACCTGGCCGATCTGGTGCTGTTGATCGGCACCAACACTGCGGACTGCCATCCGGTGCTGTTCCAGCGGTTGCTGAAGCGCCAGCGCAAGCAGCGCCAGGGGTTGCGGATCGTCGTGGTGGACCCGCGCGCCACCGCCACCAGCGCCGCCGCCGATCTGCACCTGGCGATCCGCCCCGGCACCGATCTGGTGTTGTTGCACGGCATCGGCCATCTGTTGCAGGAGCAGGCGGCCCTCGACCCTGGTTTCATTGCCACCGCCACGGAGGGCTTCCCCGCCCTGGCCACCCTGTGGGCTGCCTGGCCGCCGGAGCGGGTGGCGGCGGTGTGTGCCATTTCCCCAGACCAGCTGCGTCAGTTGGCGACCTGGTGGGCTGAGAGTGCCGCCGTGCTCAGCCTCTGGTCGATGGGGGTGAACCAGAGCCAGGAGGGCAGCGCCACGGTGAGCGGCCTGATCAACCTGCATCTGGTGACGGCCCAGATTGGCCGCCCCGGGGCCGGTCCCTTTTCGCTCACCGGTCAACCCAATGCCATGGGGGGCCGGGAGGCCGGCGGCCTGGCCCAGCTGCTGCCGGGATACCGCAGCGTTGCCGATCCCGACCATCGCGCCACGGTGGAGCGCCACTGGGGGTTTGAGCCCGGCGCCATCCACCCCGAGCCCGGTCTGGCGGTTTGGGACCAGATCGAGGCGATGGAGCGGGACGACCTTGCGTTGTGGTGGGTGGCGGCCACCAATCCCTTGGTGAGCCTGCCCTCGCTGGAGCGGGTGCGGGCGGCGGTGGCGCGGGTGCCGCTGGTGGTGCTCAGTGAGGCCTACGCCGGCACCGAAACCGAGGCGATGGCCCATCTGGTGCTGCCGGCGGCCCAGTGGAGCGAGAAGAGCGGCGTGATGACCAATTCCGAGCGGCGGGTCACCCTCTGCCCGGCCTTTCGCGAGCCCCCCGGCCAGGCGCGGCCCGATTGGGCGATCTTCGCCGAACTGGGCCGCCGGCTGGGCTTCAGCCGCCAGTTCGCCTATGGCTCGGCGGCGGAGGTCCATGCCGAGTTGGTGGCGCTCACCGCCGGGCGCGTCTGCGACATGAGTGGCCTGAGTCATGGGCTGCTGGCGGCGCATGGGCCCCAGCAATGGCCGTTCCCCTCCGGCACCGTGCCCGGCGGGGGCCAAGCCCGGTTGTACAACGCGCCGCGGGGACGTTTCCCCACCCCCTCGGGTCGGGCACGGCTCTGGGCCGAAGCGCCGCTGGGGCTGGCTGAACCGCCCGATGCCAGCTATCCGTTGGTGCTCACCGTGGGCCGGGTCCTGGGCCACTGGCACACCTTGACGAGGACCGGCCAGGTGGCCCGCCTGCGCCAGCAGCATCCGGGGCCGCGCCTGGAGATCCACCCGCAGGATGCCCTCGCTGCCGGCCTGGAGGCTGGGGCCCTGGCTCGGGTCAGCTCCCGCCGTGGCACCGTGACCGTACCCGTGCTGGTGACGGAAGCGATCCGCGTCGGCACGGTCTTCCTGCCCATGCATTGGGGGGCCTCCCAGCCCGAGGCCTGCGAGGCCAACCGGTTGATGCACGCCCTGGGCTGTCCGGTGTCGAAACAGCCGGAGCTGAAGGCGGCGGCGGTTCGGGTGGAGGCGCTCCGCTAGGGCGTGGCGTCTGCTGGTGCCGCTGCTGATGCCGCTGCTGATGCCTCGCTGGGCGGTTCTGTTGGCGCTTCTGTGCCCTGGGCCTGGTGCTGTTCCCTGCCCCCCAGCTCGAATGCGGCATGCACCGCCTGCAGGGCGCGGATGCCATCGGCGTCCGCCACCACGCAGCTGGTGCGGATCTCGCTGGTGGCGATCAATTCGATGTTGATGGCGGCGTCGGCCAGGGCGCGGAACATCCGGGCCGCGGTGCCCGCCCGGCAGGCCATGCCGGCCCCCACCGCGCTCACCCGGGCGATGGCCGGCCCCTCCTCCAGGCGGGCGCCGGGCCATTGGCGCAACACCGGCGCTAGGGCCTGCTCCGCTTCCGGGCGGTCGTCGCGCTTGAGGGTGAAGCTCATGTCGCGGCAGCGCTGGCTGGCGTCGCCATGGGTGCGCTCCGATTGCACGATGGCGTCCAGGCTGATCCCCGCATCGGCCAGGGCCCGGCAGATCGCCGCCGCTGCGCCGGGGCGATCGGGCACGCCGCGTACCGCCACCTGCACCTGGTCGCGGTCGAGGGCCACCCCGCGCACGGCCGGATCCTCCGGCCGGCAGGGCAGGGGCTGATCGCGGAGCTGGGCCTCGCTGAGTTCAAAGGCCACCGCCGTGGCCCGCAGGGCCTTGGCCCCCTGGCTGCCCGCCACCACGCAACTCACCTTCACTTCGCTGGTGGCGATCAGCCGCAGGTTGATGCCCCCCTTGGCGAGGGTGTCGAACAGGCGGGCGGCCACTCCGGGGCGGCCCATGATGCCGGCGCCGGCAATGCTGATCTTGGCCATGCCCCCCTCGGCGGTGAGCACCGCCCCGGCCGCGCCGGTGGCCGCCAGCCATTCGCGGCACACCCGCTGGGCCCGATCCAGTTCGTCGTCGGCCACGGTGAAGGCGATGTCGTTGCTGTTGCCCTCCTGCGTGGCCTGCACGATCAGATCCACGTTCAGTCCGGCCGCCGCCAGCCCTTCGAACAGCTGCGCCGCCACGCCGGGGCGATCGGGCACGAGGCTGAGGGCCAGCACCGCCTGTCCCTCCTCCAGTTCCGCGCCGTCCACCGGCCGACCCAGTTCCAGCCCCTCACTGCCGATCGGCCGCGGCGTGCCACTGGTGAGGCGGGTGCCCGGGGCGTCACTCCAACTGGAGCGCACCACCAGGGGAACGCCGTAGTTGCGGGCGATCTCCACGGCCCGGGGGTGGAGCACTGCCGCCCCCAGGCTCGCCAGTTCCAGCATCTCGTCGCAACTGACGCTGGCCATCAACTGGGCGTCCGGCACCTTGCGGGGATCGGTGGTCAGCACCCCGGGCACATCCGTGAAGATCTCGCAGGCCTCGGCCCCCAGGGCGGCCGCCAGGGCCACCGCCGAGGTGTCCGAGCCCCCCCGGCCCAGGGTGGTGATCTCGGGGGTGCCGGCGGTGCCGCTGCTGGTGCCCTGGAAGCCCGCCACCACCACCACCTGGCCGTCGTCGAGCAGGCGCCGCAGCCGTTCGGTGCGCACCTCCAGGATCCGGGCGCGGCCGTGGGCCGATTCGGTGACGATTCCGACCTGGGTGCCGGTCATCGACACCGCCGGCACCCCTTCGCTGTGCAGCGCCATTGAGAGCAGGGCGATCGACACCTGCTCGCCGGTGGCCAGCAGCATGTCCATCTCGCGGCGGGGCGGATCGCTGCTGATGGCCCGCGCCAGGCCGGTGAGTTGGTCGGTGGTGTGGCCCATGGCCGACACCACGATCACCAGGTCGTGGCCCTCCTCGCGGGTGGCGGCGATGCGGCGGGCCACGGCGCGGATCCGTTCCACATCGGCCACCGAGGTGCCCCCGAACTTCTGAACCAGCAGGGCCATCCGGGCGTGACGCGGCAATGGCCTGAATTATCGGAGCGGACGTCCCGCGGCGGTTTGTCGGCTGCCCAACAGCAGGAAGCCGTCGCGAAAAGCGTTGCCGGGCTCGGCACCCCGCTTGAGCGCCGCCTCCACCTCCAGCAAGCGTCCCAGCAGCTCCAGCAGTTGGCCGGCGGCTTTCCCCCGGATCTGTTTGCGCATCACATAGATCCGCTTGGGGTTGCCGATGCCCGCCGCCTTGGCGATCACCGCCACGTCCTGCTCTCCGGTTTGGTCCAGCAGCGCCACCCACAGCCAACCCCGCAGCTGGCTGGTGAGGGCGGCCACGATCCGCAGGGCTGGTTCATTGGCCCCCAGCAGGGCGTCCACCAGGCCGATGGCCGTGGCGATCTGGCCCGCCAGCAGGGCATCCCCCACCGCCAGGCTGCTGGTGGCCTGGCTGTCGATCAGGGCCGCCACCGCCGCCGCCGTGATCGACTGCGCCCCGCAGTACAACGACAGCTTCTCCAGTTCGCTGGCCAGCCGACTGCTGTCGCTGCCGATGGCCTCCGCCAGGGCCGCAGCGGCGGCGGGCTCCAGGGTCAGCCCCAGCTCCCGGGCGGTGCGCGCCACCAGGTCCACCTGCCCGCCGCCGTCCCACACTGCGGGGAGCTGGAAGCTCTGTTCCTTGGCTACGGCCTTGAGGGCCTTGGTGGTGCGCAGGCGGGCGTCCGGTTTGGTCGCGCTAACCAGCAGCAAATGGCAGCTGGGGGGAATCAGCCCCAGGCCCGCCTCCAGTCGTGTCGCCAGCTCGGCCGGGCACTGGTTGCAGAACGGACTGCGTTGCAGCACCACCACCCGGGCGTCCCCCACGAAGGGGGGCGTGCGCGCCTCCTCCAGGGCCTGGGCCGCCTGGTTGGGGTCGTTGCCGTCCAGCCGACTGAGCGTGATCGAGGCCCAGGCGGGGTCCACCAGCTCTTGAACCAGGGCCTCCACGGCCCGGTTGCGGGCGGCCTCGTCATCGCCCCAGAGCAGGTGGATGGGCATCGGCGGAGGGCTGGCGCTCCAGGAGCTAGGACTCTGCTGGAGCAGGGATCAGGAATCGGTGGATCGGGGAACTGGAGATCGGGGAAGGGGGGATCGGGCTGGAGCCGCGGATGCTGGCCTGCACCATCGGACTGACCTGGACCATCCGATCTTCACGGAGAGCATTGGCCTGATCCGGGCCCGGTTGGGCCCCACCGGCCTGACGGGGATTGACCAGGAGGTGGGGGAGCGGCTGATCCATAGCAGCGGCGACCTCACCCTGCTGCCGGACCTTGTGTTCAGTCCAGGGGCCTGTGCCCTCGGTCTGGCGGCCGTGGCCAGCGGCGCCGTGATCCTCACCGACACCGCCATGGCCGCCGCGGCGGTGGCGCCGATGGCCCGGCGCACCTTTGCCAATCCGGTGCACAGCCTGTTGGAGTGGGCTCCCGCCGTCGCTCCCCCCGGCGGCACCCGCACCGCCGCCGCCGTGGCGGCGAGCCTGGCCGCCCATCCCGGGGCGGTGGTGCTGATCGGCAGTGCGCCAACGGCCCTGGAGCGGTTGCTGGAGTTGGTAGCCGCCGGCAGGGCACCAGCGCCGGCCCTGGTGATCGGCATGCCGGTGGGCTTTGTGGGGGTGCTGGCCAGCAAGCGGCACCTGGCCGCCAGTGGTCTGCCCCAGATCCGCTTGGAGGGAACCCGGGGCGGCGCGGGCCTGGCGGCGGCCGCTGCCAATGCGTTGTTGCGCCGGGCCTGGCTGGATCAGGCCCCCTGAGGAGCGGGCCGCAGGCCCACCGCCACATGGCTGTTGGACTCGATCCGGCCCAGTACCTGGCGGGCACGCCGCACCACCGCCGGCGGTACCCCCGCCAGGCGCGCGGCTTCGATGCCGTAGCTGCGGCTGGCACCGCCGGGCACCACCCGGTGCAGAAACACCAGGTCGTCCCCGGTTTCCTCCACCAGCACCTGGGCGTTGCCGACGTTGGCCAGCAGCTCGGCCAGTTCGTTCAGTTCGTGGTAGTGGGTGGCAAAGATGGCGCGGGCCCCGATGGCGTCCGCCAGGTGTTCGGCCACCGCCCAGGCGATCGACAGCCCATCGAAGGTGGCCGTGCCACGGCCGATCTCATCGAGCAGCACCAGGGAACGGGGGCTGGCGTGGTGAAGGATGTTGGCGGTTTCGGCCATCTCCACCATGAAGGTGGACTGGCCGCTGGCCAGGTCGTCCACGGCGCCCACCCGCGTGAAGATCCGATCGGCGATGCCCAGATGGGCGGATCGGGCCGGGATCCAGGAGCCGATCTGGGCCATCAGTTGCAGCAGACCGCTCTGGCGCAGATAGCAGCTCTTGCCGCTGGCGTTCGGGCCGGTGAGCACCAGCAGGTCGGGGCTCTCCGGGCTGGAGCCCCCCAGCTGCAGGTTGTTGGCGGTGAAGGGGTCCGTCACCAGCAATTGCTCGACCACGGGATGGCGACCGGCCTCGATCACCAGCTCCCGCCCCTCGCTCAGCTCCGGCCGGCAGTAGGCGCCGGTGGCGGCCACCTCCGCCAGGGAGGCCAGGGCATCCAGCTCGGCCACCAGGCGGGCGGCCGCCCGGATCGGCCCCGCCTGGTCGCCCACGGCGCTGCGCAGCTCCGTGAACAGTTGGTATTCCCGCTGGCTGGCGCGGGCGCGGAGCTGCAGGATCTGCCCTTCCCGCCCCTTGAGGGCGGGGGTCACGAAGCGTTCCTCCTGGGCCAGGGTCTGGCGACGGATCCAGTGCTCCGGCACGGTGGCGGCGCGGGCCCGGCTCACCGCCAGGAAGTAGCCGAAGGTGCGGTGGTACTGGAGGCGCAGGTTGGGATTGCCGCTGCTGCGGCGTTCGAGGGCCTCCTGTTCGCTCAGCCAGGCGTCCTGGTCGTCGAGCTGGTTCCGCAGGCCATCGAGCAGGGGATCGACGCCGTCGTGGATCAGGCCCCCCTCCAGCAGGGCGAGCGGCGGCGTGGCCACCAGGGTGTGGCGCACTTGGCTGGCGAGGGCGGCGAGGTCCGGCCAGGGACCGCGCAGGGCCGCCAGCGGCGGACTGGTGCAGCCACTCACCAACCCCGCCAGCCGCGGCAACCGTTCCAGGCCATCGGCCAGGGCCACCAGGTCGCGGGCGGAGGCGCTGCCGGCCCCGGCCCGGCCCGCCAGCCGCTCCAGATCCCCCATCGGCCGCAGCAGCCGCCGCAGCGCCTGCCGCAGGGGCCGTCCCGCCACCAGTTCACTCACCGCGTCCTGGCGGCAGAGGATGGCGGCACGGTCCACCAGGGGGGCCTCAATCCAGCGGCGCAGGCAGCGTCCGCCCATGGCGGTGGCGGTGCGATCGAGGGCCCAGAGCAGGGACCCCTGCAGGGCCCCGCCCAGCTGGGTGCGGGTCAACTCGAGGTTGCGGCGGGTCTGGGCGTCCAGGACCAGCTGATCGCCCGCGTGCCAGAGGGTGGGCAGCTCCAGGGGCACGTCCGTGCCCTCCTGGTTGTCCTGGCCGGGGTGGGTGGTGTCGAGGTAGGCCAACAGCCCACCGGCGGCCCGCAGGGCCAGGGGTGCTTCCCCCAGGCCGAGGCCCTCCAGGCTGGCCAGGCGGAAGCGCTGCAGGAGTCGGGCCCGGGCGGCGGGGGTGTCGAAGGGGGTGCGGGGCTGGGGGGTGTATTGCAGGCCCTCCGGGCACCAGGCCGGCGCCGTCGAGGCGGTGTCGGGTCCGATCACCTCGGCCGCTTCCAGTTGCAGCAGCTCCTGGTGGAGGGCGGCACTCCCCTCCCGCTCGGTGACGCGGAACTCGCCCGTGCTCACGTCCGCCACGGCCAGGCCCCAGCGGGGTCCGTCCAGCACCACAGCGCAGAGCCAGTTGTTGCGACGGGCGGCGAGCATGCCCTCATCCAGCACCGTGCCCGGGGTGAGCACCCGGGTGATTTCACGCCGCAGCAGCGCCCCCTTGGAGGGGGTGGTCTCCACCTGGTCGCAGAGGGCCACGCTGTGGCCGCGGCGCACGAGATCGGCGCAGTAGCGCTCGGCGGCATGGTGGGGGAGGCCGGCCATGGGCACCCGACCGATCGCCTTGCCGGCGTCCTTGCCGGTGAGGGTGAGCTCCAGCAGCCGGGCCAGCAGGAGCGCGTCCTCGAAGAACACCTCAAAGAAGTCGCCGAGGCGATAGAGCAGCACCCGTTCCGGATGGCTGGCCTTGAGCTCCACGTAGTGGCGCAGCATCGGTGGCAGCTGGGCCGGGTCCACCAGGCCGTGGTGGTGCCAGCGGGGCAGGTCGCTGTGCGGGGTGGCGTCGGGGCTGGTGGCCGGGGGGGGATCCCCCAGGGGGTCGACCGGGGCGCCGGCTGCCTCCGGTTCAGCGGGGGGGCGGTGGCGGGGCCGGGCCCGGGCGTCGTCCTGCAGCTCCTGATCGGCGAGCGCTGCCGTTGCCGCGAGTGCCGGGGGGGGCTCGGCGGCGACCAGGGCACCGGCACCGGCAAACAGATCCCCCTGCAGGCCCAGGCTGGCCACCAGCGACAGCTGCTGTTCGGCACGGGCCGCCATAACACTGGGGATAGGGGGATTCCAGCTTAATCAGCACTACCGATGGTGCCTGGCCGGGCTGCGCGTGGGCCCGCGCCCCTGGGATTGCGCCGCCGGGCAGGGGGGGCGATCGGCGGCCCATGCCCCACAACTTGTGAAGGATGGATTCGCAGGCCCCCCAGGGCCCGGAACCGTCATGGGAGAATCCGCCCACTGCCTGACCCGGCCAGAGCCTTTCTCCCCATGCAGATCCTCAATACCCTCACCGTTCTGGCCCTGGTCGTGTTGTCCTTTGCCCTGATCGTGGCGGTGCCCGTGCTGTACGCCAGCACCGAGGACAGCGGCCGCTCCAACCGGCTGATCCTGCTGGGGGGGCTGGCCTGGGTGGCCCTGGTGCTGCTCAACTGGGGCATGAGCTATTTCGTGGTCTGATCTGTTGACGGTTTTCGAAGGACGCTTCACCGATACGGCGGGCCTGCGCATTGGAGTGGTGGTCGCCCGCTTCAATGACTTGGTCACCGGCAAGCTGCTGAGCGGCTGCCTGGATTGCCTGGCCCGCCATGGCATCGACACCACTCCGGCTAGCCCCCAGCTGGATGTGGCCTGGGTGCCCGGCAGTTTTGAGATTCCCCTGGTGGCCCAACGCCTGGCCGCCAGCGGCCGCTATCAGGTGGTGATCACCCTCGGGGCCGTGATCCGCGGCGACACCCCCCATTTCGATGTGGTGGTGGCCGAGGTGAGCAAGGGTGTGGCCGCCGTGGCCCGCGCCACCGGCGTGCCGGTGATTTTCGGGGTGCTCACCACCGACACCCTGCAGCAGGCCCTGGAACGGGCGGGGATCAAGAGCAACCTCGGCTGGAACTATGGCCTGGAGGCGCTGGAAATGGGCAGCCTGATGGCTGCCCTGCCGGCCTGAGCGCCCCAGGTCCCCAGGCCCTTGCCCGCTGGCAGGGGCCCCGCCAGGTGCTGCTGATGGCGGCCCTACTCGATCTGTTCGGGGTGGTGCTGGTGGCGGCGCTGGTGGACCGCTGGGCGGGCACCAGCCTGGTGGGCCATGGCGAGTGGCTGGCCCCCTATGGAGTCACGTATGTGCTGTTCAGTTGGCTGTTCGGCAGCTACACCCTGCTGCGCATGCAGCAATTGTCCGTCCGGCGGGTGGTGGTGCGCTTGGGCGCGGCGGCGGTGGCCACCACCCTGGCGGTGGTGCTGGCCTACTGGCTCCTGAATCTGCCCCCCACCTTCAGCCTGGGCCATCGCCGTATCCAGCTTGCCCTGCTCTGCGGCCTGAGCGGCTGGGCGCTGATCGTGCGTCTGGCCCTGCGCCAACTCAGCCGCCAGCGGCAGCGGCCCTTCCCCAGCCTGTTGGAGATGGCTGAGCAGCAGCAGCAGCGCCTGTTGCCCGCTCACCTGCCGGAGGAGGCCCTCACCAACGACGACCTGCCCTGGGGGGATGCGATGAGCGTGCAGCGCCAGCTGAAACGCACCGCCGATGTGGCCGTGGCCTTGACGCTGTTGCTGGTCACCCTGCCGCTGATGCTGGTGGCCGCGGGGCTGATCTGGCTGGAGGACCGGGGCCCGGTGTTCTACCTGCAGGAACGCAGTGGACTGATGGGCAGGACCTTCCAGGTGTTCAAGCTGCGCACCATGCGCCAGGCGGATCCCAACGCCCCGGCCACCTGGACCGTGGTGGGCGATCGGCGGATCACCCGGATCGGCTGGCTGCTGCGGCGGCTGCGCCTCGATGAGCTGCCCCAGCTCCTGAATGTGGTGCGCGGTGAGATGAGCCTGATCGGCCCCCGGCCGGAGCGGCCGGAGTTGGAGCATGCTCTCGAGGCGTCGATTCCCCACTACCGCAAGCGCCACTGGATGCCCCCGGGTCTGAGTGGCTGGGCCCAGGTGAGTGCCCCCTATGCGGCCAGCGTGGAGGAGGCCGAGCTCAAGCTCAGCTACGACCTCTACTACCTGCGTCACTGGAACACCGGCCTGGATCTGCTGATCCTGCTGAAAACGATCAAGACCGTGCTTAAGGCCCGGGGTCGCTGAGGAGCCAGCCCCGGTAATCTCTCCCCCAGTCACGCCGTCGCCATGCCCTTGCCCCTGCCCACCGGGATCAACCGTGTGCTGGTGACCGGCGGGGCGGGCTTCATCGGTGGGGCCATGGTGCGGCGGCTGCTGAGCGACAGCACGGCCGAGGTGTTCAACCTCGATAAGTGCGGCTACGCCAGTGATCTGAGCGGCATCGAGGCCCTGGGGGAGGCGGCCCTTGCCCGCCACCACCTGCTGCGGGTCGACCTGGTCGATGGGGGTGCCACGGCGGAGGCGGTGCGGGCCGCCGATCCGGATCTGGTGCTGCACCTGGCGGCCGAGAGCCACGTGGACCGTTCGATTGATGGTCCCGGCGCCTTCATTGAAAGCAATGTGACCGGCACCTTCCAGCTGTTGCAGGCGGTGCGGGGCCATTGGGAGGGCCTGCCCGAGGAACGGCGCCAGCGGTTCCGCCTGCACCACATCAGCACCGACGAGGTGTTCGGGTCCCTGGGCGAAACGGGACGCTTTTCGGAAACTACCCCCTACGACCCCCGCAGCCCCTATTCCGCCAGCAAGGCGGCCAGCGACCACCTAGTGAGCGCCTGGCATCACACCTACGGCCTGCCGGTGGTGCTCACCAATTGCAGCAACAACTACGGCCCCTGGCAGTTCCCGGAGAAGCTGATCCCGGTGGTGATCCTCAAGGCGGAGGCCGGCGAGCCGATCCCCCTCTATGGCGATGGCGCCAACATGCGCGATTGGCTCTATGTGGAGGACCATGTGGACGCCCTGCTGCTGGCGGCCACCCAGGGAGAACTGGGACGCAGCTACTGCGTGGGCGGCCATGGAGAGCGCAGCAACAAGCAGGTGGTGGAGGCGATCTGTGCCCTGTTGGATGAGCGGCGGCCCAGTGGCGCTCCCCATGCCCGGTTGATCACTCCGGTCACCGATCGCCCCGGCCACGACCGGCGCTATGCCATCGATCCCACCCGCATCAGCACGGAGCTGGGCTGGCAACCCCGCCACAACTTCGAGCAGGGTCTGGCCGCCACGGTGGATTGGTATCTTGCCCACCTCGACTGGTGCACACAGGTGCGGGAACGGGCGGGGTATG
>CAIOCZ010000123.1 GCA_903856805.1 uncultured cyanobacterium | reverse complement strand
TTGGCCTGGTCGACCTCCCCCCCATGCCCTACGAACCCGGTTCCACCCAGTGCCGTGTGTTGATTAACTGCAAAGCCCAGATCGAAACGATGCTGCTGACGTTGGAAAAAATCGACAACAGCCGCCACATCCGCGACCAACTCGTGGCGGTGCATAACCAACTGGAGGGCCTGCACGAGCTCTACCGGCGACAGCCCCAGAACGCCACCCCCATGAGCTGAGCAGGGGATCACCAGAGGCCGCCCGCCCGTTCAGGCGACGGCGGCCTCAATGATCTCAACGAGGCTCACTTCCACGTCCCGTGCGACGACCGCCAGCTCCGGATCCCCGGAGAGGCTCCGGAGCATGACCTCAGGCCGGATCATGCCGATCCAGGTGCAACCGGCATCGGTAAACACGGAGATGCGGCAGGGCAGGGCCATGGCGAGAGCCATGTTGGCCTTCAGCACCCGAGCTGCCTGCTCCGGATGGCACACCTCAAACACCCGGCATTGCTCCTCGAAGTCAATTCCCTTGCTGCGGAGGGTCTGGCCAAGGTCGTGCACCGCCAGGATGCCGAACTCATGCTCGGCCACCGCCAGCTCCAGGGCCGAACAGGCCAGGGCAAAACCCTTGGTGGTGGACAGTTGGAACAACGGCGTCAGCAGCTCTGGCATGGGAGGAGGGGGATCGGACGGGCGTGGCCCATGGCTTCACCAGGCTGACGCTCTGGGCAGGACCCATGGGCAACTGGCGGCGCCAAAGTGAACGGCGCTGACAGAACCTTCGTCGGAAGACGACTGTCTGGGGCGATGGCCCCCGGCAATGCCAGGCAACGTTGGCGGCCAGCCAGACCTTGCGGCCTGGCTCCAGAGCGGCCAAGCCATCGCTTCGCCAGTGTCAGGCGTCGCAGGGGTAAAAACCGCTCCTGAGGTTCGAACCAAGCCGCGAACTCCCTTCAACGCAAGCAAGGGAAGGCGGCTCGGCTGCATCGTGCGTTGAATCGCCGCCACCCCCGACTTGCGCTTCCTCCTGCCGTTGGCCTTGGGCACTATCAGGGTGGCCCCGGCTCAGCCGAGCCGATCCCTCAGCCAAGCCGATCCCCAACCCGGGCCCCCAGCTGTTGCACCAAGCTGGTGCCCCTGCTGACCGCCTTACCCTCCAGTTGGGCCGCGCGAATCAGCAGGGGACACCCACCGGTGGCCACCACCAGCCCCAGCCCCTCCACCACGGCCAGCACCTCGCCCGGACTTGAGGAGAGCGGGGGGCCGTCATCGGGAGCCTGGCCCCAGCGTCCCACCAGGGCAGCGGCCTCGGGGCTGAGCTGATCCGCCAGCCGAGCCACCAAGGGTTCGGTGGCCACCACCTTCAAACCCCGTTCGCCCCAGCGGCAGGTGGCACCAGGGTGGAGGGCCATCACCCGCCGATGGAGGGCCAAGGCGGAGCCACTCCAGACCAGCTGGCGATCCTCCTTGGTGAGCAGGCGGGCATAGGTGAGACCCACCTCCGGCTGGGGCACAAGGCCCAGCCGCTGCCACCGCTCGGCCCCATCCCCGGGCCCAGCGGCCTCAATCCGGGGAAGGGCCTCCACCAGCAACTCGCCGGTCAACTGGGCCAGGCGGCCCCCCAGCTCAGAGGCGTTCTCCAGCAGGCCGATCCTGAGGCGCCGCTCCAGCAGCACTGAACCGGTGTCCAGCCCGGCCTCCATCGCCATGATCCCCACCCCGGTGTCGGCGTCGCCCTCCAGCAGGGCCCACTGGATCGGGGCCGCGCCACGCCAACGGGGCAGCAGGGAACCATGGCCGTTCCAACAGCCGAGGGGGGGCTGGATCAGCACCTCCGGCGGCAGGATCTGGCCGAAGGCCACCACCACCGAGAGGTCGGCCCCCAACGCCGCCAAGGTCTCCTGCATCGGCGGATCGCGGCGGATCCGCTCGGGAGTGAACACCGGCACCCCCCAGTCGAGGGCCCGGGCCTTCACCGGTGACGGCACCAGCTCCTTGCCCCGGCCACGACGCCGATCGGGCTGGCTGACCACCCCCACCAACTGATGACCGGCCGCGTGGAGCGCCTCAAGGCTGGCCAGGGCATAGGAGGGGGTGCCCCAGAACAGGATCCGCATCTGCTCCTGATCAGGCCTCGCCCGTGATCGACAGGCCGTCCACCCACACCAGGGGGCAGAGCCCATCGGGGGTGACCTTGGCCTCCCCTTCAAAGCCGATCAGGCTGCGCAACACGTCACGGATATCGCCCGCCACGGTGGCCGCTTCGATGGAGCGGCGCTCACCCCCTCGGATCCACCAGCCATCGAACGGCAGGGAAAAGGATCCCTGACTCGACTTCACACCGGCATGGAGGGCAGAAAGCGAATCAATCACCACCAGCCCTTGGGCCCCATCCGTGCCGCCACCGACACCGGTGCGATGGTCGAGCCCGGAGGCGCCGCTGGCCCCCCCCGGGGGCGGACCGATCTCGAACCAGTGGGGTCCCACCGCCACCTTGGCCCCGAGGCCCGCATGGCCAGTGGGGTCTACCCCGAAGCGGCGGGCCGTGGCCTCGGAATGGAGGAAATGGCGAAGAACCCCTCCCTCCAGCAGGGTGAGGCGTTGGGTGGGCGTGCCCTCGCCATCGAAGCTGGAAGCACCGATGTTGGCGGGATGGAGGCCGTTGTCATGGATTGACAGAAACGGCACCGCCAGGGACTCCCCCAGGGACTCGCGGGAGGAAAGGCTGACCCCATCGAGCACGGCACGGGCATTGAACATGCCGCTGAAGGCCCCGATCAGATCGAGAAAGGCCTCCGGCGTGAACACGCAGGTGTAGCGACCGGTGGTGATGGGGGCATAGTCGAGATGGGCAATGGTGCGATTCGCCGCCTCATCGATACAACCGGCGATGTCGAGGGCATCAACCCCATAGGCCAAGCGCACGGCACCACCACTGCGGGGCTTGCGGCCCGTTTCCTCTGCCCGGGCATAGAGATAGAGGCTGGCGGTGGTGAGCTGTTGATGGCGACAGGCCCCCTCACTGTTGAGGTAAATACGCTCGCTGCTCCGCTGGGCCAGGCCGTTGTAAGGAACGGTGCCGATGGCGGCATGCCGACTGAGCAGATCCCGTTCCGCCTCCTTGAGGGTGCCGAGCAAATCCAGGATGTGCTGGGGAGGATGGAGGGGCTGATCCAGCGGTTGCAGGGGGGCGGTGGCCAGGCTGGAGAAGGCCGGGGTGTCGTCGGCGTTGCCGAAGGCGCTGGCGGCGTGGGCACCGGCCAGGGCCCGTTCAAGGCCGGCATCGCTCAGATCACTAGTGCTGGTAATCCCCACCAGACCGGCCCCATTCCAGACCCGCACGGTGATGGAGCTGCGCTGGGCCCCCTTCATCTGTTTGGCCTCGCCCCGATCCACCTGAACGGAGGTGTCGGTGCTACACCCTGCCCCCAGGTCCCACTGATGGAGACCGGCATGGCGGGCTAAGTGATCGAGCCGCTCGCGCAGGCTGGCGGGGTCGAGGGCGGGACTGGCGGAGGAGGCCATGGTCAACGGCCCCCGACGGTGATCGAATCCACCTTGATATGGGGTTGGCCGACGGTGACGTAGATACTGCCGCTCACCGAACCGCAAAAGCCTGCCGCCAACTCCAGATCATTGGCACACATGGAGATACGCGGCATCACCTCCCGCGCTTCCCCAATCAGGGTGGCCCCTTTGACCGGACGACCGAGCTGGCCATTTTCAATCATGAAACCTTCCTCCACGGCGAAGTTGAACTGGCCCGTGGGGCCCACGCTGCCACCGCCCATCGACTTGCAATAAAGGCCCGTGTCCACGGAAGCAATCAAGTGCTCAGGACGGTGCGGACCGGCAGCGATGAAGGTGTTGCGCATGCGGCTGGCGGCGGCGAAGGCATGGCTCTGGCGCCGACCGCTGCCCGTGCGGGGGTGACCGGTGCGCAATTCTCCGGCCCGATCACTGAGGAAACGGCGCAACACCCCGTTCTCAATCAGCACGGTGCGCTGCGGTTCCATCCCCTCATCGTCCATGGAAAGAGAACCGAAAGCGCCGTCACTGAGGCCCTCATCGATGGCGGTGACCGCCGCGTGGGCGATGGGTTCACCGAGGCTGTCCGCAAAGGGGGTGGTGCCGCGTTCCACCTGGGTGGTTTCCAGCAAGTGGCCGCAGGCCTCGTGGAAAATGACACCACCGAACCGGTTGGCCAGCACCACCGGATACTGGCCGGCTTCCACGTAGTCGGCGTAGAGCATGGTGGCGCAGCTGGACGTGATGTCCTGGGCGGAAGCCTCTGCGTCCCACTCCCGCAGATCATCGGGCCGCGCGGAGGTGCCGTAGCGGCGACCCAGGCTGGCGCGGTGTTGGCCGTCGGCGGCCAAGACGCTCATCCCCAGGGACTGATGAAGTCGAAGATCCCTGGCAAAGGTGCCATCGCTGGCCGCCACCAAAACGTCCTGCCAGTCGCGGGCGTAATTGGCGCGGCGGGCCTGCAGGTGCTGGCCATGGCGCTGCAGCCGATCGGTGCCTTCCAGCAGACGGTTGGCTACTTCGGCCAACTCGGGACAGCGGGACAGCCAATCGGCCTTGGCCACCGCGAAATCCCGCAGGGCCGGTAAGCCCTGAAACTGGGGGGTGTCGTAGTCGCCGCGCCGGAGCCCGAGCATGCCGAGGGCCTGATCCAGGGCCAGCTGCAGCCCCGCGGCCGACAGATCATTGGTGGAGACGAAGCCATCGCGGCCGTCCAGGAACACTCGGATCCCAGCCCCGACCCCAAACCCCGGGGTCACGCTGGTGATGGTGTCCTGTTCGGCCAAGGCACCGAGGTGGTCGGTGCGCTCGACAAACACCTCCACCAGGTTGGCCCCGGCGGCGGTGCCACCAGCAAGAAGGGGCTCGAGGCGGGATTGCCAGGCTGGATCAGCCAGATCGGCGGCCATGGTGGCGCCTGGGTTGACGGCAGAGAGGGTCAAAAGAATCAGCGCACGGCGGGCTGGAACTGGTCACTGCTGATGGGGGCCATCAGGAACAGGCGGGCCATTTGCATGGCATTGGCGGCCCAGAAGGGCAACTTGCGCAGCACCTTGAGCGGAGCCGGAGTCGGGGCGTTATCTGCCTCGGCGAGGGCGGCGTTATTGCGCACCAAGCTCTCCAGCCGATCCCAGAAGGTGGGATTCTCCACATCCAGCACCACCGGAAACACCCGGGCAGAGGTTTCATTGGTCTTGCGGATCACGTAGCGGTCGTAGGTCCGGGCATCAAGGCCGAGGGCCTCGTAAAACTCCTTACGGGCCACATCGCGCACGTACATGGTGGCAAAGACAGCCAGCAGGAAGAAGCGGCACCAGAGCTTGGCCTTCCACCCCCGCACCGTGTCGGGCTGGGCCTTCATCAGGGCGTCAAAGAAATCCCCATGGCGATTTTCGTCCTGACACCAGTTCTCAAAGAAGTTGAAAATTGGGAAAATTTTGCTTTCGGGATGCTTTTCGAGATGACGGTAGATGGCGATGTAGCGCCAATAACCAATCTTCTCGGAAAGGTAGGTGGCATAAAAGATATGCTCAGGACTGAATTTTGTATACGCCTTATTTGCAGTCAGGAAGCCAAGATCGAGCTGAAGCCCGAAATCGGTCATGGATTTGTTGAGAAAACCTGCATGGCGGGCTTCATCGCGGGCCATGTGGGCAAAGCATTCCGCCAGGAGGGGATTCTTGGCCTTGATGCGGCGGCTGAGCTCCTTATAAAGAAGGAAGCCGGAAAACTCGGATGTGCAGCTCTGCTCAAGAAATTCAACAAACACCCGGCGGGTGTCGGGATCCAGCTGCTCAGCCGCCCCATCAAACTCCTCATTCCGGACGAAATGGTGACGGTTGTAATCCTTACGAAACTCCTCGCAAATTGCCTCCAGTTCCACCTCATTCGGCCGCAGATCCATCGCCGCCATGGCGTCGAAATCGGTGGTGTAGAACCGGGGCGTGAGGATGGTGTCGCGGGCTGGATCCTTGATCGCCGGCGCCTCCTGGGTGCCCACTCCGGCCACGCCGATGGAGCTGGAGGACGGAAGGGTGGAAGCGGCGGGAGGCACCATCGCAAAAAGGATCAGGGTCGTGCAGGCATCGTAAGGGGCAAGGGCCGATGGCGGCCCCCAGAGCGACGGAACGACGCCCTGGGGAGGCGCCCCCTCAATTGGGACCGAGCCACTTCTGGCCATTGAGCCGCTGCACCAGCCGGGAGACCAAGAGGGCCAGGGTGGTTTTCCGTTCGTCAATCAAAAAGGACTCCAACAAGCTCGGCGCTCCAAGACCCTCGGCCAGGGCAATCGTCTTGGCGGCCTGGATGTCTGGAGCCGTGAAGCAGAGCCAGAATCGACGTTCACCGGGGAGCTCGCCGCGGACGATCCAGCTGTCAACCCCCGCGACCGGCATCGTGCCGGCCTCGAAGCTCAGGACGGGGTCGGGGCCGCCATAGGACTGAATCTCCATGGCCAGGGCCGGCAGCAGCAGCTGGGGCACAAATTCAGCGAAGGGGCGGTCCTCCGGGGCCGGTGGCTTGACCTTGGCGGCTGGAGGGGCCGCCTCCGCAGCCTTGGCGGCGGCAGGGTTGGGGGGAGCAGGGTTGGCAGGGGATGGCTGGGGGCTGTCGGTCACCGCGGCGGGCCTCGTCGGGGGTGCTGCCCAGGACTGTAGGCAAAACCATCCACCTACCAATCCTCGCCCCGATCCACAGCCCAGTCGTCATCGGCGGCCACCGCCACCGGTTGGCGCTGCGGCACCTCGGCGCGGGGGGCCTCGGCGCGGGGGGTCTCGGCTTCGGCCCCGCCACGACGAAGCACCCGAAACGGCACTTCGACCGTGGGGGCAGGCTCCCCCGGAGCCCGACTGGGCCCGGGACTCCAGGCCACCTCCGCTGGCGCAGGCGCCGCTTCCCGGCCCGCTCCAGGCCGCTGGCGCGAACGGGTGGCCCCCTCCTCCGGCCACGCTGCGCGGAACGGCGTCCCGGCGAAGGATCCCCCCAGTGCCGACCGGCGCCGGAGCTGGGCCGCCTGACCGAGAGCAAGCGCTGTGGCCGTGGCGCTCAGGGCCGCCCCGCCAGTGGCCGCCGTGATCATCCAAACCCCCAGGGGTAACGATGGGCTGCGCCAGGTGAGCAGCTGCAGGCTGACCCGTGGAAGAGGGTTGAGGGACCCCACCACAATGGCCACTGCCAGGGGAGACAGCAGGGGCACCAGCAGCAGGCGGGGAAGGCGGGACATGGCCGACAGGGTCAGGACAAAGCCTGTGCAGGGCCGCATGGCCCCTGCCATCGCCGCAGGGTGCCCTGGTCCAGATCCAGATCGAGACTGTCCAACACCCGAATCACCAGAAAATCCACCATCTCCGCCAGGGTCTGGGGACGGTGGTACCAGGCTGGCACCGGCGGCGCAATCCTGGCACCCGCTTCCGCCAGGGCCGTGAGATTGCGCAGATGAACCAGATTCCAGGGCAACTCCCTCGGGGCAATCACCAGGGGACGTCCCTCCTTGAGATGGACATCAGCGGCCCGTTCGATCAGATCGAGGGCAACACCTGAAGCAATCCGTCCCACGGTGCCCATGCTGGCCGGAAGGATCACCATGCCGTGGGTCCGATAACTGCCACTGGCGATGGCGGCCGCCTGATCATTCCAGCGGTGACAGCGCAACTGCCCCCCGGGACCGCAGCGTTCCCGCCAAAAGCGTTCCTGGGCCTCGGGCTGACCAGGCACCTGGATCCCCAGCTCGGCTTGCCAGACGCCGATGGCGCCGCGACTTGTGACCAGCTCAACGGTCAACCCCGCCTGCAGCAGCAGCTGCAGGGCCCGTTCGGCCAAGGGCTGGGCCGAGGCTCCCGAAACCGCCAGAACCACGGGAAGGGACGAACGGGAACCTGGCAGGGGAGCACCCAAGGCCGTCAGCTCTCCCCTTCAGGTTCCAAGCCGTCCATGGCCTGGTCAGGCGACATCCCATCGATCGCTCCCCCCTCCGCCTCGGCAACGGCATCCATGGCCGGTACGGCCAGATCGATCTGATGGCGCAGGGCATCTACGTTCTGAATCTCCACCTCAATGCGATCCCCCACCATGTAGGAGCGGCGGAATTTACGGCCCACCAATCTGTTCTGGCGAGAGCGATATTCGTACCAATCGTCCTTGAGCGAGCTCACATGCACCAGACCCTCCACCTGGGACGGGGGCACTTCCACAAAGAAGCCATAGCTCTGAACGCCGCTAATCACACCGGATAGGGTCTGGCCGACCAGGGGTTCGGCCGCCCGCGCCTGCGCCATGGCCAGGGCATCAGCTTGAAACTCCTGGAGGAAGCGGCTACGACCATTGAGGCGCTGGGCCAGGCCTCGACTGAGCCCCTCCTGGAAGGGAGCGAGTTGGCTAGGGGGGAGAAGGGGCCAGTCAATGGCTCCATGGCACTGGTCACTGGCCAGGTCAACGCAGGTCTTGTGGCGCACCGTGGGACGATCCTTGCCATCACAGAGCAAGGTCACGAGCAGGATCTGATTCCAGAGGTCGGCGTAATGGAGGCTGGGGCAACACCAGGGGGCATAGGCCTCCGCTTCGCCGGCCAAGGCCAGGGGACCCGCAGCATCGCTCCATTGAACAGGTTTGAGATTGTCGCGCAGTTGTTGCTGCAACGCCCGACCGCGGTCGGTAGCGGCGAAGGCGGCGGCCAGTTCGGCGGCACTGGCATCGCCCTCGTCACTCAGTTCCAGGGGGATTTCCAGGGCGAGGGCCGCTTTGGCGACCTCGTTGATGGCGGTCGGATCCGCCGACGGGTTGACCGCATATAGGGCCGGGAGGGCGAGGGCCGCCAGGTGGTGGCCCAAGGCCCGATGGGCCAACAGAACGGCCTCGCGCAACAGCCCCATGGGATCGGTCGCCGGCAATTCCACCAACCAACCTTGGTGGGCCACATCCGGAGGGGGAACCTGAAGATCGCCCAGGCGTTCCAGGGCAGGCATGGGCAGATCTAAATCAATCGAACCGGCCGCCAGTCGTCGCTGGCGCACCAGACTGGCGAGGCTGAGCAGCTGCTCCAGCTGGGGGATCTGATCCTTGAGTCCCTTGAGGGCCGCCGGCAGGGTGCGCGACTTGGGCTTGCGCTCCGCAAGCGCCGCCAAGGCCGCTTGATCCACCCGAGCCACGGGGCGAATCTGACTCAGGCAAAAGCGGAAGTGCTCCAATTGGCCCTCAGCATCAAGCTCCAGGGCCACGGACACGGCGGCTTCGCTGCGATCGAGTTGAAAAGCCGAAGCCTTAGCAAGGGCTGGAGGCAGCAAGGGCAGCCAACTACGGCCCAGACAGATGGCCTCCCCCTGCTCCCGCAGCCAGGCCTCCAGGCTGGTCCCCAACCCGATCCGTTCCGCCACCGCCGGACTGTGCACCCACAGGCGCCAGCCCCCCTCCCGCTCCTCCAGGGCAAGGGCGGGCAAGCCGGGCCGATCGAGCCCCTGCCATCCCTCGAGCAGCAAGCAGGGTTGGGCCGTGAGGTCCTCCCGGCCTTTGGCGACGGGAGCCTTGAGGGTGGCCCGTGGTGGGGCCGGTCGCTCGTGCAGGCGATGTTTGGTCAACAGCAAATCCAGATCGGCCGCCTCCCCCCCGTGGACCGGCAGGCTGCGGGCCACATGGCCCAGCGGTGCGAACTGGCCCACCGGGAAGCGGTCGATCTGAACCTCCACCACCGACTCCACCGCCGGCTCCAGATGGGACCCATCACTGGCGGGAAGTTCGACGCTGGTGAGCAGCCGATCGTCGAGGGGTACGGCCACCACCCTGGTGTCCTGTTGTTCGACCTGGGCCAGGAGCCGCACCGTTTGGCGCGCCAAGATGCACTGGACCCCGCCCTCGGGGGAGCGCCGTCGGCCCCCTTCACGGGTCACACGGACCAGCACCCGATCCCCATTCCAGGCGTGGTTCAGTAGGTGATCACGGATGTAGATGTCCTCGCCGCCATCATCGCGGAGGGCAAAACAAAAACCTTTGCTGGAACACCGCAGCCGGGCCGGCACCAGCTCGGGGGTGTCCAGGCGCCGCACCCCGGCGTCATCGTCCAGCAGCACCCCCAGGCGGGCGAGGGCATCGAGTCCAATCTGCAACGACTCCAGATCCGCCGCATCACTGAGGGACAGCGCCTTTTCCAGCTTGGCCTTGGGCAGGGATGTGTCGAGGGAGAGCTGGTCGAGCAGGTCGGCGACTGTGAACTTCATCGGACTTGCGTGGGGCGCTGAGGGGGTACTGGAGCGGAGCGGAGGCTCAGGGGAGGCTCTGTCAAGTGAGCAGGCCAGGCTCGGGAAAACCGCGGCTGCGGCAAGGGCGGAGCCGGCGCCAAGACCGGGGCGGCCAGGGAACGGTCCCAACGCCGGAACGGTAGAGGGGGCGCGGGGGAAGGGTTTCCAGGATCCCTTCAGCCTGGGCCTTCCGGGGTTCAGGAACCATGGCGTTCAGGAACGCCTTAGAGCTGGAGCCTGACATGGGACTCCGACCGGACCGATCAAGACGGACCGCTCAGAGTTTAAGGAGCGGGCGGCACCCCATCCTCAGCCTCGTCCGCCAAGGCCAGGGAACGCCTGATCAAGTTGCCGCCAATGATCAGGAACCCCAAGGCCGCCCCCAGTTGCAGGGCATTGGTGGGGATCAGGCTGGACAGGGATCCACCAGCGGCGGCCCCCACCAGGCTCGCCAGCACAAGGGCAGCGGCACTCCCGGCAAAGACGGCGCCCGGGCGGGAGGAGGTGCCGCTGATGCTGACGATCGCCAGCTGGGTCTTATCCCCCAATTCCGCCAGAAACACGGTGGCGAAGGTGGAGGCAAGCAGGGCGAACGGCATGGGGAAGGATGGGGAATGGGCTGGGGAACCGCGGGGACCGGAATCAATCAGGCCCTGGCGAGGTGCGCCACCAGATCAGGCGCCAGCTGGAGCATCGCTTGGCGCCCCAGCCAGAGCCCCATCGCCACCATCAGCACCCCCGCCGCCCGCTCCAACTGACGGGGTTCCATCAGTCGTGAAAGGCCTCGGCCCAGTAAAACCCCCACCAGACTGGAACTGATCAGGGCCAGCGAGGCTCCAACGAACACCACCAGCGGCCGTCCCGATTGGGCCGAGAGCAACAGGGCCGCCAATTGGGTTTTGTCGCCGAGTTCGGCAAGAAAGACCGTGGTAGCCGTACTCACAAAGACAGCGCCCCAGGTGGAGGCTCCCTGGCTAGGGACCTGATGCTCGTCGGATGGAGACCCCGGCGAAGGAGTGGTCATGGGCTGGGAACCGGCTCAGGAGGATGGACGAATGGCCCGACGAAAGCGCCGCATTACCCTGCCACGGCCCCCCAGTTCACTGCGGATCTGCTGGGTACAGCAGCTGATGGCAAGGGCATCGGCGTCCAGGCCTTCAGCCCCAAACAGGGCCATCAGGTTGCTCACCCGACAGAAATCCGGACGGTCGGCATAGATGCGGCAGCGCCGGGCGCCCGTGTCGAAGTGGATGCACCACCCGTCAGGCCCGACCAGGGCCAGGTAGGTCTGACGCTGCTCAGGACTGAGGGCATCAAGGGCCTCCGGGCGCAGGCTGGGATCCAGGCGGCAACAGGCACCACAACCGGAAATACAGGTCCAGCGCTCGGATGGACGGCGCGGGGTCATGGAGCAGTGATCACCGGATCCCCCCATGCTGCCTGGTGGTCCGCCGCGGGGCTGTGACAAGCCGTCACAGGGAGCCCGAACTGGGCCAATTCCCTGGATCCAGCCAGGTAGTGTCTGAAGCCAACGCCGTCCTCCGACCGCTTTCACCATGGGTATCGATTTCCACCTGATCGCCAACTTCGGAGCCCTGGCCCTCATCACCTTGGCCGGGCCTGCGGTGGTGTTCATCCTGTTTTTCCGCCGCGGCGCCCTCTAGTTCTCCAGAACCAGACTGCCAATTCAGCACATGCCAAGCCGGTCGGGACCCCTGGTTCTGGCCGGCTTTTTGATGGTGCTCAGCCCCTGAACGTTTCAAGCGTGGGCTCCTGCGGCTGTCCAGCCCAAGGGAGCGGCCAGGCCGTTCATGGGGTCAGCCCTAGGGCGGTGGAGGCCTCCCGTATCAGGGCTTGCAGGTAGGGATGCTGCGCCATCGCTTCCTCCCGATCACTGTGCAGCTCGTCCCCGGCCGCGTTACGAATCACGAGGGCCTCCTCCTGGAGGCGACACCAATAACGACGGTCCCCCCACTGGAGAACAACCTCTCCCCCACTGCTGGCCCGGAGGCCCACCAGCTCCAGTTGCAGCCGCTCCTGCCCCTGCCAGCGGTCAAGCCGTAGGCGATAGGCCACATCCACCGGCCCCCGCAGGGGCGTCTCGCCGGTCCATCGCCAGGCCATCGCCCGCCGCACCGCCCCATCCTGTTCCAGCTGCAACTGCAGGTGCCCCCCCCGCAACAGCTTCTGGTCTGCGATTCGGCAGTTCCGACTCCAGAACACCGGCGCGGGATGGCCGATGCCGAAGGGCTCAAGCCGCTGGAGCTGGCGAAAGAAGTCCCGATCAATACGCGTCAACGCCAGCAACGCCTCCGGCTCCACCAAGCGTCCGCCCCCACCGGCCGCCAACCAGGCCTCGGCCAACCCATTGAGGCGCCCATGCAGCGCACTGAGGCATTCAGCCCGCACCGTGAACCCCCCCGCGGCGGGATGGCCCCCATGGCGCTCCAGGAGCTCGGCACAGTCCTGGAGCGCACGATCCACCGCGAAGCCCCGAGGCGCTCGCACCGAGGCCCGCAATCGCCCGTCCCCCTCGCCCGCCAGCAGGGCCACCGGCAGACCGAAACGCTCGACCAATCGGGCCGCCACGATGCCGATCACACCATGGTGCCAATGGCTCTGGGCCAGTAACAAGAAGGCCGACCGCTGGGGACCGTCGGCCTCCAGCAGGGCTAGGGCCTCCGCTTCGATGGCCAGGCAAAGCTCACGCCGCTGCCGATTCAGGCCATCGCAACGGCGTGCCAATTCCAGGGCCCGTTCCTCGTCGTTGGTGGTGAGCAGCTCCACCACCATCAGAGGATCCCCCAAGCGGCCCACCGCGTTGATGCGGGGCGCCAGCTGAAACCCCACCGCTTCCGCATCGAGGGGACCGGGCTCAAGGCCCGCCAACTGCCGCAGGGCCTTCAGACCCGCCAGCCGGGTCTGGCCCAGCAGGGGGAGCCCGTCCATCAGCCAGCGACGGTTCACTCCATTCAGGGGCGCCATGTCAGCAATGGTGCCGATACAAAACAGATTCAGCGCCACCGCCAGACCGTCCTTCCGCCCCAGGCGCCGGCAGAGGCCACTGGCCAGCACATGGGCCAATCCAACCCCCGCCAGGCCACGGAAGGGGGAGCCTTCGGGGGTCACGGCCGGATGGAGCAGGGCGAGATGGGGCGGCAACTGCTCCGGCAAGGTGTGGTGATCGGTGAGGATCACCTCCAGGCCGAGGGCTGCGGCCCGCTCCAGCGCCTCCCGGGCCGCCACGCCGTTGTCCACGGTGATCAGCAGCCGGATTCCCTCCGCCGCCAGCCGCTCCACCATGGCGACATTGAGGCCATAGCCCTCCTCCATCCGACTGGGGATCGCCGGATGGGGCCGCGCACCGAGCCGGTCCAACACCCCCACCAGCAGGGCAGTGCTGGTCATGCCATCAGCGTCGTAATCCCCGCAGATCGCTATGGCCTCTCCGTTGCCACAGGCCCGCTCCAGCCGCAATTCCGCCCCAACCAGATCCGCGAAATGGTCGCGGGGATCCGGGGCTGCGGGTGGATCGAGGAGCTGGAGAAGGGCCGTCCGATCCCCATGACCGCGCCGCCACAGCACCGCGACCAGCTCCGCCGGCAACCCCGGGGTCCCCGGAGGGCCGAGCCCCGCGGCGGCCTCCCTGGCCTGACCACCCCCTTCGGAGGCCAGGGGCTGGGGCAACAACCAGCGCTGCTCGGCAGGAGCAAAGAGCAACGAACAGAACAGCAACGCCTCCGCATTGTGCGCGGCGAGCGCCGTTGCGGCACCCCCCTAGCGTGGCCACTGCGGCCGGCGAATCGGCATGGGCGAAGGGCCTGCGGCACTGCTATGGGATGTGGATGGCACCTTGGCTGAAACCGAGGCCAATGGCCATCGCCGGGCCTTCAACCAGGCCTTTGCCGAGGAGGGTCTGCCCTGGCGCTGGGATGGACCCACCTACCAGCGGCTGTTGGCGATCAGTGGCGGCCGTGAGCGCATGGCGGCCTATCTCACCACCATGGAAGGCCAGCCTCCTGCACCGGAACGACTGCAGCGGCTGCAGCGCCGCAAACAACAGCATTACGCCGATCTCATTGGCACAGGCCAGCTGCCCCTGCGGCCCGGCGTGGAACGTCTGATCCGGGAAGCCCACCAGGCCGGCCTCCGGCAGGGAATCGTGACCACCAGCTCCCGCAGTGCCGTGGAGGCCCTGGCGGCCACCACCCTCGGGGATCTGGCCAACGCCTTCGCCTTTTGGATCTGTGGAGAAGATGTGTCCACCAAGAAGCCTGATCCGGAGGGCTATCTGTTGGCGGTGCAGCGACTCGGCCTGCCACCCCAACGGCTCCTGGTGCTGGAGGACTCCGCCCAAGGCCTGGCGGCCGCCAGCGCCGCCGGGCTCGCCTGCCTCATCACCCTCAGCGCCCAGTCGGCCCTGGAGCCGCCGGAACACTTCTTCGCCGCCCGAGCCGTAGTGGATGGCCTGGGAACAAACACGGCCGCCAGCACGGTCCGCCGTGGGCCCCCTTGCCCCCAGGGCATGGTGACGCTCTCCTATCTGCAGTGCCTGCTGCCCCAACCATGAGTTCTCTCCCCATGCAGCACACCCGACTCCAAGGGGCCCAGGAGCGGATCGGCAGGGCGCTGAAAGCGCAACTACGCAACAGCTGGCGCGGCGCCAGCCTGGGACTGCTGGCCCTGTTGGCGGGTTGGTTCGTCGGGCAGAACCTCTCCAGCCTGTTGATGGTGGCGGTTCCAGGGGGTAGACCCCTGGCCGTGCTGATCGTGGTGTTGCTGCTCGAGGCGGTGGTTCGACTGCGGGGCCGGCTGGTGACGGGAGATCCTCCCCTAGCCTGGCTTCTAGTGGACAACGTCAGGCTGGGCCTGATCTATTCGGTGGTCGTGGAAGCCTTCAAGCTGGGCAGCTGATCGAGGAACACAGCCGAACAGCCGTGCCCATCGCCAGACGCAATCTGGGCTGGCGGGGTGGGCCGGTGGGGGGAGATCCCTCTGAACGCGGTGACCCAAGAGTCAGGCCGATCGGACGACGGTCGAAGGGCCTGGGTCGTGAACCCAAGCCCTTCTGCGCCGAACCCTCAGGAGCCCTGCAAACGTCGCTTGTCAAACGTCCAAGAATCAGTCGCCCTCAAGCACCGGCTTCTAGCCGGCCCTGGAAACGCTTTCAAGGGCGACCAGCCATTCAGCCACTCCGATGGGGTGGACCCTGCCCAGGTTGCCGATCCCTGGGAGGGTCGCCGTGGCTCCAGGAGATCAGGCTTCGCTGTCGTCATCAGGCTCGGCGATCGGGTAGACAAAGCCCTGGGCCCGGCCGCTCAGCACAGACTTGCCGAGGGACATGGCCTTCTGAGCCGCCACTCCGGCCTTGGCCTTCCAGTGGGCATGGCGCTGGTTGCGCTTGCCTTTCGACGTTTTCTTCTTGGGAACAGCCATCCCGCACTCTCAGCCAAACGATGATCTTCCGATGTCGATGGACCTTTCGTCAAATCGTTAAACTCTCTCCACTGGTCGGTTCCCCGTGAGCAACAGCCTTCCGCCGGCCGAATCCTCGTCGAAGGTCCCGGCATCCCCAGGGGACAAGGCCACCCCCGCCCATGGGCAGGGAGCAGCTCCGAAGAAGGGCAGCGACGGTCCCTCCCGGTCGTTCTCGATTGAGGGAGGGCGCTCGAATGCGCCCTCCTACAGCCAGTTGCTGCAGGACCTGGGCCAGGGCAAGGTGAACAGCCTGGAGCTATTACCTCGCCAACGGTTGGTGAGCGTCCAGTTTCGCGATGGCCGCACGGCTGAAGTCGCCGTTTTCAGCGATAACCAGCTCCTGTTGCGCACGGCGGAGCAGGCCAACGTTCCCCTGTCCGTCCGCGATGAGCAGCGGGACGACGCCATGGCGAGCCTGGTGAGCAACACCTTGATCGTGGTGATGCTGCTGTTAGGCCTCACCCTGCTGGTTCGGCGCTCTGCCCAGAACGTCAACAAGGCGATGGGGTTTGGACGCAGCCAACCACGGCTGCAAGCCGAAGGCAGCGTGACGGTGCGGTTCGAGGATGTCGCCGGAATCAACGAAGCCAAAGAAGAACTTCAGGAAGTCGTCACCTTCCTCAAAACTCCCGAGCGGTTCACCACCATCGGCGCCAAAATCCCCAAGGGGGTTCTATTGGTGGGACCACCTGGCACCGGCAAAACCCTCCTGGCCAAAGCGATTGCCGGGGAGGCCGGCGTGCCTTTTTTCTCGATGGCGGCATCGGAATTCGTCGAATTGTTTGTTGGGGTAGGCGCCAGCCGCGTGCGCGATTTATTCCGTAAAGCCAAGGCAAAAGCCCCTTGCATCATTTTTATTGACGAGATTGATGCGGTGGGACGCCAACGGGGTGCGGGCATCGGCGGCGGCAACGATGAGCGGGAACAAACCCTCAATCAACTGCTCACGGAAATGGATGGATTTGAAGACAATTCAGGAGTGATTCTGTTGGCGGCCACCAACCGACCGGACGTGCTCGATTCAGCCCTCATGCGCCCAGGCCGCTTTGATCGGCGCATCACCGTCGACCTCCCCGACCGTCGGGGTCGCGAAGAAATCCTGGCGGTCCATGCCCGGAGCCGCCCCCTGGCGGACACCGTCTCGGTACGGGACTGGGCCTCCCGCACCCCAGGCTTTTCCGGAGCCGACCTGGCCAACCTGTTGAACGAGGCCGCCATCCTCACCGCCCGTCGTGAACAGAGCAGCATTGACGACCAGGCGATTGGGGATGCCCTGGAACGGATCACCATGGGACTGCCAGCGGCCCCCCTTCAGGACAGTGCCAAGAAGCGGCTGATTGCCTATCACGAAGTGGGGCACGCCCTGCTCACCACGCTGGTTCCCCACGCCGATCAGCTCGACAAGGTGACCCTGCTACCGCGAGCCGGAGGCATCGGTGGTTTTGCCCGGATGATGCCGGATGAGGACATCCTCGATTCCGGTCTGATCAGTCGGGCCTACCTTTGCGCCCGCCTCGTGGTCGCGATGGGGGGACGGGCCGCCGAATTGGTGGTATTTGGGCGCAGCGAGGTGACCCAGGGAGCCGCGGGCGATCTCCAAACCGTCACCCGCCTTTGCCGGGAGATGGTGACCCGTTATGGCTTCTCCAGTTTGGGACCGGTGGCCCTGGAGAGCGATGGGCCCGAAGTCTTTCTTGGCCGCGACTGGATGCGGACGGACCCGCACTATTCCGGCCAAACCGGCCAGCGCATTGACCAACAGGTACGCAGCTTGGCCAGCACGGCTCAGGAGCGGGCCCTCAGCCTGCTCGGCCCCCGTCGACAGCTTATGGACCTCCTGGTGGAGCGCCTGATCGCGGAAGAAACCATCAACGGTGACAGCTTCCGAGAGACCGTTGAACGCTGGGAAGCGGAGAACCGAGAGCTGACGGCCAGGGCCTATCCGCTCGATTCAATCCTGGCCAGCGAGGCCTCCGGCGAAGCGGATGTCCAGGCTGCGAAGGTAGGTGTGTAAGCCGGCATCCTGAATCGGCAGCAGCCTTGCCGTACGGCCGCTCTCGTTCCCATGGGCATGCCAATAGCCCGGCGGAGTGACAAAGGAACCACCGCTCTGCCAGTCGATACGATGTGGACGTAGGATCTGACCGTGGCTGTCGAGCTCGGTGCCTACCAGGGTGTAACAGCCGGGATCGCAATCAAGGATTAGATCCAGGGCCACCGATTGGTGCCGATGGGGTGCCTGAACGGCCCCAGCGGGCAGCAGCCCCTGCATCGCCCAGAGGGTGTGGGTCACGGTACGGCTGGCCGGAAGGTCGGCGTGCCCCAACAGCAGACTGAGTCGGTTGGCCTTTGCGGCGCTCGGATCGGCTAGCAACGTCTGGAGCTCCCGCTCCAGCTGGTCGGCGGGATAGTGGCAAGGTCGGAATCGTGGCACTTGCGGCTCCACCCCGAGATACTGCAGCAGCGGGCCATCGTGGACCCAGTACAAAACACTGTCCTCGTGGGCCTCCAACAGGGGCGGCTCCCCGGCCGGAAGCACAACCACATCCCCGCTGTTCCAGTCGAGGTTGAGGGCCGGATCGTTCCCACGGCCCGGGCGATCCAAGCGACCACGACCGTTCAGCACAACATATAAAGAACTAGTGGCGGCGGCTTTGGCCTCAAGAGCATCGCCCGCGAGGATGCGCAAAAAATGGGCCGCCAGGGCGGGACTGGTGGCAGGTCCCGGGCAACCCAACTCCTGGCTCAGATCCATGGGCAGGATGGCCGTCGGGCCGGTGGCATGGAGCTCAGGGCCCCACTGGTGCAGACGGAGCGGTTCGGTCAGCCCCCTGCGCACCGGATTGGCCGCTTCGCGATAATCAAACCAACGGGCCGGTTCTTGCCACGCCTTGACATCAAGATCTTGGGAGACCAGGGAGGGGTGGGGAGAATCGCCTGGACTGGGATTTGAATTGTTCTGGGTCGCCCCTGAGTCAAACGAGGTTGGGTCGACCGGGTTGTAAGACATCATTTGGGGCCGCGTGAAGCCTAGGGTTGTCAACCTTATGGCGGCGAAGCCGATTTGGGGGGCCTCCTCAGGTCATCATCCCTGATGACTCGAATGAGCGGAACTGCACCGATCGCGACGCAGGTTCTTGAATGTTCAGCCCCCCGCCACGGCTGGAACAATGCTCACCTCATCACCCGCTACAAGGGCGGTGTTTTGGTGATCAAGGAAGCGGATATCTTCGCTATTCACGTAAACGTTAAGAAAACGTCGAAGCTTACCATTCTCATCGCAAAGACGATCCAATATTCCTGGGAAATGAGCTTCTAAAGCCTGCAGCAACTCATCCACGTTGGCAGCTTCCACGCTAAGACTGGCCTGATTATTAGTGAATTTCTGCAGGGGGGTAGGGATTAATACCTGAATGGCCATGGCTGGAAGATCGTCAGATGAAGAGGATGAAGGATGGCAGAGCTAAGGCTCATCAGTCGCCTGGCTGGTAAAACTCTCCAACCAGAATTAAAGCCAGCAGCAGGGTCAGCCCACCGTTTCCAAGGTGGGGCGATGGAGGGACTGGGCCCGCTGCCAGGCCGCGTTAAAGCTATCGAGCTGGGCCTCAATCAGGAAGGGCTCGCCGATGGAAGTAGCAATCGCCTCTGTGGTTTTAAGACCATTGCCTGTGATGTAGGCGACGGTGGTTTCGCCTGGGTCGATTTGCCCCTGCTCAACCAGCTTCTTGAGAACGGCGATGGTGGTACCACCGGCGGTTTCGGTAAACACCCCCTCGGTTTCGGCCAACAACTTGATGCCCTCCACAATCTCAGCATCACTGACGGCAGCAATCGATCCACCACTGCTGCGAGCGATATCAATGGCATAGGGCCCGTCTGCGGGATTGCCAATGGCAATGGATTTGGCGATGGTGTTGGGCTTGACAGGGGTGATGAAATCGCGACCCTCCGCAAAAGCCTGGGCAATCGGAGCACACCCCTCGGCCTGGGCTCCACTAAAACGAACGGACTTCTCATCCACTAAACCCACCTTGATGAATTCGTCAAAACCCTTTCGAATCTTGGTGAATAGGGAGCCGGAAGCTAAGGGAGCCACAACGTGATCGGGAAGCTGCCATCCCAGCTGCTCAATCACCTCATAGCCCAAGGTTTTGGAACCCTCAGAGTAGTAAGGACGCAGATTGATGTTAACGAAACCCCATCCATACGTGTTGGCAACTTCCGAACAGAGGCGATTTACCTGATCGTAATTGCCCTTCACCGCCATCAGGGTGGGGTTGTAGATCAAGGTGCCCAACACCTTGCCGAGCTCCAGATCGCTAGGAATGAACACACAGCACTCCAAGCCGGCATGGGCGGCGATGGCGGCGGTGGAGTTGGCGAGGTTGCCGGTGGACGCGCAGCTCACCGTGGTGAAGCCAAGCTCACGGGCCCGGGTGAGCGCCACGGAGACAACACGATCCTTGAACGAGAGCGTCGGCATGTTGACGCCATCGTTTTTGATGTAGAGGTTGTTGAGACCGAGGCGACGGGCTAAACGATTGGCCTTGAGCAGGGGCGTGAAGCCGGTACCGACATCGATCGGATCCCCCTCAATCGGCAGAAAGTCGCGATAGCGCCAGATCGAGACAGGACCGGCTTCGATGGTGGCGCGGCTGACCCGGGCCTTGATCGCCTCGTAGTCGTAGACGACCTCAAGGGGGCCGAAGCAGACGTCTTCGCAGACATGTCGGGCACTGGCCTCATAGGGATGACCGCATTCCTTGCACCGCAGGCCCACGACAGTGGAACGGGAAATAGTGGCCGTCACGATCACACCCCGAAGGTAGTGCGAAATTAGCAGGGCCATCCCACCAGGGGCACAAAACCCGATCCCAAAAGTCGGATTAAACGAACCCCCCGGGCTCGCCTTGACCGCGACCCACCCCTGCTTAGCCTCCCCTGGTGATTGTCTCCCCTCCGCACCACGGGCGGCGACCCGTGCCTAGTGGCCTGCTGCTGGCCTTCCGCCTGCTGGTTGGCACTGCTGTGTTGCTGGGCCTCTTGGTGCTGTTGTCCCGTCTGGGCATTGAGCGCCGCTGGTATGCCCAGTTCGGCGCTGAGTCTGTGGTGCTGCGCCGCTGGTGGCTGCAGCTACTCGCCTTTGCCCTGGTCACCGGGTTGGGGCTGCCCCTGCAGCTCCACCAACTCAACCGCTGCTGGCGCCTCCGCCAGAACGCCGCCCGCAGCTCCCTGCCAGCCGCTCCGATCCTGGCCATGGGCCAACGGGCGATGCTGGCGGCCCTGGTGGGATTGGTGCTGTTACTGGCAGGGGGTCTCACCTTTCTGCTGGTGCAGGCCCAGGATCTGATCGCCGATCCCTTCAGCGGTCGGGCCATCACTGGCATTCCCGTCCTGACCGATCTGCCCCTCTGGCTCTTTCTCGGACTGGGGACTGGCCTGCTTCTCCCCCTGCTGCTCCGCCCATTCACCACCCTGCGCATCACCCTGGCGGCGGCCCTCGCCGCCTCCGCCACAGCCCTGGCCAGGGGCTGGAGCCTTTGGCTGCCAGGGCTGCTGGCGGTGCCCTTCGATGAAACCGATCCCCTCACCGGTTTCGATCTCAGCTTCACGGTGCTGCAACTGCCCGCGTTGCACCTGCTGGTGAGCGTGGTGTTCGCCCAGGCGGCCGTTGGTCTGGCCGGCTGCCTTTGGCTCACCTTCAGCGAAGGCAGCTGCCTTTCGGATCTGCGGTTTCCAGGGTTGACCACGCAGCAACAACAGGTTTTGCAGCCCCAGCTGGCGGTGCTGACCCTGATGGCCGCCCTCAGCAACGCCCTGGCCCCCTTTGACCTGATGGTGCAGGGCAGTGGGGTCGCCGCCGGCGCCGGCTTTGTGGATCTGCATGTGCGGCTACCCCTGAGGCTGCTGCTGTCGCTGCTGCTGCTGCTCACCTCCGCCGGGCTACTGGTGCCCTTGCCTCGGGGCTGGTTGCGCCGGATGGCCCTGATCCCCCTGGCCACCACGGTGAGCGCCGTGCCCATCGCCGAATGGATCGTGGCCCCCCTGGTGCAACGGCTCTGGGTGCAGCCCCGGGAGCTGGCCGTGGAAACCCCCTATCTGCGGCGGTCAATCACAGCCACCCGCAGGGCCTTCGGCCTCACGGCCATCAAAGAAGTGACCCTGGAACCCCGCCAGAGACTCACCACCAACGATTTAGCCGCGGCCAAGGGCACCCTGGCCAACATTCGCCTCTGGGACAGCAAGCCACTGCTGGCCACCAATCGGCAGCTGCAGCAATTGCGTCTCTACTACCGCTTCCCCTCGGCGGCCGTGGACCGCTACCCCCTGCTCCATCCCTCCAGCGCCAGCGGCTCGCAGCAGGTGCTGATTGCGGCCCGCGAAATCGACACCGCCGCGCTGCCCCTGGATTCCCGAACCTGGCTCAATCGCCACCTCGTCTTCACCCACGGCTACGGCTTCACCGTTTCCACCGTGAACGCCTTCGGTGCGGATGGACTTCCTTTGTACTTCGTCAAGGACCTGGGCCGCAGCGGCAAGGTGCAGGGGATTCCCCAGCTGGGCATCAGTGATGCGGCGGTACAAAAGGTGCTGCCGGTGGGGCGCCCCCGGCTCTACTTCGGCGCGGCCAAGGCTCCCTATGTGATCGCCCCCACCCAGGTACGCGAATTCGACTATCCGGAAGGGGATCTGAACGTCTATTCCCACTACGAAGGAACGGGGGGATTGACGATCCATGGCCCCCTGGATCGGTTGATGGCGGCCGCCTACCTGCCCGAACCCCGCCTGCTGTTCACCGGTTCGTTGCTCCCCAGCTCCCGGTTGCAGATCCGGCGCCAGGTGAATGAACGCCTCACGGCCCTGGCCCCGTTCCTGCGCTTCGAGAGCCAGCCCTACCTGGTCACCGCCCGCCTGGGGCCGAACAAAGGCTTCCAACCTGACCAACATCAATACTGGATGCTGGACGGCTTCACCGTGAGCCACAGCTATCCCTATGCCGAGGCCAATCCCTCGGGAATTCGTTATTTTCGCAATCCGGTCAAGGCGGTTGTAGACGCCTATAACGGCAATGTTTGGTTGTATATTAGCGATCCGGAGGATCCTATCCTAAGGACCTGGCAGAGAGCCTTTCCTGAGTTGTTTCAACCACTTTCGGCCATGCCGCGGGAATTGTTGAAGCACATTCAGGTGCCCCAGAGCCAATTTGCAATTCAAGCGGAACGTTTACTGCGTTATCACGTCACGGACGTGCGCACTTTTTACAACGGGGACGATGTGTGGTCGGTGCCCTTGGAGATCTATGGCTCCACCAACACCCCCGTACGTCCCTACCACGTCACGGTTCAGCTGCCAGGCCAGGCCCAACCCGAATTCGTCCTGCTGCTGCCCTTCTCGCCCCTGCGGCGGCCCAACATGGTCGGCTGGATTGCGGCCCGAAACGACCCCCCCCATTACGGCAAACTCCTGCTGGTGCGATTTCCCCAGCAGCGCCTGTTACTGGGGCCCCAGCAGGTGTCGGCCCTAATCGAACAGGATCCGGCGATCAGCTATCAATTCGGCCTCTGGAATCGGGTGGGATCCCGGTTGATTCATGGCAACCTCCTGGTGCTGCCCGTGGGCAAGGGCCTGCTCTATGTGGAGCCGATCTACCTTCAAAGCAAGAACAATGACCTGCCAACCCTGGTTCGGGTGGTGGTGACCGATGGCAGCCGCTTCGTGATGGAACGCAGTCTCAACGATGCCCTGGCCAGGCTGATCAGTGGCAACACTGACAATGCCGCCGCCACCCCACCACCGGCCTCCAGTGGCATCCCACGCTGAACCCATCCACGGGAGCACAAAAAAGGCCCCCATGGAGGGGGCCCGAATCACTGAGGATGAAGCGCGTCAGGCGGCGACGGCGGTCTTGGCATCAAGTTGCCCCTTGGCATACAGACCGGCATAGAAGTTGATGTCGCGCTGCTTGATCTTGCTGGCATTGCCGGCACACCAGAACTGCTGGTAACGATCCAGGCACACCTTCTTCATGTAGGCCCGGGCGGGCTTGTTGAAGTGACGGGGATCGAAATTGGCGGGATCCTTGGCGGCGGCTTCCCGAACGGCAGCGGTGAAGGCCAGGCGATTGTCGGTGTCGATGTTCACCTTGCGAACGCCGTTGCGAATGCCCTCCTGAATTTCCTCTACGGGCACACCGTAGGTCTCAGGAATGGCACCGCCATACTTGTTGATCATGTCCAGCCACTCCTGGGGAACGGAGGAGGAGCCGTGCATCACCAGGTGAGTGTTGGGGATGGCCTTGTGGATTTCAGCAATCCGGCTGATGGCCAGCACTTCACCGGTTGGCTTGCGGGTGAACTTGTAGGCACCATGGCTGGTGCCGATGGCGATCGCCAGGGCATCGACCTTGGTTTTGGCGACGAAATCCGCGGCCTCGGCGGGATCGGTGAGCAGTTGGCTGTGATCCAATTTGCCCTCAAAACCATGGCCGTCTTCGGCCTCACCCATGCCGGTCTCCAGGGAACCCAGACAACCCAGTTCTCCTTCCACGCTCACACCAATGGCATGGGCCACGTCCACCACTTCCTTGGTGACTGCCACGTTGTAGTCGTAGGTGGCCGGGGTCTTGGCGTCGTCCATCAGGGAGCCGTCCATCATCACCGAAGTGAAACCATTGGCGGCCGCACCGAAGCAGGTGGCAGGGCTGTTGCCATGGTCCTGGTGCATGACCACCGGGATATCCGGATAGGTTTCCACCGCCGCCAGAATCAGGTGCCGCAGAAAGTTCTCGCCGGCATACTGACGGGCACCGCGGGAGGCCTGGAGAATGACCGGGCTGTCGGTCTCTTGAGCCGCCTCCATGATCGACTGGACCTGCTCCAGGTTGTTCACATTGAACGCAGGGATGCCATAGCCGTTCTCAGCGGCGTGATCAAGCAACAGCCGGAGCGGGACGAGCGCCATGGGTAAACCTCGCGGGGTGGGATAGGGGGAGTCGACGGCCGACGGGCACAACCCGTCTCAGTCTGGGCGGGAGTCTAGGGGATGCCCTCCGCCCTCCCAGGAACGTCAAACGTGCGGACCGGGGCAACCCCTGCCACAAAAAAGGCCCCGCCAAAGCGGGGCCCGGAATGGTGCCTACAACGCAATCGGTTGGGTCAATCAGTCGATCAGACACTGCTTGCGCAGGGACTGCACACTGAAGGCCTGTTGCCGGGCAGCGCGACGCGCCTCCTCAGCCTGACGAACCAGTTGCTTGGCGGTGGTGATGGACATGGACGTGCCTCCGAAGGAAACCTGGGGCGGGGCCCACAGGGTGGATGGCGCGTTGCTTCAGGGCATGGACCCGCAGGTTTGCCCCTACTTCCACCGACGCCGCGTCGACGCCAAGGCACCGGGAGAAACCGGATCGCCTTGAACGCCGCCGAAGCCCGGCCAACGTCCTTCAACAGTAACAACGACTACGGAACACAAATGGTTAGTAGTGATACCGCCAGCCGTATCTGGGGGGACGGATCTCCGCCCTTCAGGGCCAGTCCTGGCGGGCTTGGTCGCAGCAGCGCTGGCTCAAAACCGCCTCTCCCAATCCAGGCACCATGGGCCGCTGGTGACGCACCGCCTCGGCCCACCAGCCAATCACCCGTCCCACGGGTGCGATCCGACCGTCCTCCCAGGTGCGCGGGAACGCCAGGGAAGGATCCAGGGGCAAGGGGCGCAGCGGCTCACCAGGTGCCGCCATCCACAGCTGAAACCCGTGGACATAGTCGGCCTGATTGCTGGAGCCGAGCACCAGGGTGGCCTGACTGCCGTAGAGCTCCAGCCAAAAGCCCCGGCCAGCACGGGTCACCGAGGCCAGGTTGAGCTGGGCCGGCACCCGGCGACCATGGCCATCCGCCAGATCCAGCTGGATCAGGGCGATGTCCTCCGCATCCACCGTCCCCAGCGCCCCACGACCATCCGGCAGCGGACGGGCCGGGATGGCCGTACTCAGGCAAGCCCGCAGGTGGCGCGTTGGTCCTATCAGCCAATGGAGGATGTCGAAAGCATGGGTCCCGAGCGCGCCCAGCACCCCGCCACCAGCCTCAGCCTGGGAATACCAGCTCCAGGGACGGGTGGCATCGGCGCGGCTGCTCATCAGCCAGTCCAGCTTCACCAGCCAGGGATCCCCCAGCACTCCCTGCTGCAGCAGGGCAGCCAGCTGCTGAAACAGGGGGACCGCCCGGTATTCAAAGTCCACCGCCACCGTCAGATTCCGGGCCATGGCCTGCCGCTGCAGGCTCTCCACCTGGTCGGCGTTCAGGGCCACCGGCTTTTCCAGCAGCAGGTGCTTGCCCGCCGCTAAGGCCGCCTGGGCCAGGGCAAACCGCGGTTCCGGAGGCGTCGCAATCACGATCGCGTCAATGGTGGGGTCGGCCAGCAGGCGCTCAAAACTGGTGTGTCCAGGCAAGCCGGTCGCCTGGGTCGCGGCCTCAAGCCGTTCCGCTCGGGGATGCCACAGGGCCACCGGTTCCGTGGACGGACAGTCCCGCAGGGCCGGCAGATGGACCTTCTCGCCAAAGCCGAGGCCAGCGATCGCCACCCGCAAGGGTGTATCAGCCATGGGACAGGGAAGCGGCGGACAACAGATCGGCTCCAGCGGCGCAGGCCGCCTTCACCACGGCACTGGTGAGGGCATCGGCGCCACTGACCTGCCAGTTGGCACCGAACTGGGGCAACCCATTGATCGCCACGTCCCGGTAGAGCTGCTGATCGCAGTCCAGTTCCATCACATACAAACGACCCGGAGGCGGCCGGTCGGCCCCAGCCTCAGCGGCGGGTTGATAGCGGCTGAGCACCGAAAGGTGGCCCTGGCGGTCAAGGCGCAAGCTGCCACGATCCCACCACTGACGCCCCTCGGCGGCGGGAGGCAACTCCTGCCAGCTGACTGGGCCAGCCTGGGCCACGGGGACGGCCATGGGCACCATGAAGACCACGAGGACCAAGACCGCCGCCAGCACTCCGGCCCAGGCCCTCAGCCCCAACCCCCAGCGCCACCGAGGGAACCACCAGCGGCTGCTCATCCGGCCACCACCGCACTGCGGCGGGCCGTGCCATGCAGTTGGAGCAGGGCGAGGAGGGTGCTGCGCTGAGCCGTGCGCGGAACGATCGTATCCACGAAGCCGTGATCAAGAAGGTATTCCGCCGTCTGGAATCCCTCGGGCAGCTTCTCCCGGAGGGTCTGTTCAATCACCCGGCGACCAGCAAAGCCGATCAGGGCCTTGGGTTCGGCCAGGATGAGGTCCCCCAGCATGGCGAAACTGGCGGTCACCCCTCCGGTCGTGGGGTGGGTGAGCAGGGGGAGGTAGAGAAGCTCAGCCCGACGATGGCGCTCCAGGGCTCCGGAGATCTTGGCCATCTGCATCAGGCTCAGCATCCCCTCCTGCATCCGGGCCCCGCCGGAGGCACACACGATCAGCAAGGGCAAGCGGCGCGCGGTGGCCTCCTCGATCAGCCGGGTGAGTTTTTCACCCACCACCGACCCCATCGAGCCCCCCATGAAGCGGAAATCCATGATCCCGAGGGCCATGGGCAACCCCTCCAGCCGACACACCCCCGTGATCACTGCATCGCGCAATCCGGTGGCCTGCTGGGTCTCGCGGAGGCGATCGGCATAGCTGCGCCGATCCTTGAAGGCCAGGGGATCGGTGGGCGCAAGATCGGCATCCAGGGATTCAAAACTGCCCTCATCAGCGAGCAGCCGTAGCCGTTCCTCACTGTCAATGCGGTTGTGATAGCCGCAGCCTTTACAAACGCTGGCATTCGCCAACAGGTCCTTGCGATAAACCACCAGGGAGCACTCGGGACACTTGCTCCACAGGCCGTCCCCATCGTCAGGATCGGGCCCCTGAGTGGGACGGACCGCGGGGGCGTTTTTACGACGATCGGCGAACCAGTCGAACAGGGACATGCGGGTCAGGGAAACGGCCTCGGTGGGGCCGGGAGAGGTGGGGCGCGGACTGGCGGGGAGCGAACAAGCTGGGCCGATTGGCTCGCCCCATTTAAGGTCCTGGCACGAGCAGGGCCAGCCACGGCCCCGGACCGCTCCACCACAACGCCACGGTGCCAAAGGCCAGAAAGGGGCCGAAAGGAAAGGGCTGTTGGGGCCCGAGTCGACCCGTGAGCCGGCCCAGGCTACCCACCACAGCCCCGCTGACCACCGCCACCAGCAGGGCCAGCCCCAGACTCAGCGGCCCCAGCCAGGCCCCCATCAGCGCCGCCAGCTTGGCGTCGCCCAAACCGAGGGCCGGACGACCCAGACAGCGTTGGCCAAGGGCACTCACCGCCTCGCAACCCAGCAGACCAAGGGCAGCGGCGATGAGATGGGCCAAAAGCAAGGCCCGGCCCTCACTGACCCCCTGGGCAAAGCCGAGCAGGCCGGTCACGACCAAACCCAGAAGCAATCCCCAGCGACAAAGCGGCTCCGGCAGCCAGAGCAGGTCGAGATCGATCAACACCAAGGGGAACAGCCAACTGACCAAGAGCCAGCCGGAGAGGACCAGCCCCAGCGGATCGGGGCTGGCGCCAAAGCCACCGGGGGTGGCGGCCAGCATCGCCACCCATAAACCGGCGCAAAGGAACTCCACCAGTGGGTAGCGCAGGGCAATGGGCTGGTGGCAATGGCGGCAGCGCCCCCGCAACACCAACCAGCCCAGCAGCGGCAGGTTCTCAAACCAGGCCAGGGACGTCCCGCACCGAGGGCAATGGCTCCCGGGCCAGAGCAGCGAGTCCTCCCGGGGAAGGCGCCAGGCCACCACATTGACGAAACTGCCGACAGAGGCCCCTAACAGGAGCACGACCACCGGCAACACCCAAGAGCCCGGCCATGGAAGCGCCGGGGCTGTCATCGACTCGGGCGGGGGACCTGCAGGCGGCTGGCCCGGGAGGGGCGGCCCAGACCACGATTGCGCATCAGTTCCATCGGCACGAACTGCTCTTCGGGGAGGAGAACGGGGACCGCAAAGACAACTCGGCCCTGGTCGGTTTCGCCCACCATCACGACCCCCAACGGCTCTCGGCCCCCGCTGCCGGCAAGGTAGCGGAAGTAAATCTGGCGCGCCGCCTGCAATAACTGACGGCTATTGATCCGATCCAGCCTCAGTCCCGAACCCGGCCACGGCGCACTTGGCTCTGGGGGGGCGTTGGCGGGGCCGATCAGAAAGGAAGGACTTGGTCGCAGAGATTTCCCGCCATCACCACTACCGGAGGCCAGGCCGCCTGGGGCGGGCATGGGATGGGCCGAAGAAGCGGTGATGGCGTTAAGCGAATCTCCTGCGGGGATCCTAAAGCCGTGAAGTTCAATCAGGCCTTGATCTTCAAGCCAAGGTTTTCTTGTCCTCGATCATGCGATGGATCACGGGGGTGAGGATCAGTTCCATGGCAAAGCCCATCTTGCCGCCGTTGACCACGATGCTGGTGGGGCTGGACATGAAGGAATCGTTGATCATGTCCAGGAGATAGGGAAAGTCGATCCCCCATTTCTCACGGGCCCCTTTGCGGAAGTGGATGATCACGAAGCTTTCATCCGGGGTGGGGATGTTGCGACAGATGAAGGGATTGGAGGTGTCCACGGTGGGCACCCGCTGGAAGTTGATGTCGGTGCGGCTGAACTGGGGGCAGATGTGATTGATGTAATCGGGCATCCGCCGCAGGATCGTGTCCACAATCGCCTCGGCCGAATAGCCGCGCTCGGCGTTGTCCCGGGAAATCTTCTGAATCCACTCCAGGTTGGTGATCGGCACAACGCCCACCAACAGGTCTGCCAGGGCGGCCACGTCATAGCCCTCCCCCTTCACGCCGCCATGGAGGCCCTCGTAGAACAGCAGATCCGTCGCTGCTGGGATCGGCTCCCAAGGAGTGAACTGGCCGGGCTCCAGGTTGGTGCCAAGCCGTTGGTTGTGCTCGGCGGCCTCCTCAAGGGAGTGCAGGTAGTACCGCTTCTGGCCAGCACCTTGGTCCGCATAGCTGCGAAACAGCTCCTCGAGCTTGTCGAACAGGTTGGCCTCGGGGCCGAAGTGGGAAAAGTTCTCGCCCTTGGCCAGCGCCGCCGCCATGGCTTCCTTCATCGGGCCACGCTCGTAGCGGTGGTAGCTGTCCCCCTCCACCACGGCGGGAGTAATGCCCTCCCGGGCAAAAATGTGCTCGAAGGCGCGCTTGACGGTGCTGGTTCCGGCGCCGGAGGAACCGGTGACTGCCACGACCGGGTGACGCTTCGACATCGACGCAGGGAGGGAAGACTGGGAGAGTTTCGCAGATCGTCGCCCCCCACCAACGCCCCGTGGCCGTTCAGCCCCCTCCCTGCGGGTCCTCCAACGCCGCCAGCAACTGCGCTCCCATGGCCTGACAGCCCAGCAGCGTGCATCCTGCCGCCATCAGATCGCCGGTGCGGAAGCCAGCGGCCAGCACCCTGTCCACCGCCTGTTCCAGATCCAGGGCCGCCGCCTCCTGCTGCAGGCCCACCCGCAGCAGCATGGCGGCGGAGAGCACCATCGCCATCGGATTGGCCTTGTCCTGACCAGCGATATCAGGAGCCGAGCCGTGGATCGGCTCGAACAGGCCAGGGCCGTCGCTGCCCAGGGAGGCCGACGGCAACATGCCGATCGACCCGGTGAGCATCGCCGCTTCGTCACTGAGGATGTCGCCGAACAGGTTGCTGGTGAGCAGCACATCGAACTGGCGCGGCGCCCGCACCAATTGCATGGCGGCGTTGTCGACGTACATGTGGCTGAGGGCCACGGCGGGATAGTCCTGGGCCATCAGGTCAACCCGATCACGCCAGAGCTGACTGACATCCAGCACGTTGGCCTTGTCCACGGAGCAGAGGCGACCACGGCGCTGGGCGGCGAGGTCGAAGGCCACCCGGGCGATCCGATCAATCTCATCGTCGAAGTAGGCCATGGTGTTGAAGCCCCGCACCCGGCCCTCGCTTTCCACCCTGCCCTTGGGGGTGCCGAAGTAGACACCACCGGTGAGTTCCCGCACCACCAGGAGATCCACCCCTTCAATCACCTCCGGCTTGAGGGTGCTGGCATCGATCAGGGCTGGAATGATTTTCACCGGCCTCAGATTGGCGAACAGGCCCATGCCGGCGCGCAGCTGCAGCAGGCCGGTTTCAGGCCGCTGGTCGCGCGGCAAGGTGTCGTATTGCGGACTGCCGATGGCGGCCAGAAGTACCGCATCCGCCGATCGACAGGCGGCCAGGGTGCTGGCCGGCAGGGGTTCCCCCGTGGCCTCGATGGCGGCGCCCCCCATGGGCTGCACGTCGAAGTCGAGGTGAAACCCATGGCGACGGCTCACCCCATCGAGCAGCTGGCGGGCCACGGCCGTGATCTCCGGACCAATGCCATCCCCGGGCAGCAGGGTGATCCGATAGCTGGTCATGGCGGGCAGGCCTAAAACGGGCAGCCCGCGAGGTTAAGCCGCAGGGGGCAAGGGGAGGCGGTGGACCCTCAGGGGGAGCCCGCCTTGAGCTGACGGAGGGTCTTCGCCATCTCCGGCAGGCGACTGAAGGCCGCTGAGCAGCGCAGCCACAGGCGATTGGGAATGGCCGGATAGCCACTGACGACCTCCCCGGCGCCCACCTCCCCATGGATGCCGGACTTGGAGGAGGCGATAGCCCGATCCCCGATCACCGCCTTGTTGGCCACGCCCACCTGGCCCGCCAGGATCACCCCATTCCCCAAGCGCGCCCCACCGGCGATCCCCACCTGGGCCGCCAGGGCGCAGCCCCGGCCCGTGACCACCCCGTGGCCAATGTGGACCAGGTTGTCGATCTTGGTGCCCGCACCGAGGCGGGTTTCTCCGACCGAGGGTCGGTCCACGGTGCTGCCGCACCCCACCTCCACGCCCTCCTCCAGCACCACCTGGCCGGTCTGGGGCATCTTGCGCCAGCCCTGGGCGGAGGGCACAAAGCCGAAGCCCTCCGATCCGATCACCGCGCCGGAATGAACCACACAGTGCCGACCCAGGCGACTGCCGGGATGGAGCACGGCATTGGCATGCAGCTCACACCCCTCCCCTAGCTGTACATCCTCGTAAAGAACCACCCCCGGATGGAGGACACAACCAGCTCCCAGCACGCAGTCCGCCCCCACCACCACCCGGGCGGCCAAGTGAACCCCCTCCCCGATCCGGGCCGAGGGATCCACCACCGCACTGGCATGGATCCCCGCTGGTGGCAGGGTGCGGGGATAGAGCGCCTCTAAGGCTTCGGCGAAGGCCAGCCGCGGATCCTTCAGGGCCACCCAGGCCAGGCCACGGGCTTGGGCCACCTCCTGGAGCTCTGGATCGAGGGGAAGCAACACCGCAGCTGCCGCGCTGGCGGTAAGGGCCAGACTGAGGGCATGGCCCGCTTCCAGAAAACTGAGCTGGCTGGCGCCAGCCCGTTCCAGGGATTCAGCCCCCAGGAGCTCCGGATCCCCCCCCACCTCCCTTGGGGTGCTCTCGGTCACCTCGCTGAGCTGGGAGAGCAGGTCGCTGAACCGCATGAATCCAAGACGCCGGCGGCCGGATCGTAGGAGTTCAGGACGAAGGACGGTTCGGCAGCTCGACCGCAGGGGCGGTGAGCACCAGGACATCGCGATGAATCACCGCCTCCGCCGCGACCCCGAGCCGTTCACGCACCGCCTGGCTACTGAGCCCGATGATCCGCTCCAGCTCGTCGCTGCTGAACGTGCAGAGCCCGCGGCCCAGTTCCCGACCATCGCTGGCCAGCACACGCACCGGTTCGCGGCGACCAAAACGGCCCTCCATGGTTTGGATCCCCACCGCCAGCAGCGAGGCTCCCTGATTCAACAGGGCGTGCTCGGCCCCGGCATCGATGTGCAGCGTTCCCTTGGGCAACAGGGCGTGGGCGAGCCAGCCCTTGCGATCGGGCAAGGGACTGGGGCTGGGGTGGAACACGGTGCCCAGGGCCGCACCGGCCAGCAGGGCCTCCAGGACGGCCGGATCCCGGCCATCGGCCAAGCGCACGGGGATGCCGCTGGAGGTGGCGATCCGCGCCGCTGCCAGCTTGGTGGTCATCCCGCCGGTGCCCCATTGACCACCACCGCTGGCCACGCCGCTCAGCCGCTCAAGTTCAACCAGATCACGGACCTCGGCAATGGGCTGCGCCTCGGCATCGCTGCGGGGATCCCCGGAATACAGGCTGTCCACGTCGGTGAGCAGGATCAGCTCGTGGGCCCCGATCGCCACCGCCACCAAGGCGGACAGGGTGTCGTTATCCCCGAAGCGCAGTTCATCGGTGGCCAGGGTGTCGTTTTCGTTGATGATCGGCACCACACCCCAGCTGAGCAGCTGCTCGACGGTGCGGGAGGCGTTGCGATAGCGCCGGCGCGAGGCCAGATCACCCCGTGTGAGCAGCACCTGGGCCACGGCGAGTCCATGGACGCCGAAGGCCTCCTGGTAGAGGGCCATCAACCGACCCTGACCCACGGCGGCGGCGGCTTGCAGCGCCACCAGCTCCGTGGGTCGCCGGGAGAGGCCCAGGTGTTCGGAGCCCAGCCCCACCGCACCGCTGGTCACCAGGGCAATGGCATCGCCCCGCCGCTGCTGGCGACTGAGGCTGGCGGCCAAGTCGGCGATCACCGTGGCCGTGGAACGGCCCTGGCTGCCCCGCAACAGGCTGGTTCCCACCTTGATCACCCGGCGGTGGGCAACGGCGCTGGCCATCAGCCGAGCGCCGTGCCCACCCAACGGGCCATACGAAGCTCCAGGCTTTGAAGATGATCATGGCGACAGGGTTCGCCCTGGGGATCGATCGGTTTGACCAGCACCGTGAACAGGCCAAGGCGATTGCCGGCCAGGACATCGGTGAAGACCCGATCCCCCACGAGGGCCACCTGATAGGCGGGCATGCCCAGCTCGGCCAAGACCCGCCGCAGGGCCGCCCGCCGCGGTTTGGCTGCCGACGTGGTGTAAGGAACCGCGAGCTGGTCCGCCACCGTCCCAATCCTGCGACGGGAGGGATTGTTGCTGAGCAGATGGATCGGCATCCGTTCGGCGGCGTTGCGCAGCCAGGCCACCATCGCCGCCGGCGGGGTGGCCTGGCGACGGGGCAGCAGGGTGCGATCGACATCCAACACCAGAGCCTTGATGCCCTGGGCCTCAAACTGGTCGAGGGGCAGCTGGGCCAGGGTTGAACTGGGCTGCCAATCGGGAGTGAGCAGGGCGCGGACCCTCAAGAATCGCTCTCCCGTTCATCGAGTTCCGCCTCAATGCGCGGTTGGACCCGATCAAACTCCTCGCCCTCCACCACCACCGCGTTGTCCCCCTGGATGCGGGCGACCACAAAAAATGGATCGAGGGGGATGTAGAGGCCGTACTCCTGGTCGTCGGCCATGAAGCTCACCAACAACTCATAGGTTTCACTGTCGTCGTCGGCATCCTCGTCGTCGTCGAGGGCCTCCGGATCGGGCTCATCCAATTCACCGCTCACCGTGAGCGAGACCGCGGAACGGACCAACGTGAGGTCATGCTCCTGGAGAACCACATCGGCCACCGACAGGACCGGTTCGGTGGCCTCCAGGGTCTCAATCAATTCGGGCTCGTCGTCATCGCTGAGGCGAAACAGGCAGACCGGGGTATCCACGGGAGTGAGCAGGGCGTAATCCTGACCATCCAGAGGAATGAGCTGTTCGAGAAAGCAGAGCAACTGGCGGCCCGTGCTATCTCGAACAATCACTGTGGGCACCTCTCCTGAGGCCGAAAGGGACTGGTTTTCGGCAGTCATGACAGGGGGGCGGGGGATCTCAGCATGGCGTATGGCAGGGTGAAGGCCCTGGCGGGGGTGGCGCCCCAGGAAGCGGAACGGCTTCGGGACCATCCTGAAGCCATTGTTCCAGCAAGAGGGCGGCGGCCGCACTGTCCAGTCGGCCGGTGCGGTCCCCCCGCAGGCCGAACTGTTCGGAGGCGGCCCAGCTGCTGCTGTGTTCATTGACCCAGGCCAAGGGCAACCCCAAGGCCTGGGCGAGGCGGAGGCCATAGCGGCGACAGTGCTCGGCCTGGGGAGTGGGGCGTTGCTGGGCATCCAGGGGCAACCCCACCACGAGGGCCTGCACCGCCCGCAGGCCAACCAATCGCTGTAAGAACTCCAGATCCTGGTGAAAGGGGCCGCGGTGAAGGCAGGGCAGGGGCGAGACCGTCAGTCCAAGGGGGTCACATCCCGCCAGGCCGATACGGCGGCGGCCCACATCAAGGGCCAGAGCAGAACGGGGGCATGGGGGGCGGCGCTCAGCCACGCGCCAGCGGCGAGGGAAGGGGGCGGCGACGGGGCTGAAACTGTTCGAGCACCGCATCGAGCCGACGGCCGGCCCGCTGGCTGGGCCGCCAGGTTTGACGGCGCCAGATGCTGCGAGCCATCAGCACCCGTTCCTCCCGGTCTTCCGCCCCCTGGGAATGCAGCCAGGTTTGGCGAGCCTGATCCTCCTGCTGGCAATGGAGCCAAAGGGGCCCCCCAACCGACGAGGCCAGGCGCCTCAGCAAGAGCTCGGTGGCCGGCCCCAGCAGATGGGACCAACCGGGATGGAGGGTGAGTTCCACTTCTGCGCCCCCCTCCGAATGATCCGCCAGCCAACGCACGGCCACCACGGCCTGGTTGCGCGTTGGATCCACCAACATCCAGCCCCGACCCTGGCTCTGATCCAGCAGATCCTCAGGACGGCGATCCAGCAACTGGCGCAGGGGGGCCGGGCAGGCGGCCTGCTCCAGGTGCCAGAGCAGGGGGGCGGTACGACGATTCAGGGCGCGCAGCTCGTAGGCAGGAGGCAGCGCCGGGCCAGCGGCACCCACGGAGGAGGGGACGGGCCAGCGCCAGAGTCGCTCGGTGCGCTGGGGTTGAAACCCCTGCTCGCGCAGGCAGGCCAGGAGATCTCGGTCGCAGGGATTGGCGAAGGCAATCCAGCTGGTGGCCTCCCTTCCGCGCTCCAGGGCCGCCCGCAGCAGGGCCGTGGTGACGGCCGCCCGGCCGGGGGCCCGGACCGTTGAGGCCAGGGCCGTGGCGGTGAGGTGGACCAGCTGCCAGCAGCTGCCACTGCGATTGATGCGGCGGCTGGCGATCAGACCGAGGGCGCGCTGGCGGCTGCGACTTTCCCGTTGCAGGGCCACGAGCACCTGGGCCGCCAGCGGTGGACGCCGGACCAGGGCTGCCAGCAAGCGCTCCGGCCACTCCAGCAAGACGGCGCGCTGCACCAGCGGCTGCAAGGGCAGAACTGCCGCGTCATCCAGTAACGGCAGATGCCAACCCTGCAGGGGGTCGACGCTCCAGGGCAGCGGAGCCGGTGCGGGGGAGAGCGGCCCCTCACCCGGGCTGAGGTCCGGCTGGCTGGAGAGGTCGGGCCGCCCCGAAATTCCAGGACTGGAAACCACAATCATCAGCCCCCCCTCTTGGGCCGCGCTTGGGCCGTTCGCAACGGCTTGGGCACGCAGCACAGAACCCATCGCCGGGCAGAGGAACGATCCCTCAGGCACCGGGGGAGCGGACAGCGGTTCGGCAGCAAGGGGCACGGCGATCACAGCGAGGGAGGGCTGATGGAACGGGTCCCGGGCAGCAGCGAGGCGATGCCGAAACTGCGAAAATAATGTCGTTGTTCAAATCTTAAGTGGCCGCAACGCACCGCTGGCGCAGCCTCAGGACGGTCGCACCAGGACGAGGGGGGTGCGCTCGTTGGCATTCCCGGCAGGATTGGGACGCAGGGCCCGCTGGAGCAAGGCCTCATCGCAGCCTTGGCTGGCCGCCAGCACCTTGACCCGGCCGAGATCGTTGACATCCACCACGGCCACGGCCACCCCGAGGGCGGCGGCCATGCGATTGCAGAACTGCTCAGGCTGATCGGGCCCCAGCACGAGGGTCTGGTCGTAGGGGGGGGTGGTGCCGGTGATGTCATCAATCAGCCGAGCCTGATCTCCGGCCAACCGGTAGAACCATCCCTTAGCCCCCACGAGCTTGAGGGCAGTCCCGATCAGCCAGGCCCCCAGCACCCGGGCCGGACCAACGATGTCAATCAGGCTCTGCAGCCCGCAGGCCGTCGCCAGGCTGCTGGTGGGGTGAAACACCCGACACAGGAGCCGGGCCAACATCGACGGCTCCACCGTGGCCGGGTGGTGGTAGCGCCCCTGCATCACCGCCAAAGGGGTTTCACCGATGGTGAGCACATCCCCCGGCTGGATCAGGTGGCCGGCATAGCGCTCCAGCACGGCGCCGGCATCGTCCAGAACCCCCAGCAGGTGGGTGCGCACGGGCAAAACGCGACAGCGTTCGCCATCACGCCAGGGGGCCTCCGAGGGCTGAAGCGGTTCGGGCTTCTGCAAGGGCACCAAAATTCCATCGCGGCGCTGCAGGCGACCGAACGGGCCATAGTTCACCCAGTGCACCTCCAGCCAGAGGGTGTCCACCAGGGAACCGAGATCGACGCCAACCGGACCCTGCAGCCGGATCTGGAGGCGGGCATTCGTGCGTTTGAGGCCCTTCACGATGTAGGCAGCCCAGTAGCCGTCCGAGCGGGCTTCCTCATCGGGATGCAAGGGCGTGATGCGGCAATCGATCCGCACGTCGGCCTGATCCAGACGACCGAGGGTGACCGGAGCCAGGCGAATTTCAGGAACCATCACCTCCATCCGCGGATGGGGATTGTGGATCGTGATCTCTCCGCTCACCAGCAGTCCGTCCCCCTGGCGCTCCACCTGGAAGGGCCCGGGACTCAGCCGGAGCGGCGAGGCAGGCCGCAGTCGGTGGCGCAGCTCCAGCCAGAGCAGGACCAGGCCAAGCAGGAGCAGGACGATCAGCAGTAGGGATAGCAAGGCCAAACCTGAAATCCGGGCGATAACGATGAGGCGGAGCGTAGATGCCGAGATGGCCCTAACTTCGGCCCCATGGCACCGGCGAGCCGACTGGCATGCGCAAGACCTTTGTTCTCGATACCAACGTCCTGCTCCACGACCCCCTAGCCCTGACCAGGTTTCAGGACAACGACGTGGTGGTGCCGATCGAGGTGGTGGAGGAGATCGACCGCTTCAAACGGGATCCTTCGGAAAAGGGGCGGAATGCCCGCCAGGTGTCGCGGCTATTGGACGAACTGCGCGAACGCGGCAATCTGGCCGACGGGGTGGTGATCGACGCGGCCACGGGCGGGCGGCTCACCGTGGCGTTCTGTCGCCAAGAGACCCTGGAGCAGCTGCCGCCGGAGCTGCGCAGCGACCAGGGCGATCACCACATCCTGGCCGTGGCCCTGCAGCAACGTCTCCAGGAGGTGATCGGCAGTCAAAGCCCGGTGATTCTGGTAACCAAGGACACCAACCTCCGGATCAAGGCCGATGCGGTGGGGCTGATCGCCCAGGACTACACCACCGACAAGGTGGACATCGCCGACCTCTATCCCGGGCTCTGCGAGCTATGGACCGAGGCGGAGCAGATGGATCGGGTCAAGGAGAGCGGCGGCCTCAGGTCAGACGCCATCAGCCCCCGACCCCTCCTGGCCAACGAGGGGGTGACCCTGGTGAACCAGGCCCAACCCAACCACACCCTGCTGGCCCGCTACGACGGCCGCAGCGGCACCCTGCATCCCCTGCAACGGGCCCCGCGGGTGCGGCTCGGGCGCATCCAGCCCCGCAACCGTGAGCAGACCTTCGCCCTCGATCTGCTGCTGGATCCAGCCGTCCCGCTGGTGACGCTGATCGGCAAGGCCGGGACCGGCAAAACGCTCCTGGCTCTTGCGGCCGGCCTCCATCAGGTGGCCGACGAGCGGCTTTACGACCGGCTGCTGGTCACCCGGCCGGTGATTCCCCTGGGAAAGGACATCGGCTTTCTTCCCGGGGATCTCGAGGAGAAGATGGGCCCCTGGATGCAACCGATCATCGACAACCTGGAGTTTCTGCTTGGGGGGGGCGAGGAGAGTCCAGCCCACCGCACCAGCCAACGGCAAGCGCGCAACAGCTGGGCCGATCTCAAGGGAATGGGCCTGCTGGAAGTGGAGGCGATCAGCTACATCCGGGGTCGCTCCATTCCACGCCAGTTCATGGTGGTGGATGAGGCCCAAAACCTCACACCCCATGAGGTCAAGACCATCGTGACCAGGGTGGGACAAGGAACGAAAATTGTGCTCACGGGCGATCCTTATCAGATAGACAACCCCTATGTGGACACGGAAAGCAATGGCCTCACCTGGGTGGTGGAACGCTTTAAGGGTCAGCCCCTCGCCGGCCACATGACCCTGACCCGAGGCGAACGATCCGAACTGGCGGAACTGGCCGCCAATCTGCTCTAAGCCATCTCAGATCATCGTTTGGGGCTGAACCAGGCGGTCGAAACCCTCCGCATCAATCAGCCCCAAAACCAGGGCCGCCTCCCGCAGGCTCAGCCGATGCTCATGGGCATGTTTGGCGATGGCGGCAGCCCGGTCGTAGCCGATGGCTGGAGTGAGGGCCGTGACCAACATCAGGCTCTGATCCAGCAAGCGGGCAATGCGGGATTCATCCGCGCGCAATCCCTCCAGGCAATAGCGACGAAAACTGGTGCAGGCGCCGGCCAACAGGGCAATGCTCTCCAGCAGATTATGGGCAATCAGGGGCTTAAATACATTCAGCTCAAAATTACCCTGGCTAGCTGCCATCTGTACGGACGTGTTATTCCCCATCACCTGCACACACACCATCGTGAGGCTTTCACACTGAGTAGGATTAACCTTGCCCGGCATAATCGATGATCCCGGTTCATTCTCCGGCAGGATCAATTCCCCCAGGCCACTGCGTGGGCCACTGGCCAACCAACTGATGTCATTGGCGATCTTGATCAGGCTGCCGGCCAGCACGGTGAGGGCGCCATGGCACGCCGCCAGCGGTTCGTGCCCCGCCAGGGCCTGAAATTTATTGGGCGCGCTGGTGAACGGCAGGCCAAGCCGCTCGCGCAGCCGTGCCGCCACCGCCTCGCCATAACCGGAGGGAGCATTCAGGCCCGTGCCCACCGCCGTGCCCCCGATCGCCAACTGATGCACCTGGGGCACGGTGGCCTCCAGGCTGGCCAACCCCAACTCCAGCTGGGCTGCATAGCCTCCAAACTCCTGCCCCAGGCTCAGGGGCACCGCATCCTGTCGATGGGTGCGACCGATCTTGATCACCGTGGCAAAGCGGCTAGCCAGATTCTCCAGGCAACGCAGCAACTCCCGCAGGGCGGGGATCAGGGCATGGTGCAGCTCCCCGGCCACAGCGAGGTGCATGGCCGTCGGAAAGGTGTCGTTGCTGGATTGGCTGAGGTTGACATGGTCATTGGGATGGATCGGCTGCTTACTGCCCAGCACCCCACCCCAGGCCTCAATCGCCCGGTTAGCAATCACCTCGTTGACGTTCATGTTGGTCTGGGTGCCGGACCCCGTCTGCCAAATCCGGAGCGGGAACTCCGCATCGAGCTCCCCACCGGCCACCTCTTCGGCGGCGGCCACGACCAACAACCCCAGCTCCGGATCCAGGCAACCGGCCGCCATGTTCGCCTCGGCACAGGCCGCCTTCAGCTGTCCGAACGCCCGCAGCAGCGGCGTGGGCATCCGCTGGCCGAAGGGAAAGAAGTGGAGCGAGCGCTCGGTCTGGGCCCCCCAGTAGTGCTCGGCCGGCACGGCGATCGAGCCGAGGCTGTCGGTTTCCTGGCGGCTGCCAGCGCTGCTGGATTGGCTCATTGGGAACGGGAGACGACTTCGCTGTTGAGCTCGTTGAAACTGACCGTGGAACTAAGGCTGCCGCCCTCCGGCAGGGGAATGCCGGTGACGGCACTCAACGCCGCGTTGATCGCATCCACATCCACCGCACCACTGGCATCGAAACGGACCGTGCCGGAAGCATCGAGCACCACCACCTGGGGAATGGTGCCGTTCCAGTAATGGGCAGGATCGCTGGGCCCTTGATCGTTGCGGTTCTGGAGGGGATCGGTCACCAGGGGCAACAGCTCCACCGCCTTGCCCCATAGCCGTTGCAGTTCGGACACCACGGGGGCAAATTGCTTGCTGACCGCGCTGTCGTCGAGGTAGTACACCAACACCACCACCCGGCCGGCTTCCCGGGCCTCGGCCAAGGTGGTGCGGGGCGGCACCAGGGAACCGTTGCCGGCATAGAGAGAATAAATATTGCCGTCGTAACGATCGTCGCTGAGGCTGGCCAGGGCTGGCGCCGCCCCCCAGCCCCCGCAGAAGATCAGCAGAGAGGCAAGCAACCAGGCGATCAGACGCGGCAAAGCAGGAGGGCAGCTCGGGTCATTGTGCCGGCACGACCAAGTGCCGGCACGACCAAAACTCTCAGCCGCGACCGAGGCTGCGGCCCATCCCCTGGGCGATGCCCCGTCCGACCAAGCCGATCGCCCGCCCCAGCACCCGGGTGAGCACCACCACAAACAGATCCCCCAGTGCCTTCAGCAGCGCCTGCAGTTGGGGTGCCAGTGCATCACGGGTTTCCAGCATCAGGGTGACCAGCTGCTGGGGCCACCCCAACTGCCGCAGTTCCGCATCCCGGGGCTCAGTCAGATCAATGGAATCAATCCGTCCCCCCTCCAGCCGGAAGAGGGGGCGGCGGCTTTCGTAAAGCCACCGCGGCCGCTCCACCCAGCTGCTCCAGCGCTGCTGGGCATTGAGCTGGTTGCGTAACCGCTCCAAATTGCGGGTGGCCAACAGCTCCGGGCTCAACAGATAGCGCCGCAACTCAGGCCAGGCCGCACCGGCGGCCAGCACCTCGGCGCTGATCCGTTCAGCGCTGCGCACCAGCCAATTCGACAGGAGCAACTCCAGGTGCAGCACCGCCTCGGGCTCGTCCGGTGCCAGCAGCCGGCCCTCCACCAGCAGCGGCCGAGCCAGCACCAGGGGCGCCAACATCGCCATCGGATCGGGCAATTCGGGATCCTCCACGGCCAGATCGCTCTGCTGCAGCAGGGTGGGCACCACCGGCCGGAGGCCCCCCTCCCAGGGCAACTGCACGTAGGCCCCCGCCATTTGACGGAGGGCCTGCTGGCGAAGCTGGGGCTGTAGCTCCCGCCAACGACGAAGAATTTCGTCCATCGGCAGGTCGTCGCCCTGAAAACGGCCCCGCAGTTCGGCGAACTGCTCAAGCAGCGCCTGAAACAGATCCCTGCGGCGCTCGGGATGGAGTCCATCCAGGGCCAGCAGTTGGCCGGTGTGGTTGGTGGGGCCTGGGGAGACCGCCACCCGTAGGCGCCCATGCAAGGCCTCCCAGATGCCCTCGGCATTGCGCTGGCGCAGGCTGAGCTGCATGGGCCGGGCGAGTGGACGCCCCCCACCGACCCTCGGAGCCGGCCCCAGGACGGGGGCCGGGAGAGGACTGAGGGGTCCCCACAGCCAGAGCAGCAGGGTGCGGGCCATCCGCAACTCCCGCTGGCGCCCCTGCTCCAGCAACAAGGCCAGGGATGACGCGGAGGAATGGAGCCGGCGGTCGGCGGCCACCAGTTCGGCGTCGATCTGGGCCAGGCCAGACCTCAGCAGGGACTGGGAGACCCCCGCCGGTGCGACCAACTCCCCGGCCGGCCCATCGCCCGCCACGGCGACCGGGTCGTCCATCGTGAGGGCCACCTCCCGCCCCCCGGCCAGGAGCGTCGCCACGGCCTGGCAGAGGGCGCGGGGTTCCGCCTGATCAAGCAGCCCCTGCGCGGGCAAGGTCAGCAGTTGGCCACGCCCATAGCCATGGCCGCGGCGCAGGAGCAGCAAGAGTGGAGCAGGCTGCCAACGGTCCTGCAACAGGAGCACCTCGTCCCGCAGGCGGGCCAGCGGTGGCGCCTCCCCCGGGCACCAGAGCACCAAGGTGGCCCCCCCCTCCAGGGCCGCCGCATCCGCCACCACCCGATACCCGGCAGGGTCAGCCTCCAACCAGCGCGTTAGCCCCTCCCGTTCGAGCGGTTCGGCCAACAGCAACAGCTGGGGACGGGGGAGATCCGCGCGGCGGGGCACGGCGGCAGGCCAGAGGAGACCAACGCTACCGGGCCTGTCGCCGCCCGGCCAGATGGAGGGTGTAGGACTCAATGGCAAAGCCGGTGTGGTCCTCGATCTGGCGCAGCAGATCGGCGGGCAGTTTCACATCCAGATCCTCGATCGAGCCGGTGTCCAGGCAGGTCAGATGGCTATGGGGATCGGAGCGATAGCCATAGAGCCGACCACTGGCCCGATCCAGGCACTCGATGACGCCGGCGGACTGCAACGCCTCCAGATTCTGATAAACCGAGGTGTGCCCAATGTTGCGGCCGAGGTCATTCAGCTTTTCGAAGATGTCGCGGGCACTCAGATGGGCACGCTCCGCCCAGAGCAGATCCAGCACCATGCGCCGCTGGCGGCTGAGGCGCATGCCCAGATCGCGGCAGCGGCGATAGACATCTTCCACACAATCAGGCAACTTCCCCGCCTGAATGACGCTGCCCAGCCCTCCGGCCGCAGCGTTGGCGTCCGGCGCGTCTTGGGCCGAAGCCAGGCTGGGGCGAGTGGCAGGCGCCACGGACAACAAGGTTAACTTTGAACTGTTATAGGGCAATTGCCCATCCGCCAGACGCCCCAAGCCCTGCCGTCCTGGGGCTGGCCGCTCAGGCGAAGGGCAGGGGGCCCGGATCCTGAAGTCGACGGGGGCCAATCGCCTGGAGGGCCTCCGCCAGGTCCACCCGACCGTCGTAGAGGGCGCGACCCACGATCACCCCCTCCACCCCCAGGGGCGCCAAGCTGAGCAGACTCAACAGATCGGCGAGGTCTCCCACGCCGCCGGAGGCGATCACCGGGATCGAACTGGCTTGGGCCATCGCTCGCAGAAAGCCCAGGTTGGGGCCCGCCAGGGTGCCATCGGTGGCGATGTCCGTGGTGATCAGGGCCGCCACCCCACTGCCTTCAAAACTGGCCGCCAGGCTGGTGGCCGCCACCGCACTGCTTTCCAGCCAACCCCGGGTGGCCACCAGACCATCGCGGGCATCAATGCCGACCACGATCCGTCCCGGGTGGCGGGTGGCCAGCTGCCGCACCAGGTCCGGCTGTTCGAGGGCCACGGTGCCAAGGATCACCCGATCCAGGCCATAGGCCAGCAGGGCCTCCGCCCGATCCACGCTGCGCACCCCACCCCCTAACTGAACCGGGATGGCCAGGGCTGAGGTGATCGCCCGCACCACCCGATCATTCACCGGTTCACCGGTGCGGGCGCCATCGAGATCCACCAGATGCAACCGTTCGGCCCCCTGGTGTTGCCAAGCCAGGGCCTGGGCCACCGGGTCGTCGCTGAAACGGGTGACCTGGTCGTAGTCGCCCTGGTGAAGCCGAACGCACTGCCCATCAAGAAGATCGATGGCGGGGATGATCTGCATGGAACGGGCGAGAATCGGCCGGTGCCATCCTCCCGCCCGCCGATCCCCTTGCCCGAGCGACGTTCCTCAAGGCTGTGGCCACTGGCGTTAAGCCTGGCCCTCGGGACGGTGGCCTCGCCCTCCCAGGCCTTCGATCTGCAATTCCGGCAGAACAACACCAACCTCAGCGCCGTGGAGTTGCAGCGGATCTTCAGTCGCAGCCTGCCCCGCACCTACGAGCGCCAGTTCCCCGAGAGCCGCTGGACCACCTGGCTGATGCTCGACGCCTACCCCAAGAAGGGGATGGTGGCGATCACCCTGGGCCTCTGTCCAAGGCTGGGGGATGGGAGGGCCCTGCTGCCCGCGGCCACCCTAAGTCTGCTGGAACCCCTCCCCACCGACCCGGCGGGACTGCAACGGCTGCTCGGCCAGGCGGCCAGTCGCTTCGGCGAACTGATGCTGGCCAACCGGGGGCGAATCCCCGAGGTCCGCTGACCGGAGCCCCTAGCCTGACCCCAGACCGCCCGCACTGCGCTGCGTTCGCCCTTTCTGCTGATCCTGCTGCGCCGCTTGTGGTGTCTGGCCCTGCTCACGGGGCTGCTGAGCCCTGGCCCCCTTCCGGCCCAGGCCCAGGCGGCGCTGCCCACCGCGCCGCCTCCGCCTCCGGACGTGGGCCCGGCCTTGCCGCTGCAACCCCTGCCCCCCCTGCCTGCGGGTGGCAATGGGGGTGACCCCAGGCTGGAGGCGGCGCTCAGGCAACGGCTGTTCGCCGGTCCCTTTCCAGCCGCTGCTCCCCAGCCGGCCAATCCCAACGGCACCGAGTGGGAACAGGCCCGCTCCCAACAGCACCGCCCCCCCTGTTCGGAGGTGGGGCCCATGCGCTATCTCCACCACCAGGCCGACCTGAATGGCGATGGCACCCCCGAACTGTTGGTCGCGGTGGTGGGTTCCTACGCCTGCGGCGCTGATGGCTGCACCCTGATGATTTTCCGTGGCACCGCCACGGGCCTGGAGCCCGTGGCCGAAAACGGACTGTTTCAGTCGCCGCTGCGGCTCGGCAACCAGCGCCACCACGGCTGGCTGGACCTGCTGATGCCCGGAGTCCATGACGGCGTCAGCGGCGGATTGGTTCAACAGCACTTCAACGGCAGCACCTACGGCCCCGCTGCCCCCGATCCCGGCCTGCCCGCCGAACTGCCCCAGGGGGCTCCGCTGCTGGAGATCCCTGCCCTGCCCTTTGAACAGCTCGGATCTCCCCTGCCCTGCTCGGCCAGCTCAGGGCCTGGGTGAAGCACAGGGGGCGATCGGCCGCTTGAATAGCGCCCGATCGGCGCGATTGGGCGATGAAGATCCTGATGATGGGCGGCACCCGCTTCGTGGGCAAGCCGCTGGTAAGCCTGCTTCAGGCCGCAGGCCATGAGCTGTGCCTGTTCACCCGGGGCCGTCAGACCCTGCCGGAAGGGGTGGAGCATCTGGCCGGCGACCGCAGCAATCCCGACGATCTGGCCGTGCTGCAGGGCCGCCGCTTCGACGTGATCATCGACAGTTCCGGGCGCACCCAGGCCGAAAGCCAGGCGGTGGTGGAGCGCACCGGAGCCCCCGCGCACCGATTCGTTTATGTGAGTTCGGCCGGGGTCTACGCCGACAGTGAGCTCTGGCCCCTGGATGAGGAGGCCCCGACGGACCCCGCCAGCCGCCATGCCGGCAAGGCCGAGACCGAAACCTGGCTGCGCCGCCAGGGCATCCCCTTCACCAGCTTCCGGCCCACCTACATCATTGGCGCCGGCAATTACAACCCGGTGGAGAGCTGGTTCTTCGATCGAATCCTGCACGGCCAGCCGGTACCCCTGCCCGGTGACGGCAGCACCATCACCCAATTGGGTCATGTCCATGACCTGGCCAGCGCCATGGCCCGCTGCCTGGCCGTGGAGGCCTCGGCGAATCGCATCTACAACTGCTCCGGCGCCAAAGGGGTGACCTTCCGGGGTCTGGTGGCGGCGGCGGCCCGGGCCTGTGGCCGCTCGCCAGAACAGGTGGAGATCCGCAGCTTCGATCCGGCCGGCCTGGACAAGAAGGCACGCAAGGCCTTCCCGCTGCGCCTGGCCCATTTCCTCACCGACATCCAGCGGGTGCAGCGGGAACTGGCCTGGAGCCCCAGCTTTGATCTGGAGGCCAGCCTGGCGGACAGCTACCACAACGACTACGCCCAACGGGAACCGAGCACTCCGGACTTCAGCGGCGATGCGGCCCTGCTGGGCTGATCAGGGCCGCCGCAGGTAGCCCAGGGCCGAGGTGAGCGCCAAAGCCAGCGAAGGCCAGAACAGCCACCAACCCAGGGGCCGCAGCAACGCCACCCAAGGCCAGCCCTCGGGCCAGAGCAAGAGCAGCAGGGCCAGGAACTGCAACACCGTCTTGGCCTTGCCCGTGGCCGAGGCGGGCCCGCCACTGCCCTGGCCCGATCGCCAGCCGGAAATCAGCAGTTCACGGGCCAGCAGCAGCCACACCGCCCAGAGCGGCAAGCGACCTGCGCTGGCAAGCCAGAGCAGGGGGGCACTGATCAGGATCTTGTCGGTGAGCGGATCCAGGCGCGCCCCCCACACCGAGCCCCCGCCTGCCCGCCGCGCCAACCAGCCATCCGCCGCATCCGTGAGCCCACCGAGGAGCAGCAGCCCCCAGGCCAGGGGCTGCTGCTCTGCCCCCAGAGCGAGCAGGAGAGGGAGGCCCAGAAGTGCCCGGGCCAAGGTGAGCGCATCAGCGAGTTGTCGCAGGTGGCACTCCGCCGCATCAGGGACCATTCTCTCCATCAGCCGCTCCCTTCCCTGTGTCCAGCCTGGCCTCAGCCATGGGGGAACGGCGTCGCCTGCTGGTCACCTGCCTGAGCGCGGCCGTGTCGTCCGGGCTCCTGGCGGGCCCATTCACCCAGATCGGGATTGCCCAGCTCCACCTGCCGGCCACCCTGGTGGCGGGCCTGGTGGCCCTCCATTCCCTGACGGCGGTGCTGCGACCGCGGATGGGTCGCCTCAGCGACCGGCACCGCTTCTGGGGGGGGCGGCGGCGGGGCTATCTGCGCTTGGGGCTGCTGGTGGTCTGGACGGTGCTGCCCCTGCCGCTGCTTGGACTGCTGACCCTCGGTCAGGCCTGGCCGGAGTTGGATCCGCTCGGCAAGGTCCTGGCGGTGGCCCTGGAAGCGGCCCTGGTGGGGCTGTTGGGCAGCGGCAATCAATTAGTGCAAACGATGCTGGGGGCCCGATTGCTGGAAATTTCCCCCCCATCGGATCGGGGACGGGCGATCAGAGAATTGTTCATGGCCAACTGCATCGCGGCCATGGTGGTGGCCCTGGGCAGCAGTCTGTTGCTGAGCCGCTGGAGCGCCTGGCCCCTTGCCGCCCGGATGCTGGGGCTGTGGTGCGTCTGGGGCAGCCTCACGATCCCGGCGGTGCTGTGGAGCCAGGCCGTGCCCGAGCGGGAGCCCCTGTCTTCCGCCAGCGCGCAGGCTGGAGCTGCGCAGCCAACCTCCTCGCCCCAACCGGACCCGCCACTGCTGCGGTTCATGGTGGTGAGTTACGCGGCCCTATTCGTCCAAGAAGTGTTGCTGGAGCCCTACGCCACGGAACGGCTGGGCTGGAGCCTGGCTGCCACCACCAGCCTCGGCGGCAGCTGGGCGGTGGGCACCATCCTCGGACTGTTGCTGAGCCGACGGGGCCTGACGCTTCCCCGGCTGGGACTGGTGGGGACGGCGATCGGCTATGGCCTGCTGGCCTGGGGGGGCGTGGGAACGCCCCTGGTCCTGCCGCCCCTGACCCTGGAGGTGATGAGCCTGGGGGTGATGACGGGGCTGATCCAGGCCTGGATCGCCGAGCAGATCGGCCGCCGTTGTACCACCGTCTATCTCGGTGAACAGGCGGGCGGCTGGGGCGCGGTGTTGGTCCTGAGCCGCAGCTTCGGACTACTGCTCTCCGGCCCCCTGCTGGATTGGCCCCAACGCCTGCTGATGCTGGCGAGCGGCCCTTCTTTCGCCATGGCCTTTCTGGTCGCCGCGGGAATGGTGCTCTGCGGGCTGATGATCGTGCCCGCCGTGAACCGTCACAGCAGCGGTTGAGGGGGCGGCGCACCAGCAGAATGGGCCGATTGAGGAGAGGCCATGGTTGTCGAACGCCCCGTTGCTGAGCTGATGACCAGCCCGCTGCTGAGCGTGCGCCGGGAGAGCCCGCTCCAGGACGCTGTCCAGCTGATGAGCGATCACCACATCAGTGGCCTGGCGGTGCTGGGCGAGGCCGGGGAGCTGGTGGGGGAACTAAGTGAACAGGATCTGATGGTGCGGGAGAGCGGCTTCGATGCGGGGCCCTATGTGATGGTGCTCGATGCCGTGATCTACCTGCGCAATCCCCTGGGCTGGGACAAACAGGTGCATCAGGTGCTGGGGTACAGCGTGGCCGATGTGATGCGACCCCATCCCCACACGATCGAAGCAGGGGCGAGCCTGAGGGACGCCGCCCGTTTGCTGCATGCCCGCAGCACCCAACGGCTGTTCGTCCTCCAGGCCGACGGAAAGCCTGTGGGGGTCCTCACCCGTGGCGACGTGGTCCGGGCCCTGGCCGCCGCAGGCTGACCTGCCAACGGCGGCTCAGGGAAGCGCGGGCAGCGGCGGCGGGGCGCCCACCGGCGGTGGGGCCGTGACGGGGGGCGGCGGTGCCACAGGCGCACTCTCTCGCACCGGTGCCGGGGCCGGTGGAGCAGCAGCCGGCGCCGACTGGGCCGGCGGCGGCGCAGGCCGTTCCCGTGGGGGTTCTCCGCCGCTGGGCGGGACCGGAGCCGCTGCCGGGGCCGCTGCAGGCTGAGAGGGGGCGGCTGGCTCCGCCCCGGGTGGAGTGGTGCTGGGCGCCGCGTCCTCCGGGGTTCCAGATTGGGCAGCCCCGGACGGAGCCGGAGCGGATCCACTGGCCTCGCGCGGCCCAGGCGCGGCGGGTCCGGCATGGTCCACCGCCGCAGGCTGGTTCAGATCCCGTTCCTGGCGCACCCGCACCTGTTGGGGATCGGCGGTGATCACGGGTTCCCGGAACGGCGCCGATTGGTGGGGGCGGTTGGCGGGCTTGGGGAACCGCGGAGCCCACAACAACCGGGCCAGGGGCTCCACTCCCTGCTCCATCAGCCGGTTGAAACCCGCCAGGGTGCGATCGAGCAGCTGGCTTCCCAGGCTGTGGCCACACTGCAGCGGGGATCCACAGGGCCGATCGCCGAGCCGCGGCGTGAGACTGGCCAGCAGGGAGCCTTGCAGCGGGAAGTCCCGCTGGCGCAACCTCAGCATGTAAGGCACATGGACGAAGCTGGTGGCACCACCACTGATCCAATTGGCGTCTTCCTGGCTGAATCCCTTCACCCCCGGAATGATGAAGCGACTCTTGGACGCGTGATCCGGCAGGTAGGCGGCCTTCAGGCCCCGCTCCCGCGCTAGGGCCCGGGTCTGCTCCAGGGTGAGGCCATCGCGGCTCATCAGCACCTCCAAGCGACCGTCGGAACGGAGGCCATAGACCACCCGAATCCGGGGCAGGTAGTAACGGATCTGCTGACCCATGCTGATGCTGTAAGCGCCCTTATAGGTGTCTGGCGGTTCCTCGAGGTCGTTGTAAACGCTATGCAATCCACCGATGAAGGTGTCGTAGCGGTCGACGCGCTCGGGAGTGAGCTCGCCATAGCCAAAATCCACCTGGCCGTTATGGCGAATCCCCAGAAACGCACGCTGGCGGGCGGCGGTGCGGTTCAGGCCGCGCCAGAGGCGATCGCCCAGCTTCAGATCCCCCAGGGGCACGGTCTGCTCGGCAGAGCCCTCGGCGCCATGGCGTTCATACATCGGGCCGGAGATGAAGGCCAGGGCCGACTGATCGGCATAGGCCTCCTGCTCCCGATCCCAACCTTCATAGAGGTCGAAGGCCACCTGACGGGGATCGAAATCAAGGCTGAAAACTTGAGCGTCCGACTGGTATTGAAAGGGTCCGTTGCTGGGGATCAGGGCGCGGCGGGCGGACTGGGGCTCGGGGAGGGGGGGAGCGATCGCCACCAAACCCACCACCACGGCCACCGGCACCACCACCACGAGCCAGCGTTTGGGCAGACCCAAGGGGCGAAGCCTGCGCCGCCTCGGTTGGACAGGATCCTTCAGGCCACGGGTCCTCAGGCGTCCTAGGAACGTCCTGCTGGTCAACGGGGGCGAGGCAGCGGTGTCCTGGGAAGGGGCCTCGCGGGGAAGGACCGGCGAGCGGGTCGGCTCCTGGATGGGGGCCTTGGAGGTACGGCTACGGCGGTCCAAGAAGCAATGGCCCCGGCGGCCAGCAGCCAATTGCTGCACATTCGTCGCTTTAAGGGCCCTGCGTCAAGGGGCTCAGACAACCACGCCCCTGGCCCGGGGCTCGGCGGCCCTCAGGCGAGGCCGATCGCCTTGCGATAGGCGGGACGGGCCTGGGTGGCGGCGATGGCGGATTGAACCGCCGGGAAGGGGCTGAGGTCCTGTTGGGGGCAAAACAGGGGGAGGTAGGCCAGGTAAGCCTGCACCACGCAATCGGCCGCACCCCAACCAGGATCCCCCCAGAGGCCCGCCAGCAGATGGGGAGCCGCCGCCAGGCAGCCGTCGAGGCTGGCCAGCTGGTGCGCCAGGTCCTCGGGGCGCTTGTCAAGCATCACCATCGCGGGCCCGAGGCTGGCATTGGCGAACAGGAGCCACTGGGCCGTGAGGGAACGCCTGACATGGGCGCCCTCGGCGGCACCGGGGCCCGTGGGGAGGAATTCCTCGCCATAGCGCTCGGCCAGGTGGAACAGAATCGCGCCACTTTCAAACAGCTTGAGGGCTGTGCCGTCGGGACCCGTGCAGCTGTCATCCACCAGGGCTGGCACCTTACCGAAGGGATTGATCGCCGTGAACGAAGCCTGGCGCTGCTCGCCGGCCTGGAGGTCGAGCTCCACCAGGACATAGGGGATGGCCTTCTCCTCCAGATACCAGCGCACCATGGAGGCCCGACTGCGGGCGGCGCCATAAAGAGTGAGGGTCATGACGACGATCCCGTGGGGAGCAACCTGACCATTGTGGCCAGTCAGTGTGACCATTCAGTGTGGCCAAGACCGTCACTGCCAGGCTGGTGGTCTGGCTGTCCTGGGGGATCCCCATGCCCCGAACCCTCCCCCCCCTGCTCCTGGTGGCCCTGGCGTTCGGCGCGGGCCACGCTCTCGCCGGGGCGCCGCAAGCCTTAGGCGCGCCAGGGGCAGGGGAATTCCGCGCCACGGTGCTCACGGTCGGGGATGGCGACACCCTGCGCGTCCGCCGGGAAGGCCAGCTCCTCACCCTCCGACTGGCCTGCATCGACGCCCCCGAAATCGCCCAGACCCCCTGGGGCGGGATGGCCCGCACCTACCTCCAAACCCGACTGAAACCGGGCCGGGAGGTCACCGTTCTCCCCCACACCACCGACCGCTACGGCCGCACCGTGGCGGAGGTGATCAGTGACATCAACATCAACCTGGTGATGGTGGAGGACGGCCAGGCCTTCGCCTACCGCCGCTACCTGCGGGGGTGTGAGGCCAAGGAGTATCTGGAGGCCGAATACCGGGCCAGCCGCCATCGCTATGGGGTGTGGCAATGGCCGGGGGGGATCACCCGACCCTGGGACTTCCGCCAGAGCCGCAGGATGGCCGTAAGCCCCGACGGCAACGCTTCAGAACACAACAAAAGCCCCCGACCGAAGCCGGGGGCCAGAACTTCCCATGACCGACTGTTCTCAACCGTGAAGGAGTCCGACCTCAGCCCTCCACCTTCACCGTGACACTGCTGACCCGATGGGCCTTGGGGACCGCGACAGTCAGCAAACCACCCTGGTAGCGAGCCTCCAGCTGCTCGCGCTCGATTGGTTGGGGGAAACGGAAGCTGCGGCTCCAGGTGCCGTAGCGAAACTCGCTCAGCAGCGGACCCGTGGCGGGCTGGACGTCGCCGTCGCGGGGGCTGCGGCGCTCGGCATTGATCGTCAAGCCGCGGTCGGTGGCCTTCACCTCAATGGCGTCCTTATCCACGCCTGGCAGTTCCAGCACCACCTCGTAGGCCTCGGCGGTTTCATGCACCTCGGCGGCGGGAACCCGCTCGGCGGTATGAAGTTGCTGGCTGAGTTGCTGTTCGATCCGATCGAACAGTTCAAAGGGAGACGATGTACGAAGGGTCAACATGGTGAGGATGGCGCGTGTGCGTGGCGGGGTCGTCGTTCGCCCCCGGTGAGATCACTGTGGTGGGACGCTGGCGTTGCCATGGTCGTAGCAGCCGACCCAATCGATTCGGCCCTCACCACCGAGGTTCGGCGAACCGAAGCGATTGGTGTGACAACCGAATCGGGATAAAACGTGGGTTGCCTCGGCTCGACCACGGCAACATCCATCAGGCACCCTGGGAACCTGCCCATGAGCTGCAGATTGAGCAACCGGTCACGGTTGTTTGTGAGTGCGAGGTTGAGTGCCACAGGACCAGAAACGACTTGGTCGGCAACGATCGTGGGTTTGCTCGCGAAACTTGATGTGGTCTAAGGAATTATTGGCTACCGAGAACGGCGAGCCGATCGCCAGATGGATTTGCCATCCAAGACTGAGCTCATTTCAGCTCTGGTGGGAAGGAAACGCAGAGCGCAAACCGGGCCAACCCCAACACCGGCAATTGGGGCCAGGGCTTTTCAAGCCCGAAACAATCAAACTAGATCAATCAATTGAGAAGCGTCTTTGGCGAAAACACTAATCATCCCGAATCAAATAGCGGCTTAAAATCCAGACGGAAGATCCAAATGGAAGAGAACTACCACTGATATGAAATCACATAAAACTGCTGGCGAAACACATTCGGCTCAACCTTAGAGCACCTGCCACAGCAGCTCCCACGAAGAAGCAGACATACCAAAGCGCTACCAGTCAAGCCGCAACAGAAAAATAAGATGACAAAAGCAATAAGATCAATGCTTCAAAGTCCTGGGACATTGATTGAAGGGGTCAACGTTGGATTGAACACACCAAGTGCCGCGTTTGGCAACATAGCGATGACTTGGTGACCCCTTGAACCATGGTCTCCTAGCAAAACCAATTCAGCGGGACCAGTGCCATCAACGAGAGGTTGTGTATTGACAGCAAGTTGCTGCATACTTGAGTCCATACCCAAGAGTAGTTGCTCAAGGGGGGCAATAGGAAGCTGGCGCAGATCTCCTAATCCATCAAGACCCGATGGATGCAACCTCAGAACCCCTTCCTGAGGATTCAAGAGCCAACCCAAGGTGTCTCCACTACCAAGAGCAGACGTTAAATCAACGTCCAATAAATCAGGCAATCCGAATGCTTTATCCCAACTTTCAGGCTGAGATGCATCCAATAAACTCATTACAATCAAGTCATTCCCACTGCCTCCGTTCACCTGTAACCCACGAGTATCGGAGGCAAGCCAGGGCGTCCAACGCACCAGCAACAGGTCATCACCGTCACCACCGTCAATGGCACTGAATTGACCGGATGCGCTCAAGACATCACTATTGGTTCCACCACTCGCAGCTTCAATGCTGTTAAATCCACCTGCAAGTCCACCATAAAGTCCAGTAGCTTGACCGCGATCCAAATCCACCGAAACAGGATCGCTCCAGGAACGGAAGCTCAGTCGATCCAACCCAGAACCACCGAGGAGCTGCCCCGTGAGACTAGAATTAAAATCAAGAAATACAAGATCGTCATTACCCCCCAAATCAACGTTTGGAATCTCTTCAAAGCGAAGACCATTAAGAAATCCCTGATTCTTGGCCGTAATATGCAAGAGATCACGACTGGCGTCAAATGATTTACCACTCTCTAAAGAATCATTTCCACCGCCACCAATTAATTCGCCGGCAGTGCTTACCTGCTCCAATTTAAAGGTGTCATCGCCAGCTCCGCCATGTACGATTCCGCCGAGGATACGGTTAAATACGATTGTGTTGGCACCTCCGCCCATCCTAATTTCACTTGCTCCGTCAACCGGCTGCTCCAGAAAAAGACTATTGTTTCCTTCACCCAGGTCAATCATGGAATCAATAACCATGCCGTTAATCCGCAACCGGTCATCTCCTCCTCCAAGTTGAACATTTGAATGGACCAACCCGATTCGTTCTAGATTTATAGTTGTATTTGGATCCAACAGACGCCCCCCCAAAGCCTGAGCTAAATTGTCGTCAATTCTTGTAAAAATCGTAAGGTCGTCATTATCATCCCCAAATAATATTTGACTATTGTCCACTCCAACGGCTCTTGCATTCAAGTTGAACGACCAATTATTGTTCAGGTTCGTGATCACAGGTGCGTTGTCGAATTGAAAATTCAGACCCGAATCAAGGGAAACACCCGAGGAAGTACCACGGTAGAAACCGGTGTTGATTGTTAAAGTATTAATACCTGGACCAAGATTAACAAAGCTATCCTTCAGTCCTTGGGCAAGCAAATCAAAAGTCAGCTTTGCCGAAGTACTATCACCAAGTCCGGTAAATTTAAGGTTTGTCACAGCTTCTATGGCGACTAGTTCATCACCCTTTCCTGTGTTTAGCTGGCTGGAATCAAAGGTGGTGGTTCGGGAACGCACATCCGCCTCCGTCAGCCCTGCACTAAGAAGACCTAGAGGGAGTAGATCCCTGGCGCTGAACAACAAAAGATCTGAACCGTCTCCGAGGGTGAGACTACTGCGCAGCATATTCACATGCTCTGCGATCAGTGAAAGGGTTGCATCGTTGAACATTGAGCTTGACATACTTGGAGTTTCCCGTTCGCTCGTCCACTGCAAAGCCTTCGGAGCGTCGCTCAAAAATGTAACAGAAGAATCCTGAATGGAGTACTGATTGGTGGCATTATTGGTATGGGAATTGCCAAAAACAGATCTAGATCCAGCAGAAGGAGAACTCCGCACAACAACCAACACAAGTTGTGGAAGCGGATCGGTTGAAGGGGGAGTAGGGGTGGGATTTGGAGGGTTTGGAGTTGGCGTCGGAAGGGGTGGAGATGGACTAGGTGGCGTGGGAGAAGGGGGTACAGGCAGGGGTTCTCCCCCACTAGCAACACCTCCCCCCCCTTGACTAAAAGGGATGGGGCTGACAGAACTAGGGAGAACAGTGAATTCGGAGCCAGGACTTGAGCTTGATTCGTTAGCTATGAGAGGCTTAACAGTGGACAGTTGAGGCCCGGGTAAAGCACCTCCACGTCCATGAAGATCTTTACTGGTATATCCATCCCCCCCGCCATCATTGGCCTGACGGCCTGACATTGAATCGAGGGTGATTCCCTGAACCGGTTGAACATTAATTTTGCCATTACTCGAACGAAATGGACCAAAGGCAACTGGATCGTCCAGCTGAACGGGTCCGTTAGCAACAGGCCTTGCCAAGGCAGCACCAGTTTCTTTAACGAGGTAGAGCAAGACAAGGCCCAACGCCCCTCCCGTAAGGACGCCTTCCAAGCTGACCCTTCGACCATCCTTGCGAAGGGTCAGCTCATCCGTAAACCTGCTGATTGCCTCGTCGATCGTCGGCGTCCGAATTCATTTTCGACTACCCTAGCCGATGGGAAGGTCATTCAGTCGAACCGTGAAGGAAGAATCGAACTCAGACTCAACTGGCTTGCAATTGAACCGATTTACAGTGCGGAAATTACGAGTTGGTCATCGCCATCGCTTTTATCGCCTTCCGCATCCCAGCAACCTACCAATCATCATTGCTTGCGTTGCCCATGCAAATGTCAAACCCTGTCGCTGGGGGGCAAGCTATGTATCTCCTCCCAATCAAACTGATGTCATTGTTCAGCACCTATCCTTTGATCAAAATGAACTTGAGTCTTACCGACTCATTTACAACCGTCGCTCTCTTGATTGGCTAGACAGCTCTTTCATGCTGCGACTAAGTCTTGATCGAGCCGTTCTCAATCTTATTGAGTCAGGACACGAAATAACCGCAGAGCCCCAGCGAATTAGCCTTCTTGACATGCATATTTTACGTGTCAATGGCTGCCTCCCTCAGCTTGACAACCTACTCGATGCCTGCCGGGATCACCTCCTCCTGTATCAGGAGCTCCGCGAAGTCCGCGACATGCCACAGTTGATCGTGGGTTAATTTATAAAAGCTGACCACAGAGCGCTTTATCGGCATACATTAAATTAGAATGGCACAACGAATCCAGAATCTCTCTAAAGGGCACCTCGAATAATCAGCAAATCGCAGAGGTTTTGTAGACATGAAGAAGCCGCCAAAGAGGCGGCAGAGAAGGAGAATGCTATATCAACCATTGACAAGATTACTTAAACTTTGGGAGGTCCTCCGCAAGATTCATG
>CAIOCZ010000122.1 GCA_903856805.1 uncultured cyanobacterium | reverse complement strand
TCAGATTTGGAGACATCGCCGAGTTCTTTGACTTTGGCGAGCAGATCGGATCCGGTCAGCATGGGAAAGGGGAGTTCGATTCGCAATCCAACCTAACGCTTCATCGGTACTTCGCAAGGGGTGAGGATGCCCCATGTCCCCCGGCTTGGCTGGTCACCCGGTGAGCATCCCTGCATCTTTGGCCTTCGAGCCTCGCCCGTCGGCGTCTGATAATTAAGATGGTTTAAGTCGCTAGTTCCACCATGTCTCGAGCTCTCCCCAGCGGTCGCAGCCCTATCGCGGCAAGTTGCCTGGCCGTCCTGGTTGGCGTCGTCCTTGCGGCTTCGGGGGTGCAGGCCTGTGAGAAGCACCTGCAAGGCCATCAGAACAGCAGCGACACCGGAGCTGAATCCTCGCGGTCCTGAACTGGTTGTGAATCAGGCAGGCCAAGGGCATAGCAGCATGTCCGGTTGGTGGATTGTGCGCCAGCTACCGCAGGGCGTGCTCACCTCGATGCCAATCCAGTGGCTTGTGGCGCGTGCCCCCTGGGTCTGAATCCAGCTGATGGCGTCCGCTAAAGCTTCGTCGATGGAGCTGTAGTTGCTGTCGAGTTGGGGGTGGGGTAAGCCGCGGGCATCAATCAAGCGATAGGCCCGGTTGGTCGTCGTGGCGTGGTTAGGCAGGTTGCGATTCAGCAGCACCGGCTTGGCTTTGCGGCGGGAATCCATGGTGGGTCTGTGCCAGTCCAACTTCTGTCATCCTGGACACCTCGTGGCCCATCGTTCGTTCTTTGGCGAGAACTTCCTGGCGACCGATCGCGGGGTGGGTGGAGAGGGGCCTGGGGCCAGAGCTGGGACCGGTGTCCTTGGTTACGGCAAGCCGGTGCCGGCGATGCCTAGATGAATCTTCTGCGTCCAGTCCGTTGCTGATGGAGATGCCCACCTGTTGTTATCGCAATGTGAGCGACCGCCTGGCGTTGATCCGCTCCTCCGCGGGGTCGAGCACCAAAATTGAACAGGTGGTGTTTCCCTTCGACCTGGCCATTTTTTCCTGTCCCGCCGAGGAGGTGTTGGAGATCTGGCGCCAGGGACCCGATGGCTCCCACTGCGAAGAGCGCATCTCCGCCCAGGAGCTACAAATGGAGCCCCAGGAGTCTGGGCAAGCTGCACACCCTCAGTCCGAACCCAGGCCCGCAGGTGGCAGTCAGCGGGGGGGATCCGCCCCGAGCTCTCGCACCAAGACGGCCCGGTCGATTGCCTGACGGGTGAGCGTTGTCAGCAGGCTCGCCCGAGCTGCCTGCAGATCCCGTTGTACCAGCAGTGTCTCCGTGAGGGGTTCCACCATGGCCCGATAGCGCAGGCGGGCATCGGCCAGGGCCCGCTCATTGGCCACCACCGCTGCTTGGGCGGCAGCGATGGCCGTGGGGGCCGCCTGCAGGGCGCTCCAGGTTTCGCCCACCACCTGAAGAATCTGGCGCCGGGCCATCTCCTCGTCCGCTGCGAGCACCGCCGCCTCCCGTTCCGCCACTCGGGCCCCAGCCCGGGCTTGCCCCCCATCCAACAGGGGCTGGCGGACCAGCAGCGCCGCGCCCCAGTTGTAGTACTGCCCGGAGGCGGAGCTGGGGGTGTCCAGGGTGGGCAGGCTGCCCGTCACCGTGCCCGAAACCCCCACGCTGTTGCTCAGAACCGGTGTGTTGAGGGTGTCGCTGCTCAGACCGGCCCCGGCCAGGAGGGTGATGGAGGGCAGCAGCTGGGCCCGGCTGGCGCGGGCCTGTTGCCGTTGCACCTGCTGTTGCTGGCGCAGGGCTTCCAGCAGGGGGCGCTCCTGGAGGGCCCTGGCCTCGGTGGTGGCCAGATCCAGGGGCCAGGCGGGCTGGCCGCCGATCGGATCGCTCGCCAGCAGCGGTTCACTCGAGGGCAACGCCAACAGCACCCGCAGACGGGTTTGGTCCTGGGCCAGGCTGGCCTGGGCCTGGGCCAGCCCCCGGGCATCACTGGCTTGAAGGGCTCGGCTGCGCAGCTCATCGATCCGGGCCGCCAGCTCCGCCTGACGGAACGCGCGCGCATCCTTGAGCAAGGCGCTGGAGGCCTTAAGGGCTTCTTGCCAGACCGGGATCAGGGCCTGGCTGAGTTGCAGCTGGTGGTAGGCGCTCGCTAGCGCGAAGCGAGTTTGGCGTTCGTTTTCAGCGCGGCTGGCCCGGCTGGACTCCACCTGGGCGCGGCTGGCGTCCACCAGGGCGTTCAGGCGCAGGGGCAGCAGATTCAATTCAAAAATGGCGCCGGCGTTGGCAAAGCTGTTCTGCAGCACGGCATAGCCGCCATTGCTCAAGGACAGGCTCAGATCCCCCAGGGTGGGCAGGCTGGTGAGCACCCCCACCGAGGTGCCGATCTGGGTGTAGCTGGCACTGGCCACCAGGCTGAGGCGCGGCTGGCGCAGGGAGCGGTTCAACTCCACCACGGCCCCATCGCGGCGGACCCGTTGATCGGCGGCCTCCAGGCTGGCCGAGTGGGTCAGACCCCGCTCCAGCACCTGCTCCAGGCTGAGACCCTCGGCCTGGGCCGCGCCCATGCCCGCCCAGCCCATCAGCAGGCCGGCCGTGGTGGTGAGGCCGACCCGGCGAAGGAGCAGGACAAAGCGGAGCTGGCGCACCGATGCGGCGTGAAGGCCGCTCGACCTTAAGCAGGGAGGTCAACTACATTCAGCGCCATGGTTCAGGCTCCCCCCTCCCCCGGCTGGCGCCTGTATCAGGCGCTTCCGATCCTGCTGGTGGCTGGGCTGGCTTTGGTGTGGGCGAGCAGGCCGTCGGTGCCGGTGTTGGTGCGGGGCGCCGGGTTGATGACCAGCCCCGAAACCCGCCGGGGGTTTTATGCCCGTGGGCCTGGGCAGGTCCAGGCGATCCGGACGGCGGTCGGTCAGACCGTGGCTCAGGGCCAGGTGGTGCTCACCCTCAATCAGGTGGGGCAGGCCGCCCCCGGGGGCGGCACCGTGACCCCCGATCCGCAGGTGACCCAGGCCCAACTGGCGGCGGTGAACGAGCAATTTGCCGTGCTGCGCCAGCAGGACCAGGCCCTCAATGCCCAACAGCAGGCCCTCGATCGCCGGCGGGTGGCCCTGGTGACCACCAACCGGCCGGTGCATCAGCAGCTCAAGGCCCTCGAATCGCTCCGTAAGGACGAGGTGATCGCCCGCTACAGCCCCCTGTGGGTGGGTGCCCAGGATCTCTATCTCCGCAACCAGGCCGACTTGAGCGCCGTTGAGGCCAGCTCGGCCCAGCTGCGGGCCCAGCGGGCCCTGCTGGAGGCCCAGTCCTCCCAGTTGCGGGCCCAGCGCGCCACCCTCCAGGCGGCGCAGCTGTCCCAGGTGGTGTTCAGCCCCGTGAGTGGTCGGATTCTGGATTTGGCGGTGCAGCCCGGCCAGGCGGTGGCTCCGGGCCAGAGGCTGGGCAGCATCGCCCTTCCCCAGGCCGGGAACGATCAGCGCGCCATTGTGCTGTTCACCACCGCCGATGCGGCGCGCCTGCGGCTGGGCACCAAGGTTCACCTGATTCCCCAGTTGCTCAGCCGCGACAGCTTCGGTGGAGCCCGGCAGCGCTACGGCAGCGTGGAAGGCACCCTCGAGCAGCTGTCCGACGAGAGCGTCGCCCTGGAGGATGTGGCCGCCCAGTTGGGGAGCCAGGCGGACGCGGCCCATCTGATGGCCAGTGCCCGTCAGCGTTCTTTTGGGGAAGGGGGGGATCTCACCGCCCAATTGCCCGATCGGGTGGGAGCGCCGCTGGTGCTGGGGGTGGTGCGCCTTGAACGGGCCTCCACCCCGTCGGGGCTGGCGTGGAGCGAGGGCCAGGGCCCCCCCCGCCCCCTGCCCAGCCGGACCCCGGCGGAGGTGGAAGTGGAGTTGGAGCAGCGCTCGCCCCTGGGCTATGTCCTTCCCTTCTGGCGTTGGCTCACGGGAGCCCGCGAATGAGCCGTTCCCGCTGGCTCACCCCCTGGCGACAACCCTGGCCCTGGGTGAGCCTGGTGTTGCTGTTCCTCTGCAGCCGCAGTGAACCGCCGCGGTTGTGGTTCTGGTTTGCCCTGTTGATGCTCAGTCTGCTGGTGGGGGTGCTCCAGAGCCAGGCGGCCCGGCGTTGATGGCGGCCTCGCGGCCCGTGCGTCTTGTGCTTTGCGTCGCCCTAGCGGCGGGGCTGAGTTGGCCGATCGGCCTGGCCCTGGGCCTCGGTTCCGCCAGCACCTTCGGGGTGGTGATCGCCGTGCTGGTGATCCGGCCGGATTTTGGTCGGGTGCCCGCCGCCCTGTTCCTGCTGTTGCCGGTGGTGGTCGTGGTGGGCCTGGCCCTGGGCACCCTGCTCAAGCAGTTGGTGGATGGGCCGTTGGTGTGGAAGTTCGCCATCGTCACGATCTGGGCCCAGCTGCTTGGCCAGGCCCTGCCCGACAAGCTCCTGGTGGCCCGCAATCTGTTGCCGATCCTGGCGATCCTGCCCCTGCTCAGCAGCAACAGCACCTGGTTGGCGGCCTGGCATCAGGCGCTGGCGGTTTGTATCGGCATGGGGGTGGGAGCGGCCATGCAGGCCAGCCTGCGACTGCCTGGGGAGGCCAGCGGCGAGGCTCCGGAAGGACCGCCGCTGCCGGCCCGCTCCCTGGCCCAGCGCTTCGCCGATCCCTATTTCTGGCGCAAACTTGTGTTTTCCGCCTTGGCCTTGAGCATTGGCATGGGGCTGGGGGCGGTCAATCCGAAATACGTCTACTTCGGTGTGGTGCTCCTGCTCAACGAGAGCGTCGGCGCCACCCTGCTGCGGGTGCGGGATCGGATGGTGGGGGTGAGCCTCGGGGTGCTGATGCCCTGGCTGGTGTTCAACACCATCGGCCTCAACAGCATCGCCGTGGGTCTGGTGATGGGGGGAACCACCGCCCTGATCGTGCTCCTGCGGCTGGATGTCCACCTGCGCACGGCCCTGATCTCCAGTGGTGTGACCTTCGTGGGCTACGGGGCGCTCACCGACTGGTACATCCCCACGCGCTGGATCGACTACCTGCTGGGCTGCGGCCTGGCCCTCGCGGTGTGTGTGCTGCTGGCCCCCAGTTCCGCCCTGCAGACCCTGCGCACCCTGGCCCGTCAGCAACGGGACGCGGGCCGGCTGGAACTCACGGCCGAGATGGCGGCGATGCTGCCCAGTGCCCGCGCCGAGGCGCGTTGGTTGGGGCAGGAGCAGCAGCTGCAGGAGGAGTTGCAGGGGCTCCAGCCCAAGCTCAAGGTGGAGCTCAAGTAGCCGGTCTACACCTGGCTCAAGCGGGGGCCATCAGTCGTTGGCGGCAGCGGTCACTGAGCACTTCCCCCACCAGGGTGAGCAGCCCATAGGCCCCCACCAGGGCCAGCACCTGCCCCCAGGCGAAGCTGCTCAGGCTTTCCATCAATTGGCTGCCCAGGCCCGTGGCCCCCACCAGACCCACCACCACCGTTTCCCGCAACATCACATCGCTGCGGTAGGCGCCGTAGGCGAGGTAGGGCCGGGCCATGGTGCTGAAGCGGCCATAGAGCAAGGCCAGCCGCGGTCCACTGCCCGAGGCCGTCAGGGCCTGCTCCCGGCGGCTGTCGCTGTCTTCGATCCCCTCCCACAGCAACCGACCGAGGATGCCCAGGTTGTGCAGCCCCAGGGCCAGGGCCGCCGTGATCAGGCCCGGCTTGAGCAGGAACAGCAGCAACAGGGCGGTGAGGGGGGGCGGCCAGAGCCGTCCCAGGATCCAGCTCAGCCGCACCAGCCCCCGGGCCGCCGGCCAGGGGGCGGTGATCAGCAGCTGCAGGGGCGCCAGACCCACGGCCAAGGTGGCGGCCAGCAGGGTGAGCCCCAGGGTTCCGCCCAGCAGCCTCAGCCAGGGCAGGGTCAGCACGCCGGTCCAGGCGTCGGTTTCCAGGGGGGGCAGCGGTTGCCAGTGCAGCAGGGCCAGGGGGTCAAGGGCGAGGGAGCGGCCCAGGGCCACGCTCAAGGGCACGAGGGCCAGCAGCAGCAGCAGCAGTTCGCGGCTGTGGCGGCCGACGCCGGGCTGGTTCAGCCCCAGCCGTCGGGGCATCAGCCAGCGCCGCCGCAGCCAGCCCAGGGTGCCCTCCAGCCCCAGCATCACCGCCAGCAACAGCCAGAGGCCGCTCCAGAGCTCGTGGAATTCCAGCGACTGCAAACTCAGGCGCAGGTCGTTGCCCAGCCCCCCCAGGCCGAACACCCCCAGCAAGGTGGCGCTGCGCAGGGCGCACTCCAGCCGGTAGCCGCCATAGCTGAGCAGGCCCGGCAGCAGCGGCGGGCCCAGGGCCGTGAGCAGGGCGGCCGGGGCTCCGGCGCCTCCAGCCTGCAGGGCCTCGAGGCTGGCGGTGGGCAGGCCATCCAGCAGATCGCTGAGCACCCGAGCCACCAGGGCGCCGAAGGGCAGGGCGATCGCCAGCACGGCCACGGCTGGTTGCAGACCCACCACTTGCAGCAGCAGCAGCCCCCAGATCAGTTCATGGATGGCCCGGGGGAGGGCCAGCAGTCGTCGCAGCACCAACGCCGGCAGGGGGCTGCCCACCAAGGTGCGCCATACGGTGCGGGAGCTGGCCACCCCCAACCCCAGGCCCAGCAGCAGGCTGCTGCTCCAACCCAGCAACGCCATGGCCAGGGTTGTCGCCAGGCCCCGCAGCAGCGAGGCCAGCAGCAGCGGCTCCAGGGAGGGGGTGACCGCCGCATGGAGAAACTCGCCGATCAGGTCCCAGCCGCCGCCGTGCACCTGAGCGGGCAGGGCCAGGGCCAGGGGAAGCACGACCAGGGCCGGCAGCACCAGCAGCAGCGGTGGTGCCGGGGTCACGTCGGTTCGCCCCGATAGAGCTCTTGGAGCAGGACCGGATCGAGGCCGGCGATCGGTTGGTCGAACAGCACCTGGCCGCCCCGCAGGCCGATCGCCCGATCGAACCCCTCCAGCAGATCGGGTCGATGCAGGCTGAGCAGCAGGCCGCGCGGTGCCGTGGCTTCCTGCAACAGCAGGGCCAGCAGCGCCTTGGCCAGGCGGGGATCGAGGCTGGCCAGGGGTTCATCGGCCAGCAACAGGATCGGGTCCTGGCGCAGCAACCTGGCCAGGGCCAGCCGCTGGCGCTGGCCGCCCGAAAGGGCCGTCACCGGTTGATTCAACAGGGCCGGATCCAGGTCCACACGGCGGAGCGCC
>CAIOCZ010000121.1 GCA_903856805.1 uncultured cyanobacterium | reverse complement strand
CCCAGGCGCCGGCGCCGTCGATCCCTCCCTGGCCTTCACGGTCCAACCGGACACCCCCCAGCCCACCGGTTTTGAGCCCCTTCTCGGGGGCCAGTTGCGGCAGCGGGCCGTCTGGGTGGACGAGGCCGTGTGCATCGGCTGCCGCTATTGCGCCAACGTGGCCACCCACACCTTCGTGGTGGAACCCACCTGGGGGCGCTCCCGGGCGATCCGCCAGGACGGCGACAGCACCGAACGCATCCAGGAGGCGATCGACACCTGCCCGGTGGACTGCATCCACTGGGTGGCCTATGAGCAGCTGCCAGGGCTGGAGGCCCAGCTGCAACAGCTGGAGATCCAGCCCCTGGGCCTGCCCAGCCCGGGCCGCCGCAAGCGCCTGCTGCCCCGCTCCGGTCCGGCGGCGTGACGGGCGACATGACCATGGCCCCACCCCTTCCCCAGCCGCCTCTGCCGACGCGACGCTTCGGGCGTACGGAGCTGGCGATGCCAGTGCTGTCCCTGGGGGGGATGCGTTTTCAGCAGAGCTGGACGGATTTGCCGGCGGCCGAGATCACGGCCGACCGACAGGAGCAGCTGGGCGCCCTGCTCAGCGCGGCCACGGCGGCGGGCCTGCACCACCTCGAAACCGCCCGCTATTACGGCACCTCCGAACGGCAACTCGGCTGGCTGCTCAACGGCCGGCCCGATCCGGCCCGCATCCTCCAGACCAAGGTGCCCCCCAAGGCCGATCCGGCCGCCTTCGAGGCGGAACTGGCCTGCAGCTTTGAGCGTCTGGCGATCGACGCCGCCGACGGTCCCGGCCGCCTGGATCTGCTCGCCCTCCATGGGGTGAACACCGCCGAGTTGCTGGAGCAGAGCCTGCGCCCCGGTGGCTGCCTCGAGGTGGCCGAACGCTGGCGCACCTACGGCCGCATCGGCCACATCGGCTTCTCCACCCACGCGCCGCTGCCGGTGATCCTGGAGGCGATCGCCAGCGATCGCTTCGATTACATCAATCTCCACTGGTACTACATCCGGCAGGACAACAGTCCGGCCCTCGTGGCGGCCCGCGACCACGACATGGGGGTGTTCGTGATCAGCCCCACCGACAAGGGGGGGCATCTCCACACCCCTTCGGCCCGGTTGGTGGAGCTGTGCAGCCCCCTGCATCCGATCGTGGTGAACGACCTGTTCTGCCTCAGCCATCCCGCCATCCACACCCTCAGCGTGGGGGCGGCCCGCCCGGAGGATCTGGAGCGCCACCTGGAGGCCGTGGCCTTGCTGCCCCAGGCGGAGGTGCTGCTGCCACCGATCCTGGCCCGCCTGGAGCAGGCCCGTCACGGGGCCCTGGGCAGTGCCTGGTTGAACAGCTGGCACCAGGGCCTGCCGGAGTGGGAGGCCACCCCCGGGGGCATCAACCTGCCCCAGCTGCTCTGGCTCCATAACCTGCTGGAGGCTTGGGATCTGGAGGGCTATGCCCGAGCCCGCTACGGCCTGCTCGGCAACGGCGACCACTGGTTCCCGGGGGCCAACGCCGATGGCCTCGATGCCACGGTGAGCGAGGCCGACCTGCTGGAGGTGTTGCAGGCCAGCCCCTGGGCCCGGGAGATTCCGGCGATCCTGCGGGCGTTGCGCCAGCGCCTGGGCAACGCCCCCCAACGCCGACTGCAGGTCGATCCTTAGGCGGCCCCGCCGCCGAGGGGTTGCTTGCCGGGTACCCCCACGGCCCGGGGGTAGGCCTTCGGGCACGGGGCCGTGGGCCGCAGCACCAGGGCATGGCGCACCCCCCGCCCCCCCGGGAGGTCGCGCCGTTGGCGCCGCTCAATCTCGGCCCGCAGCGGCCCGAGGGCCCGCAGCAGCGCGTGTTCGTCCGCATCGCCCCACTGGCCGCGATAGAGCAGCGCCCGGCCCTGGGGGGCCAGCAAGGGCACCAGATATTCCGCCACCACCGGAGCACCGGCCACCGCCCGGGCCAGCGCCCAATCGAAGCGGCCCCGGCAGGCCCGCTCCTGGCCACTGCGCTCGATGCGCTCACAGCGGAGGCTGAGCCGGTCCGCCAAGCCCAGCTCGGCCGCCATCGCGCGCACGGCCTCGATCTTGCGCCCCACCGAATCCACCAGGGTGAGCCGGGCCGTGGGCAAGGCAATCGCCACTGCCAGGCCAGGAAAGCCACCGCCGGTGCCCACATCCACCAGCTCCAGCGGTGCTGGTTCCTCCCCGCTACCGCCATTGAGCAGGGGCACGAGGGGCCAGAGGCTGTCGAACACCTGGGCAATCCAGTAGTCGTCGCCCTCCACCAACCGCGTCAGGTTGACCCGGCCATTCCACTGGCGCAGCAACCGCTGCAGGGCCACCAGCTGATCCAACTGGGTGGGGGAGGGGCTCCAGCCAAGCTCCGCCCAGAGGCCCGGAGGCGGACTGGGGGGCGTACTGAGCGGCGTCCAGAGGGGCGAGCCAGGGAGCGCGCCAGGGAACAAGCCAGCATCCGGATCAGGGATCGACGGGGGGGTGGCGGCCATCCGCGGTCGCAGAGGAGCATTCTTCCTAGGATCCCGCACATCGCGCCGGGTGGTGCCGCGCCGTCCGGACCCATGCCCGCCCCAGCCCAGCCCCCCTTCCGGCCCACGCTGTACAGCCTGCTGAAGGTGTCGTCCAGCGCCACGCCTCAACAGCTGCGCCAGGCCTTTCGCAGCCTCAGCAAGCTGTACCACCCCGATACCACCAGCCTGCCGTCCTCTGAAGCCGCCGAGGCCTTTCGACAAGTTCAAGCGGCCTACGCGCTGTTGAACGACCCCAGCCGGCGCCTGGCCTACGACCGGCAGCTGGCTGCCGCCGCCCCAGGAGCGACCCCCAGGCCGGCCCCTTCGACCGTCGGCCCCGCGGCCCCCGGGGACCCCACCGGTCCACGCCTGGCCCGGCCCCTGCCGGTGCGGCGGGCCCTATCGGGCGGGGAATGGTTTGCCCTGCTGCTGCTGGCGGTGGCCCTGGTGCTCAGCCTGGTGCTGGGGATCGGGGTGGCCTGGGCCCGGGGGACGGAATTGATGCGCCAACCGAGCTGGTGGCCGCCCGGACCGGTCCTGGGGCCTGGCCCCACTGAGCCGCTCACCGGGCCGGCCCCTGAGCCCTTGGCCGTGCCCCTCCAGGAGCCGGCCGCCGGGCCGCTGTCTTGACCCCTCTCTCTCCAGTTCCTGAGCCCCCGGCCCGCCGCGATGTCCACCCTGCCCTCCGCCGAAACCCCCCTCTATCACCATCCCCTGCCAGCTCTGGAGGCCTGGCTGCGGCAATTGGGAGCCCGCCAGGATGGTCCCCATGCCATCCGCTGGGACCTGCACCGCACCGAGTGGAGTGCCCGGATCGAGCTGGAGATCGAGGAGCTGCGGGTGAGCTGGCACCACGAGGGCCAGGACAACGTGCGCTATTTCCCTTACGGCCTCTCCCGTGCCGATGTGGAGGCGGCGATCTTGGCGGGCCCCTGAGGCGGGCTCGCTTCAGAGCTGCTCCAGGCCGCTGGCGATGGCGGCATAGCAATGCCCCAGCTGCTCATCCGTGATGCAGAGGGGCGGCAGCAGATACACCACCTGGCCCAAGGGTCGCAGCACCACCCCCGCCGCCAGGGCCGAACGCCGCAGCTGCCGCCCCACCGGATTGAGATACCCCGCCGGCCCCTGGGCGATGTCCACGGCGGCGATGCTGCCCAACAGCCGCGGCCGGCCCACCCCCGGCCGGGCCGCCAGGGTCTCCAGGTGGGGGCGATGGCGCGCCTCCATACCGGCATAACGCTCCGGGTGGGCCTCCAGCAGGTCGAGGCTGGCCAGGGCGGCCGCACAGCCGAGGGGATTGGCGGTGAAGCTGTGGCCATGGAACAGGGTGAGCGCCGGGTCTTCCCCCACAAAGGCCTCATACAGCTTCTCCCGGGCCAGGGTGACGCCCATGGGCAGAAACCCGCCGGTGAGCCCCTTGGAGAGGGCGATCAGATCCGGCTCCAGGCCGGCCCCCTGGCTGGCGAACAGGTTGCCGCTGCGGCCGAAGCCGATCATCACCTCGTCGGCGATCAACAGGGCCCCGGCCTGCCGCACCCGCTGTTGCACTGCCCGCAGGAACTGGGGCCGGACCATCGCCATGCCGCTGGCCCCCTGCACCAGGGGCTCGAGGATCACGGCGGCGGTGGGGGTGGTGAGCAGCTGGTCCAGCCGGGCCAGGGCCGCCGCCTCCCGCTCCTCCACCCCCGGGTCGTCCCACCAGGTGGCGGGCCAGGGGGCCCGGGCCACCGCAAACAGCAAGGGCTCGAACGGCGCCGAGAACAGGGAACGCTCCCCCAGGGCCATCGCCCCCACGGTGTCGCCGTGATAAGCGCCCTCGAAGGCAATGAACTGGGAGCGGGGCTCCCCGCGGTTGCGCCACCACTGCCAGGCAATTTTGAGGGCCACCTCCACGGCGGTGGAGCCGTTGTCGGAAAAGAACAGCCGCTCCAGCCCCGTGTGGGCACTGAGCCGCTCCGCCAACTGTTCGGCCGGGGGATGGCGGAAATTGGCGAAGATCACCTGCTCCAGGTTGGCCGCCTGGCGGGCGATGGCGGCGGCGATTGTTGGTTCGCCATGGCCATGGAGCGTCACCCACCAGCTGCTGATCGCATCGATCAAGAGGCGGCCGTCGTCGAGCTCCAGCAGCGCCCCGGCCCCCCGCACCACCCGCAGGGGTGGATCCGTGGTGGCCACCTGGGTGGTTGGATGCCAGAGGTGGGGGTGCCAGGGCAACGGAGAGACGGCCGCGATGGCGCCGGACATCAGAGTTGCCATGATGGGTCAGTGCTTCTCCCCTAGGGACGTTGCGTCCATCGAACCGCTTCCTTCCCCCTGACCACGCCCAGGGCCGCCCCCAGCGCGCCACGGGCCCTTCCGAGCAGTTCGCCGAGGGCCACTGGCAGGGGATTCGCGTGGCCCTGGAGCGGCAAGGCTGGAGCCATGCCCAGATCGAACTGGTGCGCGACCAGCTCCGTCAGGGTTGGCCGCTGGAGATCGCCCGGCGCCATGCGGCCCAGATCAGCGGCTTCTGTCCGGTGCGGGCCCGCAGCCAGCTCTGACGCGCTGCCATGAGCGGCGCTGCCATGAGCGGCGCTGGCATCAGCGGCAATGGCGGTCTGCCCAGGCCTCCGGACGGGCCAGGGGGCCACAGTGCAGCCAGCGCATCGGCGTGTCCTCGATGGCGGTGAACAGCACCAGGATGGCGGCACACAGCCCAGCCACCACGGCGCTCACCACCAGGTCACGACGGCTCATGCCCCCAGGCTACGGGCAAGACCACTGGCCTGCCAAATGGTTTGCAGGGCAGGGGCATTGAGGGGATCCAGGGGGGCCAGTACAGCCAGCACGGGCACGCCCCCCAGCTGCGCCAGGGTGCGGGGATTGTCGGCATGGGGCGGCCCGTTCAGCACCAGGCCCAACACCGGGATCCGGCGCCGGGCCAGGGCCTCCAGCGACAGCAAGGTGTGGTTGAGGGTGCCGAGGCCACTGCGGGCCACCAGCAGCACCGGCAGGCCCCAACGGGCGATCTGATCGATCTGCAGCCAGTCGCGCCGCAGGGGCACCAGCAGCCCGCCCGCGGTTTCCACCACCAGGGGGCCCTCGATGGCGGGCAGGGCCAGCCGCTCCGGATCGATCGTCACCCCCTGCCGTTCGGCCGCCCAGTGCGGGGACACCGGAGCCGCCAGGCGATAGGCCTCCGGCTGGATCCGCGCCGCCGGCAGGTCCAGCAGGCGCTGCACCCGGCCCGTGTCGCCGCCCCCCTCCAGGCCGCTCTGCACCGGCTTCCAGTAGGTGGCCCCGAGGCCTTGCACCAGCAGGGCACTCACCACGGTCTTGCCCACGTCGGTGTCGGTGCCGCAGACCACCAGGCGCATCAGTCCTTCCGCCCCAGCAGCAGCAGCACCTCCCAGGTGAGGGGCGTTCCGGCCGGCCAATGGGCCAGCAACCGTCGCAGCTTCCCGGGCGGCAGCGGCGGTTGGCGGCTGGCACTGGCCCCCAGCTGGCGCAGGTGGCGCAGGGTGGCGAGCCCCCCCTGCCGGGGCCGGCTGAAGCGCAGCACCTGCTGCCGCGCCAGGGTCACCCCGCCGGCGGCGGCCGCCGCCAGCAGGGGCTGGGCCGCGGGGAGACCCAAGCCGGTGCAGGCCACCCCGGCGCGGGCGGCGGCCTGATGCCACTGGGGAAAACTGCCGGATGTGGGCAGGGCCAGCACCAACCAGCCCCCGGGCCGCAATTGTTCCGCCCAGTGGCGCAGCTGGGGGGCGGGGGCATCGAGCCACTGCAGGGCGAAGCTGGACACCAGCAGCGCCGCCCGCTCCAGCGGCTGCGGCAGGCCGTTGTTGAGGTCCCAGAGCAGGCCGGGGCCGAGGGGATTGCGGGCCAGCAGCTCTGGACACTGATCCAGCTGCAGGGGCGAGCGGCCGGCCAGGGCGGGCCAGTGCTGCACCAGGGCGCGACTGAGCAGGCCACTGCCGGCGCCCAGGTCGGCGCAGGGGCCAGCGGCCAGGGGCAGGGTGCGGCAGAGCCGGCCCAGGCGCCAGGCCACGGCCTGCTGCAGGCGGGCATGGTGCTCGTAACTGCCGGCTTGGCGTCCGAACCCCCGTCGCACCTGAGCGCTGAAGTCAGGCGTGGCCCTGAGGTCAGCCGGGGCGCTGGCCAGGGGGAGCACCGTCATGGCGAGGCCGTCCGCTCCAACCACTGCAGCACGGCCGCCAAAGGAGGGGTGGAGAGAAAGGCGTGGCCAGCCGAGGGCAACAGCAGCCGCTCCGCCGCCGGCAGGCGTTGCCGCAGCAGTTCGCGCACCTCGGGGCCCACGATCTGATCGCTGCCGGCCTCCACCAGCAGCACGGGCACGCCCTCGGGAAAGCCAGCGGGCAGGTCGATGCAGGCCTCCAGCAGGGCCAGGTCGTCCCGCAGCCGCTGGCGGGCCTGGGGCCCCACCGGCTGGTCAGCGGGACCGGGCAGCATCAGGGACACGGGATCGGGGGCGGCGGCCCGCTCCAGGAAGGCCCGCAGCAAGGCCTGGGCCCGCAGGGCGGACTCCTCGGGGTCGGCCCCCTCGGCCAGGCCGGCGGCCATGGCCGCCAGGGCGGATCGCCGTTGCCGGCCCTCGCGGCCGGGCGGCACGAAGCGCCCGAAGCCAGCCAGCAGCACCACCCGTTCGGCGGCGGCCAGCAGTGCAGGGGGCAGCAGATGGATCCCCATCGAATGGCTGATCACCACCTTCACCCCCTCGGGCTGCCAGGCGGGCAGGGAGGGAGGGGCGGCGCCATAGCCCCGTTCCCCGCTGCGCCAACGCCAGCCGCGGGCCTCCGCCTCGATCCGCCAGGGCTCCCAGGCGGAGGCCGTGCCGGACCAGCCGTGCATGGCGATCACCTGCAGGGGCGGGGGCGGGGGGGGCGCCATGGGGTCAGCCAGGGGAGGGCGGGAGGGGATTGGGAGCAGAACCAGGGCCGGGGCCGAGGGCCGTCAGCAGTCGTCCCAGGCTGCCGGATGGCAGGCCGTGGCGCAGCACCAGCCGCAGCCGGGCGGTGCCCTCCGGCACGGTGGGGGGCCGGATCGCCAGGGCCAGCAGGCCCGCCGCCGCCAGCCGCTCCTGGGCGGCGAGGGCGGTGAGGTCGTCGCCGAGCCGGAGCGAGAGGATCGGCCCCGTGCCGGGGGGCCGGGGCCAGCCGGCCGCCTCCAGGGCGGCACGCCAGCGCTCGGCGCGCGCCAGCAGGGCCGGGGCCACCCCCGAGTCGACCTGAAGCCAATGGAGGGCCGCCAGGGCGCCGGCGGCCAGGGGGGGGGCGAGGGCGGTGGTGTAGCGGAAGGCGCCACTGCTCTGCAGCAGCCAGTCGCCCACCAGGCCGTCGCAGGCGAGGAAGGCGCCGCCGCTGCCGAAGGCCTTGCCGAAGGTGCCGCTCACGATCGCCACCTCCGGCAGCCCCTGGGCCAGGCCCCGGCCGCCGGGGCCGAGCACCCCGAGGGCATGGGCCTCATCCACCAAGAGCGGCGCCCCGTAGCGGGCGCAGAGGGCCGCCAACGCGGCCAGCGGCGGGCTGGAACCCTCCATGCTGTAAAGGCTTTCGCAGAGCACCAGCAGCCGCCGGTCGGGCCGGTCACGACGGGCGATTCGCAGCCGCCGCTCCAGGTCGGAGGGGTCGTTGTGGGCGAAGCGCTGCAGGGTGGCACCGCTGGAGCGCACCCCCGCCAGCAGGGAGTGGTGAATCAGCCGATCCGCCACCACCAGGCTGTGGCGATCGGCCAGGGCCACCACGGCCGCGAGGTTGGCCTGGAAGCCACTGGGGAACAGCAAGGCCCGCTCCCGCCCCAGCCAGACGGCCAGCTCGGCCTCCAGCCGCAGGTGGATGGGCCGGGTGCCACACACCAGCCGCGAGGCGCCGGCCCCCAGGCCACTGGCGGACAACTCGGCGGCGGCGGCGGCCAGGACGGCGGGGTGGCGGCTGAGGCCGAGGTAGTCGTTGCTGGCCAGGTCGAGCAGGGGAGCGGCGGAGCCAGGGGCCTGCAACAAGCCCGTGGCGGCGGGCTCAAGGCTGCGGAGCTGGCGACGCCGCTCATGGGGCAGGGCGGCGAGGGCCTCGCGCAGCTGCCACCGCCAGGGGGGCTCGGCGGCGCCACCGCTCACAGGGGTTGCGCCACCACTTAGAGGGGCTGGGGGAGAGGGGATCAGGGCGTCCCGGCGCCGGGGATGGAGATCAGTCTGAATCGAAGGGGGCGGCAGCTGGCGGAGCAGGTGAGCGCGTCCAGCCAGAACCAGGCCCTGGCCACACTGTTGGTTCTCTAACAGGGATGTGCTGGGGCCGGCTGCTCAGGCCCGAGGCCCTGGCGAGGAAGGATCCCAACGCCAATCAAGACTGGGCCTGCTCATGGGTAGTCCACGAGCACAGCCTGTGGCGTGGTGCAAGAGGCGCTGAAGCGCGCACTGACCGCAGCCGATGTAACCCAAGCGACTCAATGGGACACCTTGAGCCATTCATTCTCCACTTACCTTCTGGAACGGGTAGGCCATCCGTACCAGCCAGGAGCTGCCAGGCCACTAGGACGTCAGCGCCACGTTGATCGACACCCATGGGATCAACCGCGGCCCCCTGGGGGGAGGCCACCCAGCAGGCCTTGTGTAGCAATTTGAACAGGTGGTTCTCGGACCCGTGAACCGAATGGATAAACCAGCCGCCCAGACTTCAGATCCCTTGTCAGGATTGGAGTTGGGACATGTTTCGTAGAGTTGCCGACTCGTAGTTCACGGAAGGTGCAGGGGGGAGGACCCTGGTGCAGCAAGGCAACGCCTTTGCTTACCGCCAGTACCTGAAGCAGTGCGACGAATGGGCCTATCTCGATCGGGAGAAGCTGGCTCAGCGATATCGCGTAGGGGTCTGGAGGTACGACGGCGGAATCCAGCGCCCTTGGGACTGGCGAGCAGTCAACCGAGGCACCCCGCGCCAGCCCTCGCAGCGCCCAGTGACGCTGACGATCATTAACGACAGGACAGCTCCCGCGTCCAGTCCAGGCCGGCGGTGGTACTGCGCAAATGTCGGCTCCTGGGAGCGGGCCCAGCAGCTGCTGCGGGAGGGGCACACGTACTTGGATGGTGATGGAGATGGAGAGGCTTGTGAGGCGCTGAGGTGAAACGATGCCAGAACCGGATCCACGCCGTATTCGTCTTGCCGAGCTTCGGCAGCAACTGGCCGAGCTGGCACGGAAGGGTAAGGCCATTGCTGCAACAGAAAAAGCCGATAGGATGAAGCAGAAACTACACAAGCGAACTTTCCCGGGATCATGGAGAAGGTCCTCCGTCTTCTGATTCCCCGCCTGATAGAAGTTGTGCCTGTTGACGGCGCACCGGAAGAACCCAAGCAAAGGTTGACCCGTTGGGGCCAGGCACTCCTGGCAGGCAGCATCGGTCTGATGGGCTTGGTCATCTATGTGGCATCGTATGTGTTTACCAGCTACACGGCTGCAAGGCTCCAATTCTGTCCGGTGCTCGAGCAAAAGGGATACCAAACAGCCAACCTGGACTCCCTTACTATACTGAAGAGAGGAGATGCGACCAATATGTTGATCTGGAATTATCGAATGAATGAAGAACTCATTCGAGAACTGCAAGGAGCATCTAAGGGTCAAAGGCTGATATTGAACCAATTGAATGCAAGTTTGACAATGAGGTTGAGCAGGCAATGCCATCTGGCGCGTCATTACCGAATTCAGTTAGGCGCTCTTAGCGCAGTCGCCACCGGAGCCGCTGTTATTCTCGTGATCATGGGTGTGGTCCGCTTGCCGAGGGGGGTTGGGGAAATTTCACGTTGCGAACAAGCTGTATTCACCTCTTCACTGTCTTTATTGGTGCTGACCGTTTGTTCTCTCACACTTGGTGGTTCTGATGAGCATGTCAAGGCCAATTGGGACGACCATCAAATGGGAATTGAGCTGCTTTCTCAATTCAGGAGCAGCCTGGCCAACAATCAACTGCTGATCACCCAGGAGCCTGGTGCTTCAGTGCCGTCGGACAAGCCACCGATCCCACTGAGCAGTCCAGCAACCGTCGCCGAATTGGTCAGCAGATTTGACAGAAGACTGCTGGCTGTCCATCATGGAGCGATCAAACTGAACAACAGTTTTGCTCGTCAAACCTACGAAAAATTACTCCAGGGTAGGCAGCAGCCAGACAATCCACTTCCCAGCAGTCCCTAGGGAGGCTCTGGAAAACCCGAGCCATCCGCGCGAAAATACCCGTGTAATCACAGGTAAGGACTGGGTTCATGGGCAGTAAGTAGCTTGGATTTGGTGATTACGAGCAGTCCACTGCCAAAAAGCGCACCAGGCGAGAACGATTTCTGGGCGAAATGGAAAATGTTGTGCCGTGGAAAGCACTGATTGATCTAATCGAGCCCCACTATCCCAAGACCAGCTCCAAGGGTGGTCGTCCGCCCTATCAGCTCGCGACCATGCTGCGCATCCATCTGCTGCAGCAGTGGTACGACCTCAGCGATCCAGCGATGGAGGATGCGCTGATCGAGGTGCCGACGATGCGCCGATTTGCAGGGATCGACATGATCAGCGATCGGATCCCTGATGAGACAACGATTCTCACGTTCCGGCACCTGCTGGAGAAGCACAATCTCGGCAAACAGATCTTTGAAGTGGTCAAAGCCCACCTCAAGGCCAACGGCATGGCCATGAAGCAGGGCACGATCATTGATGCCACCTTGATCGCGGCACCCAGCTCCACTAAGAACGAGAGGAAGGAGAGGGATCCGGAAATGCACCAGACCTGCAAGGGCAAGCAGTGGTACTTCGGGATGTAGCCGCAGGCCTGCGAAGCGGTAGGTTCACATCGGTGTGGATAGCGAAAGCGGCCTCATCCACTCAGTGGAAACCACGGCTGCCCATGGGCATGACCTCACCCCAGCCGCTGATCTCCTGCACGGCGAGGAAACCGTGGTCTATGCGGATGCTGGCTACCAGGGAATTGAGAAGCGAGAAGAGATGCAAGGCCGGGGGATCGGCTTTCGCGTTGCCATGCGACCAGGGAAGCGTCGAGTACTGCCTGACACGCCGGAGGGCCGACTGGATGATCTGGTCGAAACTGCCAAAGCGCATATCCGCGCCAAGGTCGAGCATCCGTTTCGGGTGATCAAACAGCAGTTCGGCTTTCAGAAGACCCGTCTGCGGGGAATGATCAAGAACCGCTGCAAAGTGAATGTGCTGGCCGCCCTCTCGAACCTATTCATGGAACGTCGCAGGTTGCTATGCAATTCGTGATCGGAGGATTAGCGTGCCCATTGCGGGCAAGAATTCCACCAAATAAGCTAATTTTGGCTGCCGTAAAGGTGAAATCAGGCCTATCAAAGCCTCAGATCTCCCATAAATTGCTCATTCCGAGCAAATCGCAAGCTTGGATCCTCTTTGAGGGCTCGTTGCCCAGAGGTTCCTTAACATTCGAATGAGTAGTATCCGCCCGGGCGGCAACTTTGATTCAGAGCATAATCAAAGATTCCTTCCTGATTCTTTTGCCAAGGAATATTCCTTATTTTTGCTGAGTGAAGGTGATTTGATTATCGCCATGATCGACATGGCGGGGGACCCAAAGATTCTAGGCGTACCCACAATCTTTGGAAACCTGGGCGGCATAAACTTCCTGATGAACCAACGAGTCGGGAAAATGTAGGGCTTCTCATCTGACGTGCGTCCTCCATATTTGAGGTATTTTCTGACCAGTCCCTCGGTGAAATAATTCTACAAAAGCAAAGGCGCAGGTGGTCTCCAATTAAATATCAGCAAGGGAGACATTCTATCGGTCAAGATCCCGTTACCTAATGTGGCAAATCAAGATCTTGTGGTGGAGCAACTCGACACCTTGTCGAAAGAAACCCAACACCTCACCCGCATCTACGAACGCAAACTCGCCGCCCTGGAGGAACTGAAGAAGTCCCTCCTGCACCAGGCGTTCAACGGCGAGCTCTGAGCTATGGCGAGCGGCCCCAGCTTTTCTTTCACCGCCGTCACCGATGCCCTAACGGCCCACCCAATACAGCAGCGCGGGGATAGCGGGGCGGGGTCAAGAGGTCGATGAACGCGGTGGACTCAGCCGCCAATCAAGCGGTCGTACTCCGCGTGGGTGCCGATCCAGAACCAATGCACGCCATCGGCGGTTGGCAGACCAAGTGTGCGGTACTGCAGCCCGACTCGGGCGCTGTAGACCCTTTGGCTCGCCAGCAACTTGAAATGGAGCGAGGGGGCGTAGAGATCACTCTTCTGGCTCGCATGGAGACCGGCCAACGATTGAAACATCGACCCGACCGCTCTTGTGCAGCGCAAGACGATCGGAGCGGTTCTTGATTCTCCCTTGGTGCCCTCCCCGCCTCTGCATGCCGAGGTTGAGGTCTCAGAACCTCAGATGCCTGCGGCTTCAACCCGTGATGGTGGCCTCCACGTTCTCCAGGTGCCACTGCAGGGGCCCCCGGCCCTGGGTGCAGCCCCAACGCCTGTAGTGCTTGCCCGGGGTGAGCACACCCCGCAGCCGCAGCTGGCGGAGGGTTTCGCGGCTCATCCCAAGGGCTGCACAGGCCTCTGCCGTCGTCACCCAAATCCGGTGACGTCCGGATGGGGGTGGCATCGTGTGGTTCTCCATCAGGCCAGCTCCCGGAGCACGCTGACCACGGCGGGATTCCAGATGATCTGGTAGCCGCTGTGGCCGCCGCGGCAATAGGGCAGGGCTTCTGCCCAATGCAGGCCGGCATTGGTTAGTTCCCATTCCCCACGCTGATTGCGGATCTGCAGCCCGCAGGCTGCGAGATGTTGGTTCGTGTCCTTGGCTTTCATCCCCAACAGCTGCCCGAGCCCTGTGGCATTCAGTGAGCAGATCGGGTCCTCCGTTGCCGGCAGGGCTCGCCGCAGGGTTTCGGTCGCCAGCCCAGTGTTTTCCTGAATGCAGGTGAGCGTTGCGGCCATGGCGATACCGGGTTTCACGCTGGGGACCTGGGCGACGGCCTGTCCAATCAGCAACAGGGCCCCGACGCTGTCCTGCTTGTCTGAGGGCAAGGATGCCGGCGTGGGCGCTAGGCCTGGAAGTGCGTAGCGCCCAGTCCGGCGGATCGCTGGCAAAACCTCGTGCGTGACCCAACGCTTGAAGCGCTTGGCCTCCGGCTTGCGGCTGCCGAGCACCAAGGAGTAGAGCCCGGATTCATTCACCGTGGCCACGGACTGCACACCGCCAGGGGTGTCAGTTGAAATGACACCCTTCTCGTCGGCATCCAGTCGGGTCGTGGCCTAACGAGGATTGCCGATGCCCACCACGTTGCAGACGTCGGTGGCGACAAACCAGGGGTCGCCCTGCTCGTCGGTGAAGATGCGGATCTGGCTGCCTTCGAAGTCAAAGGGAACCAGGGAGCTTGAAGCCGTGTTGCTCATCGGTCTGAAAACGGTGTGACAGGTGGAACCTCACCGGCGTCAGTGCCGGCGTCAGTGCCGGCATCGGGGCGGAAGACGGTGCTGGGGCTGGTGACTGGCCGCGTCGGCACCGGCCCGGCGAGCACAAGCAGCAAGGTGCTGATCTGAAACGCCAGCCCCAGCAGCACCAGCCCGCGAAGGCAAGACAGGCTGGAGGCCGTGACCATGACGGTGGGCCTGCGGCTGCGGCAGAACGCAGGCAGCTGGGGGCCGGGCCGGTGAGGGGGCCTGCCGCTCCAGGCCCCGGAGTGGATGCCCTGACGATCGAGCGGCATCAGAACAACTCCTCGCCGTCGTCGGCAGCGCCAGTGCTCCAATCACCGGCACCAGCGCCGGTGGTGGTGTAGCCCTCGACCTCCTCGAAGCCATCGGTGGGATCCACCTGCTCGTAAGGCACAAACTCGACCACCTGGACGGCGCGGGGCTGGAAGGTCATGCCGCAGCCGTTCTCTCCGTCCCAGTCGTAGATGTCGAAGGCGATGACCACGCCGTAGCGGCGTGGCGGCCGGGGGCGATGGCTCTCGCTCATGGGCCTGGTTCCGCAGGAGGTGCCGCCTGCTCCTGGCCCTGCGCTTCCTCGAGGAAGAGCTCGATGAAGTCGCTGTGCTGCTGTTGGGTGATGCGATCACCGATGGAGCGGGCATTGCGCGGCACCTGGAAGTGCTCGCGGAACGCTGTGGTCAGCTCACGGCGTGTGGCCTGGGGCAGCTCGAGCACGCGGCGGTGAACCTCGCCGACCTCCTCAGGGGAGAGCGGGGCCAGGGCTGGATCACCGTCTGCAGAAGTGCCGCCATCCCTGGAGCCAGCCAGGGGGACTGGATCCTGTGGAGACGGATCGTCGGCTTGCTGATCGGGGCAAGCCTGCTGCGGGTGATCCACATCAGGCTTTTCAGTCGTCTGCTCTTCTGCATTTGCATTGGGCTGTACAGCCCGAGCTTGTGCAGACACAGGAATGCCCAGCAGCATCGCCAGCATCAGGCCGGTCGTTTCGGCCAGGTCGCTGGCCTCATCGGCCCAGTACTCGCTGCAGAGCTCGGCCCCGGCGACGTGCATCACCGTGACCTGCAGCCTGGAGCGCCCTTGCTGCTCGCGCAGGTGGGCGGACCAGCACATCCCGCGGCGGAACGCGGGGCGGGCTGCGTGAACCACTTCCGCCAGATCGGCGGCGGTGATGGTGGACGCCTCGGCCTGGAAGCTGGCCAGGGTATGGGTGAGCTGTTGCTCTGGGGTGGCGTGGGCCGGGATGGCCGGCAGCGCTTCGGAAGCCGGGATGCTTGTCGCATCAGCGGAGCCGGGCGTTTCAGTGCCGGCCACATGAGGCCTGGGGGGAGGAGCCATGACGGATCGAATCGGGCGGTTGCCCGCTGATCCGAAAATTAGCACTGTTACCTGATAGCCGCACCCACAGCGGCTGTTAATTCCTAGCCATCAGGCCGTGACTGGCTTCTTGCCTCTGCGGCCGTTGGGCTTGGTGTCTTTCCTGTTGGCCGCCTCCCACTGGTCCAGCCAGCGCTTGGGCAGGTAAAGGTCGCTCTCGACCCACAGTGGGGCAAGCTCCTCCGGCTTGTAGTCACCGAAGCCCGTGAGGACGGCAAAGAAGCGCTTGCGATGCTCTTCGCTCGCCTCAACCGCCAGGGAGCTGAGGGCATCGCTTGGTTCGAGGCCGCATTCGTCAACGACCCGGCGCATCTGGTTGCGCCACTTGCTGGAAAGCTCCGTGGCCTTGCGCTGACCAACGGTCGGTGCGGGCGTGGTGCGGAACGCTGCCGGCACATCTCTTAGGCCGCAGTAGCAGGCCCAGAGCTCCAGGGGCGTCCAAGCCGGGGATTCGTCGTCTCCCAGCGGGATGGCGTTCTCGAGCTTCTCCTTGATCGCCTGGCTCTTGATCGGGCCCCAGTCCTTCTCGGCGATGCGGCGGTTCAGCTCGCCCAGCTGCCAGAAGGCCTTCTGCCGCAGCTCACCGGCCTTGCCCTGCTCGATGACCGAGAGGTTGCCGTAGGAGATCGCATCGAAGCCGGCCTCTTCCGCCCAGCTGCAGGCGGTGTACTGGGTCCAGCCGTTGGTTCTTCGCCAGTTCAGCAGCATCCGACCGAACGCTGTGCGGTTCTCCTCCTGGCGCTCAAGCAGCTCCGCGTAGGTGATGGCCACGTTCAGGATCCTGAATGGGATTTTCCGAACCATACGGCAAGCTTGGCACTCCTAGTCACTTCCTGACACGTCCTGGCATATCAGGTCCGATCCTGTCCGAGCCTCTGCAGGATGTGCTTGGCAAGCTGCCCAGTCATCACCTTCCCTGTCTCTGCCTGCAATCTCAGAGCAAGGGTGTAGGGGTGCTCGTCTGGGTGGGCCTGGGCGAGCCGCCTCAGCCGCTGCTGCAGTTCTGCCGGATCCATCAGTGTCCCAGCAGCACTTGCCTCGGGGTGCCAAGCAGCTGCTCGGCCTCCTCCACGGAGCGGCAGACCGCTGCTACGCCACCGAGCTCCTGAACGAGCCTCAGGAAGGCCCGCTGCTCCGAGCTGAGTACGCCCTGGGCTGTCTTGACCTCCAGAGCGACGAACTGGGCGAGCCGCTGGCCGACCAGCTCGGGCGTGATCTCCAGCGCGCGCAGGCCGATCAGGTCACTGCTGCCCTTGCACAGCCCGAAGCGCACGAAGCGCCCCTGCTGGTCGACTAGGGCGCCGGTGTTGTTGCGCCAGAGCCGCACCGGACCGCGGCCGCAGGCCAGGCGAATGCGCTGCTGGATCTCGTGTTCGCTAGGGGAGGAGGCCATGCCTCCTGTTGCCGGGCGGGATTACTCGTAGTGGCTCCAGAGGCGCAGCACCTTCACGATCCGCTCCTCCTCCAGCACCTGGTAGACGAGACGGTGCTGGATGTTGATGCGCCTTGAGCAGGCCCCTCGCAGATCGCCGACCAGGGCCTCGTAGGGAGGTGGCTGCTGATAGGGGTCAACGGCCAGGATGTCCAGCAGGCCCTGAGCTTTCTGCTTGAGAGCAGGGGATGCGGAAGCGAGTTTGCGGGCGTCCTTCTGGGCCTGCTTGGTGAAAAGAACAGTCCAGCTCACCAGCCCGGTTCGCTGCTCAGTTCGCTCACCTCAGTGGCCATGCCTTCAAGGATCGACTCACGCATGCCCGGGATCGAGACCAGATGCAGGGTCTCCTGGATGGCGCGCCAGTCGTCTTCGGACAGCAGCACGGCGTTGCTGCGCTTGCCGGTGATCTGCACAGGCTCGTGGGACTGCCCCACCTCGTCGATCAGGGCATAGAGCCGCTTGCGGGCTTCTGTGGCGGACACGGTGGTCATGACATGGCCTTCACCCGTACGTCAAAGCGTACTGCTGTTTGCCTTGTTGTGCTGCCTGGCAGCCCAGACGTGTCTGGCCCAGCCGGGTTTGTAGCCGCGCTCCTGCTCGCGCTGCAGCAGCTGCTCGAAGGTGCGGCAGCCAGCTGCCGGGTGCCTCCTCTGGGGCCGCTGTTGCTGGGGCTTGGGCCGGTGGCGACTTCCAGTGACTTCAACAAGCTCGCCCTCAAGCTGCTGGAGCCCGCGGCGCTGCTCATCGTGCTCGCCTGTGAGGAACAGGTGGCCACAGTCCGGGCACACCTGTGCAGTACTGGGGCAGCTGCAGAAACACACCGGGCAGTCCTTGATCGTGATCGAGACTCCTTCGCGGCGCCTGCGGCCGGCCAGGTTCCATTCGCGCTCATCGGTGGGCAGGCCGTGGCGATGGGCGTTGCCCACGTGATCAAGGATCACCGCCTCGCTCTTCCCTGGCGCGGGACGCAAGGCCCGGCCAACCATCTGCAGATAGAGGCCCAAGGAAGCGGTGGGCCGCATCAGGATTGCGCCGCCGACTGAGGGGATGTCAGTGCCCTCGGAAATGATCATGCAGCTGGTGAGCACCTCCACCTCGCCGGGACCGAGCCCGGCGATCAGGCGTTTGCGTTCATCGGCAGGGGTGCCGCCGCTCACCGATGCGGCCCGGATTCCCGCAGCGCGGAAGGCGCCGGCCATCTGCTCGGCGTGCTCGATGGTGCAGCAGAAGCAGATCGCCGTACCCGGGTGCAGTCGACGGCGGTAGTGGGACACCGCATCGCCGATGGCGGCCCGGTCCCCGAAGGCGCGTGCCGCCTGCTCCAGGTCGTACTCGCCCATGCGGCGACGGAGCTTGCTGTTCCTGGCTCCTGGCCAGGAGAAGACTCGGGGTTTTGCCAGCCAGCCCTGCTCCACCAGCCAGGCCGCTGAGGGACCCAGCACCAGGGCCTGGAAATAGCCGCCGGCCTCTACGCCCAACCCCTTGCCGTCGAGGCGCTCGGGGGTGGCGGTCTTGCCGATCAGATGGGCACCTGGCCAGGCCTCGATGATCCGGCCCCAGACGTTGCCTACCACCAGGTGGTGGGCCTCGTCCTGAATGATCAGATCCGGCGGCGGCAACTGCTCCAGCCGCCGGGCCACGGTCTGCACCGAGCCCACCGCCACCTGGCGCCCCTGTAGCCGCATGCCGGGGGAGACCACGTCGGGCTCCAACCCCCAGGCCCGCACGGTGCCGGTGAGCTGCTCGATGAGCTCGGCCCGGTGGGCGAGCACCAGCACCCGCCGGCCCTTGCCTGCAGCACCCTGAACGATGGCGCCGATGGTCTGACCCTTGCCTGCACCGGTGGGCATGACGGCGCAGACCCGACGGTGGAGCTTGAGGGCGGCGCGGAGATCGCTCAGCAGCTGCTGCTGGTAGTCGCGCAGGACGATCGGGGCCATGGGCATGACGACAGGCTTTGCGCTGAGCAGAGGGGCTCAGCAATGTTCAACTTATCAAGCCTTGCCGGGTACGCTCAGGCTGTGCTCAGAGTTTCAGGCATCCATGACTTCCTTTGCGCCGCCTCTGAGCGTCTCCATCACGGCGGTGCTGCGCCAGGTGATCGATGCCGTGATCGCGGCAGAGCGGACTGGCATGGCCATGCCAGGGCCCTTGTTGGCGGCAGCAGCCCATCGTCGTTGAGCCGTGGAGACACCCATGGCAAGCGACGTGATGACGGCGGCCTCGGGCCGCTGGCGGGACATCCTTGAGGTGCTTGGGGGGCTGCACGCCGAGCAGCTCAGCAACCGCCATCAGCCCTGCCCCGCCTGCGGGGGGCGGGACCGGTATCGCTTTGACGACCGGGACGGCAGTGGCTCCTGGTTCTGCAACCAGTGCGGCGGCAAGGACCACCTGGGTGGCGGGGGAACCGATTCAGCCTCTGGTGCTCGGGGTGCTGCTGGCTGCTGGCTTGGGCCTGGGCCTGCCCTGCGGGGCATTGGTGGTGCTGGCGGGCGCGCTGTTCGGAACCGCCGTTGGCCTGCTCACGGTGGTGATCGCTCAGGCGGTTGGCCTAACCATCCACTGGTATCTGTGCCGCGGTGTGCTGCGGGGGCGCCTGCAGCGCTGGCTGGCGGCAAGCCGGCGGGGGCGCCGCCTGGAGCGGCTGTTGCAGCGGCCGGCCAGCCTGGGCCTGATGGTGCTGCTGCGGATGGCCCTGATTCCGATGGTCCTCGTGAACGCCGCCTGCGCCCTGGGCACGACCGCCCCCGCTCCCTCCGCCCTGGCCTGCCTGGTGCTGGTGCCGCGATTTCCGCTGCTGGTGGTGGCCGGCGATCTGGGTGCGGCGGCCCTGAACGGTTCTCTGAGCCCCGTCTCCCTGGCCCTGCGGCTGCTGGCGCTGATCGCCACGGGAGCGGCGCTGCTGCTGGCGGCCCGGAGCGTGGGCCGGCAGTTGCGCCGGAGTGCCACGGATCCCGAGGGCTCCTGCTGATGCCATAAGAATTGGGCGGTGAGCCAAATCACGAGTTGCTGCTCTTTGCTACCCCCGGCGAAGCCCACCGCTTCCTGCCCGGCAGCCGGGCCTTCCTGCGCCGCACCCGCCTGGTAAACAGCCTGCTGGGGGGCTGGCCGATCGTGTTCGGCAGCGGCTCCTGGCTGGAGGCCCATCTGGTGGCGCGCCTGGCCGTGGCCTCGCGCCAGCCGAACCTGCGCGGCTGCGGCATCACGGAGCAGGAGGTGTGGGATCTGGTGGCGCAGGAGCTGGAGGAGGGCAACCGCGGAGCCCCGCTGGTGGTGCTCTGCGATTCGCTCGGCGAGGATCAGGGCAGCGCCTTGACGCAGCGGCTGCGCACACTCAACCCGGCGGTGCAGATCCTGGTGCTGGTGCAGAACGATCAGTGGCTCACGGCCGACACCCTGGCCGACTGCCAGGCCCAGGCGATCGTGCATGGCGAGAGCTTCGGCACCGGCGTGGTGATCCGCGCGCTGCAGGCCCTGCGGCGGGGGCAGACCTACCGCGATCCGCGCATCCGCGAGCGGCTGGACAACACGCGGGCAATCCAGCTGAGCCGCCGGGAGCAGCAGGTGCTGCAGGGCCTGGTGCGGGGCCTCTCCAACAAGCAGATCGCCCAGGAGGCCGAGATCGCCACCACCACCGCGCGCGATTACGTGAGCCGCCTCTGCCGCCGGCTGGGTGCCGCCAACCGCACCCAGGTGGTGACCCACGCGATCGCCCTGGGCCTGGTGGAGCACCGGGGCTGACGGCTGCTAACACCGTTCATCCCAGCGTCATCACCCCCTCGAACAAGGCGAACGCAGGATCCATGCTGGCGAGCAGAAGGTGGTCAGACCGGGCCTGGGCCGCCAGCAGGCGATCAAAGGGATCGCGGTGCGGCACATCCCAGAGGCCGGCCTGCCGGGCCACGGCGGCGCTGATCGGCAGATCCACCGCCGCCAGACGGTGCAGAGCCATGGGGTAGTTCTCAACGACGGCGCTGGCCTGTTGCAGTTTTCCAAGCCTCCACTTGGTGGCGATCTCCCAGGCGGAAGCGGCGCTCACGACGAGCGTGTTGTTGCTGTCCTCCAGGGCGCTGCGCAACGGCGGCGAGAGCTTCTGAGGTTCCAGCAGGGCCCACAGCAGCACATGGGTGTCGAGCAGCAGGTTCATCAGCCCCAGCGCTCCAGTTCCTCATCGGACAGGGGCTCGAAGAACGCCTCATCCACGCAACCCTGCAGGAAGCCGAGCTGCCGACGGGGGCGGGGATCGAGCGGCACCAGCTGGGCGATCGGCTTGCCATGGCGGGCCAGCACGATGCGCTCACCGGCCGCGACCCGGGCCAGCAGGGCCGAAAGGTGGGTCTTGGCCTCCTGAACGTTGACGCAGCGGGGGGCGGCGGAGCCCGATGGGACGGGCGAGGGAGCGCCCTGAGCAGAAGCCATGGTCTGGTCTGGTCGATCTGGTCAGACTAGGAGAGCCCCATGCCTATGCGGGCTCCCTGCCGAGAGCAGCAGCCGAGCCGGCAACGTCGATGCTCGGCCCGCGAAACCACGACAAATGTAGCTAGCAGGCAAAGGTCAAGTTGCTGCACCATTGCCACAGGTTCTTTAAAGCCCGCCCGGGGCGCCCGCCATGCCCTACTCCAGCAGCATCCAGATCATCAACGACGCCAACGGCACCGCCCACGCCTTCCTGGCTGATAACGGCCTGCTGTGGCATTGCCAATGGAATGCCGAGGCCCAGCGCTGGGACAAGGGAACGATCGTGCCCGAGGCGTTCGGCGGCGAGAAGCTCCAGGCCGTGATGGTGGACAACCTCTGGACCACCAGCGGAGCCACGGGCAACCAGGCGGGCAACACACCGGGGATCGTGCTGGCCTACCGCATGGGGTCGGGCGAAGGGGCCAAGGTATTTGGCACGCTCGGGCGTTGGGCGAGCGACGGTCAGCTGGAATGGAGCCTCCCCCTGCTGCTCAGCAATAGCGGCACGGCCACCGAAGAACTTGCGCTCAGAGCAACAGACGCTGGCGGCTTTGAGCTGGTGACCCAGAGGCGTGAACCCTTAGCAGCAGTTGAGGGCAGTCGCCTGACGACCATCACCGGAGCCCGTTCCGACAGCGAGCTGGTGGAGCAGAAATTCGCCCTGAGTGGCAGCGACGATGATGACTACAGGCTAAACGACCAGGAGATCACGTTTGCTACGTCTCCAGCCCCGGTGGCGGCTTCCGGTGCAGTAAGCAATTCTCTTCAGTTTAACCGGAGTGATTTATTCATTGCACAACAGCAGCCTGCGGCCGCTGAGCCACTGTTAAAAAGCCAGCAACTGGAAGTTCAGTCGGTTCAGTCGGTTCAGTCTCCCCAATCGCTGAGCTCGCTGGCAAGCACGAGCGATGGGAAGACCAGAAGCGGCACATCTTTCGTCTGGAAATTTGGCTCGAACAGCAAGCTGCTGGTTGGTCCGTTGCTGTCGGGTCTCAAGACGAAATGGAAATTGCAGTATCCAACTTCATCGCCGCCCTTGGACTGGGGGGCATGGAAACAACCGGAATACGGACCAAACCCCGTCTATAGAAATCTGGTTAAAGGGAATAATGAGGAAGCCTTGACTGAGGGCTTTCGCGTCAAAGATCCAAAGTGGAAAATTGCCTTAGAAGGCAGTTTCGGCTTCGGTGGCTATGGAGGCAAGACAGTCAAGAACACGTTTGGAGCTGCAATAATTCTGGAAAGGCTTTCCGAGAGAGGAGATTACAAGAAAGCATTGCTTCATGCCGGAAATGGTTATCCCATTAGCGTGATTAATCAAAATCGTAGGATCGGGACATTTGTCGCCAACCGGACAACAACATTCAATTACAACAGCCTACATATCAGAGACCGAAGCCAGATCGAATTAAAGTCGTTGTCAGATAATTTTATTTTCTCATTGGGCTTTGAAGGTGATACGAGGAATAGGTATGCAACTGGTAGTTATTTCCAAGCGTCATTAGGCAGTTCCGTAGGATATTCCCTTCAGAGGCAAATAAAGGCTCCACATAGGGACGATGAATCTCCTTCTTCCATGCCCAGCTGGCTGAAGACGTGGGGGCTTACGATTGGCTCATTGGGCCCGGCAGAAGCCTATCTAAGCATGGCAAATGCGGGTTATCAGAGGACTAATCGATACAAGAAATGGTCCGAAAATGGCTCACCTGGTAAGCTCTATTACCCTGTCCAATTCCTGAATGCTTCAGCCGGCCTCGCCACGGCAGTGGCGCCAGATTTCGCGAACGGCGAGACAGCTGCGTTCAATAGTGGATTCGTATGGAATATACTCGTTAATGGGCGTTATCTGTGGAAGGGATTATTTGGCGGCTATGCGTCCTTGAGCAATAAGTATATCGTCGGCAAAAGTAATGCTTACGCCGGCAATACTTCGAACTGGGAAGACACTTTAACATTCGACCTGGGCCTTGCCTTTCCTTTTGGAGTCAGCGTCCCTCTTCTTGCATACAAACATGTATTTCCAAAGCCGCCGTCGCAAGCACGTCTGTTATCCGCGGGGTCACCACTGGGATTAGCCGATACAGGTGATACCAACTCGTTGGCCTATGAGTATCTTCCCGCCTCCGGATCAGTACTGTTGCCCGCCTCAACCGTGCGCGCCACAGGCCTGGGTAGTGGATCCGAAGGCTTAGACGAGACAAGTCAGCTTTATTTGTTCTTACTAGATGGGTATGCCAAGGGCCAGGTTGGGAGCTCAGTCACATCTACATCTCCGGTCATTCTGACGAATCCTGGTTCGGGTCTGAAGGATGGTGTCTGGAAAAATGTGCCCATTTTGGGTGATCTTCTCCCTGGCTCTGCGCCAGCGACGGTTAGCTTTACTGTCTTAAATGGAAAGGTTCAAGCTGAGTCAATAGAGATCGGAATACCAGCAACTGGTGATGGCAGATATCTGCTGCTACCAGAGACGAAACCCAGCAGTGGCGCCTATGTCCTGATTCCGGATGTCTTCCAACAAGGGATCCTCGCCTCATCACCAAAGGCAAGCGGCCAGGGATTCCGTGATCTTCTTAATGAAATTCCGGTGATCACGGTCCGCACGTTTTTAGATGATGCGCCCCTCACAAGAGAAGCGATTGGCGTTATTCCCCAAGCGATCCCAATTTCGGATTCAAGTCTAGGGGGCACTGATTCCGCGCCAGGACTAACAAATCCCTCTCCATCAGACAACAGTCTGCAAACCTATACAGGGATTCCGATCAGGATTGCTGGATCCAGCATTGCTGAATACAGCCTAACCCCCTTAAATCAGACGACGGCCACTGTTGGGGTCAGCAACGGAAAGATCGTGAGGGTTGTGATGGAAAATCCCATGTACCTAAGCTCACCCAATGTTGATGTGCTGTCTCCATGGCCGAACGTTACTCTCACACTTGATGCGCAGTCACTGTCGATCGCTTCGACATGGACTGGCCCTGATCCATCCTTCAGCGTTGCGCCACAGAATCTAGGATTCAACAATGTTGTTGAAGAACATTCGTACAGCGCCAACCCTGGATTCCCGCAGAATGCAGATTCAGCACCCGCTGGGGCAACCCGGAACGCGCAAGCTGTTTGGCTTTCAGATGGAATTAACGATCAATGGCAACAGTCGCCATCTCAAGGTGCATGGCCTGTCTTCAATCGTGTGGTTGTGCAGTCAAGTACAGGCGCTCTCCGATACCTTAATGCTTTTACATTGGACGCGAACGGTAATCGACGCTATGAGGTGGTCGGACCTGCCGACGTGGACCTTGAAAGTCTTTATACCAAGGCAGCAAATGGGATCGACTTCCCTCACTTCAGCGTGGCGAGCACGCCTGTGGCCATCGATATCGCAGGTGGTAAGAAGTTTACAAGCGCAGTATTTTGGGTGGAAGCCAGCGACACGGTCATACCCGTCTCGTCATCAGATGGCAGCATAAGCTATCAGAACTACCTGACATCACTTTATGGAAGTCAGCGCATTAATTACAGGCTTTACAATAGTTCTATTAATGACTGGGACTCTCCAACCCCTGGAACGTCGTTTTATAAACCTGACGATGCCATTATCAGGCATCTGAAAGCTTTTAATGTAAGGGTTGGCGATAGCATCCGCACCCTATTGGTATGGGACGAAACGTCCATTGCTTCCATTAAGGGATCGCTACCCGAAGCACTTCCGATCCATGGCTGGATCGCTGGCAACAGCCTCAGCCTCAGTGGCGCCAGCAGCGGTCTACGAATCGGTGACCTGATTACGGGAGATGGTGTTAAGCAAGGCACACTGATCACAGGGATTATCAATGCTTTCGATCCGAACACAGGCAGTGCTGTCTACAGGCTCAACACGAGCCAGATCGTTGGCAGCAGCAGCCAGCCAGTCCGGCTCGACGCCACGCCTCTGGTGCCTCCGACATTCCTTAAGGCTGGTTTCCTGAACCCCAACGCAGCAACTGTGCAGTGGAACGACCTGTTCAAGGATGCGAACGGCAGGTCAACGATCACGACGATTCCCTGGGATCAGACAAATGATATCGGTGTGGGTATCGAATCCCTTTCGGTAGCTTCTCAGCAGCAGATCAATGCCGATAGTGGCCAGGTTGATAATGCCGCTGTTCTGACTTGGAGTGAAAACGTACGCACACCCTATGTGGAGTCGGTGCTGAATGACGAGCCGCTGATTTACCTCCAATTCTCAGATCTCGGGCCTGGTTTCAATGATATCAATATCGGCAGCACGGCCTCAAGCACAACAACCGGCACAGTTGCCTCCGAAACTGGGCTCAATTTCGTCATTGCCAGCGCCCTGTCCAAATCCAGTGGCAGCGCCGTGCAGAACATCGACGGCACTGGTGTAATTGAAACCGGCACTGGCAGTGAGAACAGCCTGTTCACCAGCTTCGCCAACAGCACACCGATCGATCAATTGCCCGCTAGCCCCTTCAGCGAGCTGATCGGCAGCATCGATGGCACCACCCTCACGGTGACGGCCCTCACCGGCAACCTGGCAATCGGTGACCTGCTCACGGGCCCCGGACTCGCTCCAGACACCAAGATCAGCGAAGTACTGAGCTCCTTCGATCCGTCCACGGGCACCGGCAGTTACAGCATCAACCGCAGTCAGAGTCTCACCAGTAGCACCCTTGAGGCTGTGAGCAATCCCGCACCCATCTCAAGCAAGGAGCTTGGACTGCCTTACTCGAGTTTCAGCGGAAGCATCACAGGAACAATCCTCAGCGTCTCTCAGTTGATCGGAAGCCTGACAGTGGGTGACCAGATCGTGGGTGAAGGGATCAGGCTCGGCACGACCATCAACGCAGTGATCCACTTCGATCCAGCCACCGGCACTGGCGACTATCAACTCAGCGCAGATCCCATTGAGCAGGGAGATCAACTCGCCCCATCCGCACTGATTGGCACCCCCAGCAGCTCAAACCCCTACACGATTGAATTCTGGGCCAAACTGCCCGCCGGCTCCAATGCCACCCAAGGTGCTGGCCTTGTGGCCTTTGGGCAACCCAGCGAACAAGCCGTGGGTCCGGCCATTGCTCCAAGCGGTTGGCTACTTACGTCGACCTTCACAGTGCAGCGGATCACCTATCAGCAAGCCGCTACTGATGGGTTCGAGGATGCTTACAACGCTCTAAGCACCGGCACATCTAAGGCCAATGAGCTTTATGCCTGGGCCTGGAGTTTAGACGCAACCGGTGCAAATACAACAGCGTTGGGAGGCGATGGCGGCAGCAATCTTTATAGCAATGCCCTCACCCTTACCAATCTCTACAACGGCCAAACCATCAGCGGAGTCAATACGTTCCTCGCCAGCTATGGACTCACGCCTGAAGACCTGGTTGGCGGTGATGGTCTAGCCGCCAACACGATCGATTTGGTTCCCACCACCTCCCTGGAATTCAATCGTTCGCTAGATCAAAACACGGGCCGGCCTGTGTCGGAGCTCAATGCTGTCAGCATCAACACTGCGAGTGCGCAGCTGAACAGTGGAATGGTGTTCACAAATCCGGCCGGCCAATTGTCTAGTGATGCAGCAAAGAACCAAAGACTTCAGTCGATGTTTCAGTCGCTATGGGACTATCAAGGGTTGTTCGCTTCTGCAAAAGTAGCTTTTACGCTGGATCCGGCAGATACAAGCACAAGCTCGGCATCAGGGTTTGAACAGTATGGCGGCCTACCTCTTGAATTTGCCGTTTCACCTGGACCTGCTATTTCGGTCAACAGCAACGGCAATCTCGTGTTTGATGTTGCCGATGGAATATCCCTGACATCCTCTGCCACCACGCCCAGCGACAAACGTCAGATTCCATTGGCGGCTGATCTGCGTGATGGTGAATGGCACCACGTAGTGGCCACGTATCTTCCTCACTATCGGAAATACACCATCAACGGTGTTGTGACGCAAATCCCAACCAATAGCGGAACCGCTAGCCTGTTTGTTGACAACCAATTGGTGGCGTCAAAAGATGGTGTAACCAATGCTTTTCTTGCCACAAACATCAACGACATCGCTCTGCTGTTACCCAATAATGCTGGCGGGGCCATTGATCAATTTGCCCTCTACAACAAAGCCCTACTTTCAGCTCCACCGCAAACGGGGAGTCTCGGTGATGCATGGCCTCAACCAAGTGCAGAAGACGCCTTGGTTATTCTTAAACAACTGGGCTACCCAGCAACCGAAGACACTCCCAATCCCGGTGCGATTGAATCAGCAATCACCGAGCATTGGCGTTCGCGCAACGTCAACCCAAACGCTGCCGTGCTCGCCACGTTCAGCTCCACCTTCACTCCCTCGAGCCGCACATCACTGACGGGCAGCTGGTCTGAGGCCGCGCCCCTCAACCCGATCACCCAACCACTGGCAACAGCCGCAACCGCCAATGCAGACTCACTGCAGCAGGACTTGGTGGTTGTGATCGATAAGACGGTCTGGAAGGGAGCAACATGGACAAAGGGAACGGCGACGAAAATTCAATTCAATCCTGGGGGCGATAAGCTACGGAAGATTTTGGTCGAACTAACGCCTAAGGAAGGTACATCGGTCAAACGTTACCTTGCGCCCGAACAGATCTTAATGGGCAAGGAGTCCACTCTCGCCACGCTCCAGCCCAGGGCAACGCTAGACGACCTGAATTACACTTTTCTCTCCAACAAGCCTGAGCTCGGCCTGCTGATATCGAGAAAACCAGACAGCGCGAAGGGTGATACTGGCGACCTTGATCCCAGCAAGAGTTACACTTCAAAGGTCACAATAACCGTCGACGACCCTAACTCGTCAACAGCATCACTGCAGGACTACACCACTGAGATATCCAGCTTTATTTCTGCGCCGACGAATGGCAACAGAAGCAAGGCACTGGCGACAGCCGCTGTCATTGAGGCTGCACCGCTGCAACTCGAGTACATCGACAGTGGCATTGTGCTCAACAGCACTTCATCGCCGGATGTTGCAGGGAGCCCGGCCACCGCATCGCCAGCTCTCAGCTTTGGCCAATCGACAGCCTACGGATGGTTTGAAAAACCATCGAAACCCGACACCGGCGCCGACACCCCCAAACTGAACAGCGGCTGGTTGGCGATTGCACAGCCAACCTCCGACAATGCCATCAGCAATCCCGCAGGGCGTGTGTGGATTCAATACACAGGCGACTTCAGCATTGCTTCTACAGAGCAAAACAAAAACATCAATGCTCAAGAGAAACCCAAGACGTGGCTCAATGCACTAGCCAACAGCAAATTCTCACCGGAGTCTCCTAACCGTCCACTTCTTAATGATGCAACATACCCCACATCCTATGGCGGATTGCTGATCAAAGCGGATCCAACAGCCGGCTGGGGGCAGAGTTTCGCCCAAACCATGTTGGTGGAGGACCTGAATGGTGATGGCGTGAAGGATTTGGTGATCAGCGCTCCTGCCGCCAATGGCGGCGGCAAAGTTGTGATTGTTGACGGTAATTGGATCAAGGATAACCTCACCAGTTCAACAGGAAGAACGATTCTCAATCTGGCCAGTCCCGATAGTCTTGCTGACCATGTCACCGTGCTATCGCCTGCAATGGCAAGCGGTAACGAGGATTCAAGCCAGTCAGCATTCGGCTGGGCCCTTGCCTTTGATACCGAATCGAAGACCCTATTCATCGGCGCGCCCAATTATTCGCGCAAGGTTGGACCCGATCTTGAATCCGTACCGATCGGTGCCGTCTATCAGTATCAGCTTTCGAGGTCGAGCACGGTCTTCAATGCCGGAAACCATACGCTGAGCGATCCAACTCTTGGCATCGCAGGTCGTACAGACACAAATGATGTGAGCGGGCCTGCGACGAGCTACTGGGGCGCCAGTCTCGGGGCCTCGCTGGCTGTCAGTGACACAGGAGCACTAGCTGTTGGTGCTCCAGGTGTGCAGGCTTCTCTTCTTTACAGCGGCACGGAGTCGGTTGAGAAGTTAGTGGCTGGTGATCGAGATCCCTCCAACCCCTATGGCCAAGGAGCACTAATCAAAGTCATGCTACCGGCAATCTCAGCCACTGCTGGAACAGGTCTGGATGTTTACGTCAGCAGCAGCGAAGGCACAAACAACGGCGAGTTAGTGGATATCGTTATCAACAACAATACCAAGGAGACGAATGCGCTTGCGGATCCTCAAAGTGTCTATATGCAGGCACTGAAGGAACAGCAGGCCAAGCCGATAGCCAAGGCGAATGAAGTCAATAACCCCGCCATCCAGACAGGTGCCGTTGGCAGTGTTTATTGGTTCGATGCAGTCAATCCTATGGCGTCGGGTACCCTGCTTCCGAATAAGGCCTCGGCGACGTTCTATGGTCCAAACCCTTGGAACACTACCGGGCCAACAGACTTTGGCTCCAGCCTTAGCTTTGGGGACCACAATAATACAAATAAGAAGAATACGCTGGCAGTTGGCGCAGCCAGTGCCGGTGGCCCGGGCGCTGTTTATCTGATTAACACAAGCCAGCCATTCGCCAACCCTGAAAGCAGTGATACGCCTGACTGGATTCGGAACGCCAATCTAGGCAACACCAACACTGGTGATCAATATCTAGCCTATCTTACAAGTGCGCTGACACTGTACGGATCCGAGAATCTCGACCAGTTTGGTTTTGGCGTAACCAATCTAGGTGATACCAATGGAGATGGCTACGAAGACCTCTTGATTCAGGCACCTAGTGCCTCAGCCGGCGCTGGGAATGGCTATGTCTTGTTTGGCTCAGACCAGCTGATCGATGGGATGGACAATAACGATAAGCCGTCCGTGGGAAGTGTGAGGCCTGGCAACATCGGGGTGCTCACATCTGCAGTTGACGATCCAGAATCTGCAGTTGACGATCCAGAAGTTAACAACCGGTTTTCCAATCCCATTCTTTCGTTAATGGGACACGGAATTTCAGCGACAACAGGGCTTGGGAGCTTTGGGGCAGGCGATGTGGATGCGGATGGCTTTAATGATATCCAGTTGGGCTCAGGTACCAATAGCGAGGCTTATATCACCTATGGCCAGTCCTACCTCGAAGCCATCAACAACTTGCAGCTTGAGCGCCTCGCCAGCGACAACGGCTTCATTCTGCAGGGACTCGCCAGCACCACCGAGGGATCCCTCCGCTCGATCGGTGATTTCAATCACGATGGCTATGGCGACTTCATGTCGATCAAGCCGGGCGCTGCACTCACGACAATTTGCATTGAACTCGGAGCCAACACCCAGGAAATCCTGGCCAATGCCCCTTACAACTATTACACCTTCACGGTGGCCAACGGCACTCAGATCCTCCCAGCTGGCGATCTGAATGGTGATGGCATGGATGACATCGCCCTGTTCTTTGATCGCAACCTGAGCAGCAGCGCCGACGGAAATCAGGGGGCCGGCAGCACCACCGGCATCCTGTATGGCCGCAGCAGCAGCGATCTCCCCGTCGGCTCCAGCCTCGGCTTCCTGGCGCCGGTGGATCCAACCACTAGCGCTCCACTGGAATCTCTACCCGGAGTGAATGTGGCAGGCGGCCTCACCGATACCGCCCCGAGCGTCATCGCCGTCGGCAACACGCTCTACGCGGCGGTCAAGGGGGTCGGTAGCAACAGCACCAGCCTCTGGTTCAGCCAAAGCCTTGATGGCGGCAACAGCTGGAACAACTGGACCAACCTCAGCGGAGGCAGCCAGGCTTTTGCGCTCAAGCCCGGCACCAGCCCCTCCCTGGCTTTCAGCAACAACCGGCTCTACCTGGGCTTCGTCAACGGTACCGGCATGCTCTCCCTCTCCAGCTGGGATCCCAGCAGCAACAATCCCCTCGCCTGGAGCACCCCTAGCCTGCTCAGCAGCAGCTCCGGCTCCACAGCCTTCTCCACCAGCGCAGGCCTCCAGCTCGTCGATCGCGGCGATGCCCTCGGCGTGTTGTGGGTGAACGGCGGCATAGTCCAGGCCGCCAGCAGCACCACCCCAGATACCACCCCGGCCAACAGCCCTTGGGAGGCGGTCAATGGCCGCTCCTCGCTGGCCACACCGGCCCTGGCCCGCATCGGCGGCACCACCTACATGGCGGTGCAGGGCGGCCCAGGCGAGAGCGCCATCTACTGGACTTCCAGCCTGGATGGTGGCGCCAGCTGGGCCGCTTGGGAGGCGCTCCCCAACGCCGTCACCTCCGAGAAGCCACCCTCCCTTGCAGTGGTGAATGGCACGCTCTATCTGAGCTATCTGAGCTATCTGACTGCTGGTTCGAACGAGAGCATCTCCGATCTCACCGCGCGCAAGATCCACATCATTTCGCTCACCGACGCCAACGCCAACAAGTGGAGCACCGCCTATCAGATCCCGGTCGCCCCGGGCTCCAGCACGATGCAGACGGCCGAGTTCGCCAGCCTCGCAAGTGAGGTTGTGAATGGTAGCGAGCAGCTGGCTGTCTACTACGTATCGGGCGACAGCAGCAACCGGATCCTCAAGACCCAAAGCAGCACCCCAGCCACGGCCGCCGGCTGGTCGGCGCTCTCGGAGATCAAATACAGCACATCGGGTGACCAAACAGGTGTCCAAACCGCCTCCGGCCCCCTCACCGTGGGCCAGTTCAACGGCCAGACCTACCTGGCCTACCAGGGGGGCACCATTAGCCGCCCCGACAAGGCGATCTACATCGGCACCAGCCTCAGCACTGACCTGAACAACGGCTCCAAATGGGCCGCCCAGCGCCTCCTGGACCCCGGCCAGCGCACCGGCCTTGGCCTCGCCAGCACCGCCAGCGGCCTGCAGCTCAGTTACAGCGCTGCCAGCCAGAGCGGCCAACTGCAACTGCTCAACCTCACGCCCCAGTCGGGCAGCTTGAACCTCAGTCAGGCCTCCGATCCGGCCCTGCCCCTGCCCGCCGGCCTCAGTGCCAACATCACCCTCCTCAACGGGGTCAGCAACGGGATCTCCAGCCAGTTGTTCGCCGGCCTCAGCAGCTCGAACGCCGTCGAGACCAGCCTCGTCTATCGCGCCCAGGTCAATAGCAGCTGGAGCACACCTCTGGCCCTGCAGCAACTCCTCAACAACGAGGGGGTCGACATCGCCGCCGATGCCACGCCATCCTTCACCTGGCTGGGCACCACCGCCGTCCTCGCGGTCAAGCAGGGGGCAGAGATCAATGTGTACGCCGTCCTCGACGGCGGCTCCAGCCTGCAGCTCACCTCCAGCTTCTCGCCCCAACCTGGCGGGCCGGCCATCGCCTCTGCTCCGGTGATCACCAGCACCGACACCGGCCTGGCCCTCACCTATACCAACAGCGACGGCTCGATCACCCTCCAGCGCCTCAATCTGCTCAACGCCAACGGCACGCCCATTGCTGGGGTGCAGCTTCAAGACGACGGCAGCATTGATGTCAGCAAGGCCAATTTGCAGTGGCTCAGCACCACCCTCGATGCCGGCACCAGCGGCATCAGCTCCTCCCTGGCCAGTACGCCCGTGAGCGTGGATGGCACCCTGTTGCTGGCCAATGTGCGCAACAGCACCAACGCCAACACCCAGATCTGGGTCAATGCGTTGCCCAACAGCAGCGATCCCGACAGCACCACCTGGCTCAACACCAGTGTGCAATTGCCCGATGGCAAGGGTGGCTGGGCCATCAGCCAGCAGGCCGGCGCCAACCATCCCGTCGCCTTCGGGGTGATCAATCCCGGGTGGCAGGAGCCCAACGGCGGGCTCTCACCCTGGGCACCCTCCTACGCGGAGCTCAATGGCGTGCTCTATTCCGCCGTGCGCGGCTGGAACAGCGCCAACAACAACCGACAGCTCTACTGGAACCGCAGCACCGACAACGGCCGCACCTGGAGTCCCTGGCAGCAACTGCCCGGTGGCATGACCTCCGACAAGCCACCCACCATCGCCGCGTACAACGGCAGGCTCTACCTCGCCTTCATCGGCCAGGACAACGCCCAGAGCCTCTACCTCACCAAGCTCGAAAACGCCGACACCAACCAGTGGGCTTCTCAGATTCCGGTGCGGGCTGGCAGCAGTAACGCCTCCAATCAGAGCGCCGAATTCGCCACGCTGCTCAATGAAGGAAATCAGCTGGCCCTTTATTACGTTGGCACCGTCAAAAACGAGCTCTACAGCACCAGTTCCTCCGCCGACGATCCACAGGTGTTCGTTGGCGCCGGTCTCAACGGCACGTTCAGCCCGTCCACCGTCATCAAATACAACAACAACCGTGACACCCAGACCGCTTCAGGGCCCCTAGCCGCAGCACGCCTGAACGGCAAGACCTATCTCACCTACCAGGGCGGCACTTATCAATCCGGCAAGGGTCTGGCAGGCAAATCCAACCAGATCTTCCTCACCACCGGCAGCGCCAAAGCCACGGACTGGACCCTGCTGAACCCTGTGCCCCAGCCAGCCTCAGCCGACCACACCGGCGTGGGGCTCACCGCCAACAGCAAGGGGCTGGTGCTCAGCTACAGCGATGTGGTCAACGGCAAAAACGTTGTGTCGGTGCAGCAGGGCACAGGCTCAGGCACGAGCTGGAGCTTCTCCCCCTACACCGTGCTACAGACCCCAGGCAACAGCAGCGCCCGCAACGACGGCGCCAACAGCCTCTACGCCCGGACGAGCAGCGACCAGGTGCTTGTGGGAAGGATCAATCCCAATGCCAATGAGGCGATCACCAACGTCTGGGCCGACCCTCTGCCACCCTCGCTGGTGCTCACGCCCGGACAGACCGGGTCCACCCTCACGCCCGTGGGCGATCTCGACAACGACGGCTATGCCGATCTCCTGCTGACCGCCAACAACGTGGTTGTCAACAACGTGGATGCCAACGCGGTGACCGGCTTCAAGCTGGCCACCGGCCTGCGGGTCATCAGCGGCGCTGCCACCAGCAGCCAGATCCTCGCCAACAACGACAACACAGCCCCCAGCCAGAGCGTGCAGCTTGCTGCCCCCTTCATCCGGGATAGCAGTGCCACGCCGGTGTCGTCAATCACTGGTGCCGATCCAGCTGCTGGCAACCTCAGCCTCAACCTCAGCACCGCCAGTGGCGGCTCGATCAACAGCCTCAGCGCGATTGTGCCCAGCAAGAGCCTGAGCGCACTCGTGTCGGATGTGGAGCAGGCCAGCACGCTGCTGGCCGCCATGAGCCCCAGCACCACCAGCCTCAACACCGCCAACGGCTGGGGCAAGCCAGAGCTCAATGCCGGCGGTAGCTACGGCGATCTCAATGGCGATGGCCGCCAGGATTTCCTCGATCCATTCACCAACAGCTCCATCCCCGCGGTGGAGGGATTGGCGTACAGCCTCTGGAGCATCCGCCCCGCTGGCGATGTGAATGGCAATGGCGTGGATGATGTGCTGCTTTCCCTTGCACCGCAAGGGCCGAGCTACGCGCTGGACAGCAACGGACTGCCCATGGCACTGCAATCGGTGCTGCTGGATGGATCGCTCTTTCATGTGGATCCCAACCGCAACACATTCAGCCTGGCCGCAGCGGCAGGATCCCCCAAGGAAGGCTGGACCTCTGCCGGTCTCAAGACACCCCTCAATCCCTACAACCGCAGCCAGCTCTACGACCTCGCCAGCACCTCCCCGACTGCCTACATGCCCGGGCTGCAGAACTGGTTCGAGCCGATCCTCACCTTCCAGCCGGGCGCACTGACGGCGGTCGCCACCGCAAACAGCTTGAACACTGGGGCGAGCCAAACGGGCAGCCCGCCGTCTGTTGCCATCAGCCCCAACGGCAAACCCTATGTGCTGACTGCCGAGGATCTTATGGGGACGAGCATAACGCCCCAGGGACTTTGGATGGCAGATCAGAATGCTTCTGGCTCCTGGCAGCAGACCAAAGTGCTCGCGGGCCCCGTTCGGGAGCCCAGTGCCATCTTCCACAAAGGCAAGCTCGTTGTTGCCTATCTGGATGACAACAACAACATCCATGTGGCCTGGTGCGAGGCTCAGCCCCCGGACGCTGCCAGCAGCTGGCAGCGCTACCAGGTGATCACCACTGTCGATTCGACCACTGTCGCTGAAATGAGCCAAGGCGGCCCCGTCTTGGTGGAGGAGCAGGGTCGCCTGGCCATGTATTTCTTCTCCAATGGCACGGGCGAGAAAACGATCCGTTATCTCTACAGCACGAATCCATTCAATAGCGCTGCCAATGGAAACTGGGGCGGCAGCCCCGATGCGACCAATGGCTACAGCGGCGTCAGCGGTGAGATCAACGCTGGCAACAGCACTCCAATGGCCCACCCTTTCAGTGGGCTAGAGGCAATAAGCTACCAAGGTCGCACGGCTCTTGCCTTCAATGGATCATATTCTACTACTGGCAACATTACATTATTAACCCAGATAGCCAGCGCCCCCAGTGCCGCCAATCTGAACCAATCCCTCTCGTGGGTGAGCACCGATACCGGCATTGCCATTGGCGGAGGGAATGAATCATGGGTGACCGGTCTCGCCACGGATCAGTCACTGCTTTACATCACATCATATTACAAAACCAAAAAAGATACAACTGGGTTTGAGGATATCACCAAACATACCATCACAAGTCTGAGGCCGATTGCCGATGAGAAGGGTAGCTGGTCCATTGACCCCACCGATGCCGAGATCAGCGCTCCAGATTTGGTCGATGAATACAATACAGAAGGGGTTAAACCCTTCCTGGTCAATGGTCGCCTGATGGCCGCCTGGAACAACAATAATTTGAAAGGCTTCGATGCTTCTACCCGCGGAACCCTTCATATCACTGATCTCAGCGCCATAATCAGCCCACCCACCCAGTCGTCCCTCGCCGGCTTCTCCCTCGATGGCAACATCGACATCAACGGCGATGGCTTCAAGGATATCCTGATCTCGGATCCCAGTGATCCTGAACAAAACGACAATAACCAATACGCACTCTTTGGTGGCGACTACCTCAACATCGCCTCCCAGGTGGGCACTAGCGGTGACGATGTGATCGTTGGCACACCCCTGGTGGATGTGATCTACACCATCCAGGGTGCCGATCAGGTGATCAGCAACGGCGGCGCTGATGTGATCTACACCGGTGCCGGTGATGATGCCATCTCGATTGCCGACAACGCCTTCATCCGCATCGATGCAGGATCGGGATTTGATGCTCTGCGGCTTCAGGGCCGGGCCGGGCAGTCGTACGACTTCCGCCTCAATGAGCCCTCCCCTGAATATTTCCCCGGCACCAAGCTCCGCGACATTGAGCTCATCAGCTCAACCGACTACGGCGCCAACACCCTCCGCTTTGATGCCGCCGCAGTCAACGCAATCAACCCAGATCGCATCCTCTTCCTCACGCCCGACAAGTTCGATTCGGTCGTACTCAGCAGCGAATTCAAACGCAATCCCGCCTTTGACACCACCTATGGCGGGGCGCTCTGGAATGCCTATGCCGCAGGCACCGCCACCACACCAGACCAGTCCAGCCCAACACTGATCTATCTCCTCAACCCCGAGGGCGCCGCCGCCACAACCTGGCTCGACACCCAGGTGCTCACCCTGGACACATCAACGTCAGCGGCAACGGTCGCTTCTCTCTTCAGCACGGAGCAGCAGGCCACTCCAACCCTCCAGGCCAGCACACCGCAGGCACAGACACAGCAACTTCCGCTGTCCCTGCCAAGCCCCCGGCCCAACACCATGGCCTTTGGCAACAACCTCACCCTCGAGGCTTACCCAGTCACCGGTGGTAGCACCATGGCCCGTTTCAAGGTTCATCGCCTCGATCCCAACTCCAGGCAGGTGGTCACCTACATCACCAAGGGCAACGATTCTAAGGCAATAGCCGGTGTGGATTTCACCGTGGCCACTGGCTTGGTGGTGTTCGAGCCGGGCGAAACTGCCAAAGACATCCTCATCCCCCTGAACCCCGAATCGCTGGCCAAGAGGGGCGCAGCATCCGTCTCCCTTGCCGTTGAGGAGATCCCTGACATCAAGCAGAAGGCCGTTCATTTTCTACTCGAACCCACTCAAGATGCCGCGACAGGACGCACGCCAGTGGTGTCCGGCTTGGAACTCAAACTCGATCCACACTCCGTCAACTACGGAACACTCAGCTTCCGAATCGACACCAACGAGATCAGTTCTGATCAGCTTAGCAAGCTGAACCTACGCGTCAGCACCCGCATAGACTCCAACGTTCTGACATCATCCAACAGCCGCCAGATCTCAATCAGCGACTTCCGGGGCAGCCAGCACCTGGCGGCCCTCGGCAGCGCAGATGCAAGCCTGCATCTTGATGCCGATGGCCTGCAAAATCAGCAGGTGCAGGCCAGCCTACGGCTTCATTTCAATCCCCTTGCTGGTCGGCCCAGCGTCTCCCTGCTCGGCCCCGAATTCCGCCCCACCGCCTCCGTGGAATCCGTGGGTACCAACCAGGTGCGCTTCCTGCAGGATGCCCCCCTCACCACTTGGCGCTCCGACAGTGGCAGCGGCAAGGTGACCTTCGCTCTGCAGGCGGGAGCCACCAGACAATCCCTCCTGACCAATGCCATCGGTGGAAGCGCCGGCTCGATTAACCCAGCCATCGCCATCAACAACAACCCCACCAGCGGCTGGCAGGGCAGTGAGGGCCGCGCCATCGGCAGCAGTTCCATCAGCACCGTTCCCAACCTCACCACCCAAACCTGGACACCCACTGCAACCCGCGACGGAATTGATCTCCCTCTCCTCGGGCTCACCGTCAACGGCAACCAGGTCACCGCTCGCTTTGCCGGTGGCGTCACCGCTGAGCTCTGGCAGGCCAGCGGTAGCGCCCCGGCCAAGCTCCCCGTCGCACCCTCGCTGGAGGTGCAGCGCCTAGCCGGGTTCAACAACCACATCGGCCTCTATTCCGTTGATGGCATCACCGGCATGGTCGACGGCCTCAACCCTCGCGATCCCGGTTACCTCCAGGCCGCCCTCGCACGCTCAGAGGCTGAGGATCTCCTCCTCACTGCCGCCGAGCTGCCAGCCTTCGGGAAAACCGCCATCTACAACTCGCTGCCCCTCGACACCCAGAAGCGCTACGGCGTTCTCCTCCTACAAAACGGCAGCCGCAGCACCATCTTCTCCTCCTTCAGCGACGCCAACCCCGGCGCTGAAACCCAGATGGTTCGCCTCGGCTCCGATCGTTCGCGCTTCGTGCTCGGCATCGAGGACATCGCCGTTGCCTCCGAACATGGAGACAGGGACTTCAACGACAACATCGTGATCCTCAGCGGGATCTCGCTGGGGATCTTCTGAGCGAAAGAAGCTGCCATCTGAGGCCGCACACAGCAGACCCCCAAAATTCCAACCCATCGAAGCTCATGTTCAGGAATCCTGAGACATTCTCCTTTGACAACTTCACAGATGCAGCCATCTCCAAAGCCGGATGGCATATCATCTCGAATCAGACCGTCCATGCCCTTGCCGGCAACGACGAGATCACAGGTCGTGGCGGCATTGTAGGCATTCAGATCGAAGGCAAGCTCGACACCGGATCCGGTAATGGCAAGGTCTCCGGCACCAGTGCCGATGCCAATGGCGCCGGCATCTACAACAACGGCAACATCAACACAGGCACCGGCGATGACACCCTGAAGGGGTTTGTTGTGGCGGGAAGACTGGCAGGATTCTGATCGGGCATGGAACACACACCATCACCGCCAGCAGCATCACGTCTGGCGGTTTGACGATGACGGTCAACGAGTTTGAAAAGGTGGGCGGAGCCAATGGCGGGCGGCTCGTGATGCGGGACCCGTTGGCGTAAGGAGCGGCGACGGTCATGGCGATGGAAGCAATGGTGTGAAGAGGGGAATGATCCCGGCTGCACCACCGGAACCCCACTTACAGGTGGCCTGAGGCCGTCAGTGGATGCGCCAGCTGCGGCGGGAGAGGAGCTTGGCGCCGGTGATCTGGCGGCCAGCCTTGAGGGCCTCGTTGATGGCGGCCTTATTTGGCTTGCTGGTGGTGGTGACGGTGACCCACTCGCAATCGAGGGCCTGTTTGTCGACGATCACGACGGCGGAGGACCTGCGGCTGCTGAGCTCGTGATTCGGAAACGAGAAACGGGTGGCGGTCGGCTGCAGCTGGTTGAGGACAAAGATCAGCGACTCCTCCAGGGCATCGGCCCGGCTGGCATCAGAGCGGGCCAAATCAGCGAGGCGCTTGGCCTGCTGCTGCCGGTAGGCGGCCTGGCCGCGCAGGTGCTCAATCACCCAGCAGGTGGTGTCAAGCGACATCCGCTTTTGGTCCGCCGGCGAACGGGAGGCCATGCGGCGGGCCTGCTGCACGAGCGAGGCGGTGCCAACGCCACCGGGGAACGCCACCACCAGCACCGAGGCGATCGAGACCGGGGAGGTTGTGGGCCACGGCCTGGGCAATGGCCTGCTCGAGCAGCTCCCGATTACGGATCGGCCCAGCGGCCCGGCCATGCCGCTCCCACCGGGCTGGCATCACCACGGAAGACCAGCCCAGCAGATGGGCAGCACGGCCAATGGCGGCATCGGCACCACGGGCCCCGCCGTGGAGCAGCAGATGCACCAGCCGGCCGCCACTGCGGGCCAGCAGCTCAGCGGCCACGCGCTGATGAGGCCAGGCCAGATCACGACCGCCGCCGGCCGCAATCACCAGAGAGCGGGCCGGAACGATCTCTGGCCGCGATGGAATACATAGGGCTTCCTGAAAAAGGACAGACCAACTGCACTGCAGTGGACTTTGGCATTTTTAGACGGTAGAATGTTACCAAACGGGCGCAAATTCGCCCAAAAGCCGCCCAGAGTTTTCCACATAGTTCGGCGTGAGCATCGTGATCAGCTCTCGTTCAAGGATTTCTTCCTGCCATTTGGCGGACAACTCTCAGGTGACAATCGCTGGATCAAACTGGCCGAGCTGATCCCGTGGGACGAATTGGAAGATGACTATGCATCCCATTTCTGCAAGGGGTTTGGAGCTCCATCGAAGCCATTTCGCATGGCATTGGGAGCTTTGATCATCAAAGCCCGCTTGGGTCTCACGGATGAAGAACTCGTTGAGCAGATCAAAGAAAACCCATACCTCCAGTTCTTCCTAGGCTTGGAAGGGTTTCAGTATTCGTCACCATTTGACCCATCGATGATGGTGTACTTCCGGAAACGGCTTCCGGAATCAGTGGTGAATGAATGCATTGAACGAATCGTCCGGCATGGTCAGAATGTGATCCATTCTTCTGCTGCCAACGATCACGATGATGACGACGGTAGCCAAGGAGGTGAAACCGGCCGCGCAGATAATCAGCAGACCAGATCCGACATGCCACGGACCAATCAGGGCTCATTGCTGATTGATGCAACATTTGCAACTGCAGATATTCTCCAATCCACTGATCTCTCGCTGCTCAATGAAGGCAGAGAGTTGTCCGAGATACTCATCGATGCGATGCATGCTCAGGTCCGAGATGCCTTTGGCCATAAGCCTCGAACACACCGCAATCAAGCCAGGCCGCAGTTTCTGGCCGTGGCCAAAAAGAAGCGACCACGAATCAACAAAATCCGTCAAGCGATCATGCAGCAGCTTGCTCATCTCAAGCGCAATCTCACCAGTATCGATGCCCTAACAGCATGTGGTGCAAGCCTTCTGGCTGCTGGACGATACGTCTACCAGAAGCTTTTGGTTGTCAGCGAGCTGGTTCGTCAGCAGAACATTCTTTACCACTCTGATAGCAGAAGTATTTCTGACCGTATCGTCAGCCTTAGACAGGCTCATATCAGGCCGATCGTGCGTGGCAAGGCAAGGTGCAACGTTGAGTTTGGAGCAAGAATTTCGATCTCGGTGACAGGTGAAGGCTTTACCTTCCTGGATCGACTCAGCTTTGATCGATACAACGAAGGAGAAGACCTGAAGGCCCAGGCAAAGGCCTATCGCCGCCGTCATGGTCACTACCCCAAAGTGATCTTCGCCGATCAGATCTATCGAACACGCGCCAATCGAGCCTTCTGCCTGCACCATGGCATTCGCTTGAGTGGTCCAAAGCTCGGTCGTCCCAAGAGCGATTCAGAGTTATTGGCTGAAGAGAAACGCCAGTTTCTAGATGATCAGAGGCAACGCAACGCTGTCGAAGGAAAGATCGGCCAGGGCAAACGACGGTTTGGATTGGGTCTGATCCGCGAGAAGCTCGCTGTCACTCAGGGTTCAACCATTGCACTGAATGTGCTGGTGATGAACCTCGAGAAGCTGCTGGAGCTTCTTTTT
>CAIOCZ010000120.1 GCA_903856805.1 uncultured cyanobacterium | reverse complement strand
TGCCGATTGCGGCCGGGCATGGAGCTGCGCGCCGAGATCACAACCGGCCAGGACACCGTGTTGAACACCCTGCTGCGTCGGCTGCGCTTGAGCGGAGATCTTTAGGGCCGAAGGCCACTAACTGAGCCGCCGTCGTCGACAGGATTTCGAATAATTCCGAAAATTGGGAAGATTTTGGATGGTGATTGGCGGAAAGGGGCCCAAACCAGTCCAGGCGGCCATCGGCACAAGGAGGTCTTTAGCGCGAGGCCGTAAATCCGGCCACGAGCCGAACGCATTATCAAAAATCGGCCGATGTGACTCGGCCGATCCTCCAAAACTCAACCCCTACGACCTAGGGATAGGGATCACTTCTTTTTCTTGTTTTTGTGGGTCAGTTCCGAGCTGAGGCTGTGCTCGGTTTCCACGTGGGTTTCGGTCTCAGGGTGACTGCTGCTCTTGGACTTTTTCTTCTTGCCTTTTTTGCCGCCGCAGAGAAGCTCAGCCTGGAGGTCCGACAGGGAAGCGAAGATTTCCATTTGAATCTGATTAAACGATTGTGAAGGGGAGCTTAACCCTTCCGCACTATAGGTCGCAACTGCCGCCCATGGCAGAGGGCTCTGGGCGCGTTCGAATCCCCACGGGCATCGGTCACCCCCTCCCAGCTGTTGGAGTTGGAATCAGGGTTTTCGGCTTTTTTCGCCAACCCCAGGGCCGAACGGGATCGGGCGACGCGGTAACGCTCAGGAGGCCTTCTCCAGACGCTTGACGATCAGCGCCATCATCGCCAGGGAACCGACGAGCACAAGCAGCAGGGCGATGGTCACGGCAGAGTCTGAAAATTGGTGACGCGATCGTAATGGTGCCCGCCCCGCCAACTGACGATCGCTCCGACACCCCGTTCCTGGTGTTCGTGTATGGCACGCTCAAGCGGGGCGAGGCCAACCACCACTGGCTGAGCGAGGCCGCCTTCGCAGGCCGAAGTGGCCTGGCCGGGGCCGTGCTCCACGACCTCGGACCCTTTCCGATGGCCATTGCCGGCGATGGGGTGGTGTGGGGAGAGGTGTATGCCGTGGATCACTCCACCCTGGAGCGATTGGATCGGCTGGAGGGCGTCCCACGGCTCTACCAACGCCAGCCCAGGCCCCTCACGGACGGCCGCACCGCCTGGGTGTATTTCGGCCGCCCCCACCAGGTCCGGCACGTGCCAGCGCTGGAGGCTGGAATCTGGCCCGCACCGGGGCAGGAGTGACTCAGGCCGCCACCAGCCAGCGGCCCGCCACGCCAAGGCCAAGGAGCAGGACCGTGCCGGCCAGCCAGCCCCGCCAGGTGGGCAGGAGCAGGCGCCGCAGCAACACCGCCGCCCCCACCACCCCCACCGCCATCACCAGGGACTGACAGAAGCCGATCACCTGGGCATCGGCGCGCCAAACCGGAAGCTGGGTCGCCAGCCCGGGCCAGGGCGCCAGGCTCACCGGCAGCAGCTGGCCCCCTTCGGCCATCCCCAGGGCCAGGTGCTGCGCCAGCAACAGCGCCCACACCAGCGGCAGCAGGGCGTAGAGCACCAGCCAAGGACGGCCGGCCGGGCGCAGCCGCACCGCGAGCGCCCGCAGGGGCAACCAGAGGGCCGCCGGCAGGGCCAGGGCCCCACTGCCCAGGGCCAGCCGGGGCAGCAACGGCCCGGAGCTGAGGCTGGACGGCAACTGGGGCCACCAGCCCAACACGGTGGACCAATGGTGCAGCAGCACCCCACCTACCAACACCAGAATCAGCCCCGCCTCCCCAGCCGGTGGGGCCATGGTGCGCTGCAGGTCGGCGGCGGGGGAGCGCAGACGCAGCTGCACGGAACGGTGGGGACAGGCCTGGGCGCAGGTGAAGCAGAGCACGCAGTCGCGGTTGTCCTGGAGATGGGCCGGGTGGGTGCCGAGGGGACAGCCCGCCGTGGCCAGCCCCTCCCCCTCCGCCGGCCCCCCCTTGAAGCAGGCATAGCTGCTGCAGCTGCCGCTGCAGGTGCCCACCTCGGCCCGCAGTTCACTGATCGCCAACTTGGCGAAGAGGCCGTTCATGCCGCCGATCGGGCAGAGGTGGCGGCACCAGAAGCGTTTTTCGAACCCCAGGGAGCCAATCACCGCGCCGGCCGTGATCACCATCAACAGGGCGCTGCTGAGCCGTGCCTGGTTGCGGAGTCCCCCCAGCTCCTCCCAAAGAAGGATGGCGGCGAATCCCGCCGCCAGCAGCGGAGCCGCCCAGCGGTCACTGTCCCCCCGGGGCCAACGGGCCGGCCGCCAGCCGCAGCGCTGGGCCAGTCGCTGCACCAGCTCCCCCCACACCATGAAGGGGCAAAAGGAACACCACAGCCGTCCCACCAGGGGAAAGCCCAGCAAAATCAGGGGCCACCACCAGGCCCAGAACAGGTTGAGGGCGCCGTTGTGGGCCCGATCCTGGGGACCCAGCACCAGCCAGAGGTTCACCAGCACGAACAGCCAGCTCACCAGGCCGAACAACAGGGCATTCCAGAGGCGGGGGGAGCGCATCAGCCCGCGCAGCTGGGGCTTCCAGCGCCAGAGATCAAAGCGATTGCGGCCGAGCCCCCGCTGCTCGGTCCAGAACACATCGTCCGGCAGTTCCTTGGGATGGCTGCCGGCGCACTGACGCAACGCCCGATCGATCAGCTGGCTGAGTTCGCGGATGTTGCCGGGGAAGTCGTAGGTCTGGAGGCGCTTGACCAGGGCGCCGCTCACCTGGGGAGGGGGAGTCCAGCCCAGGCTGCGGGCCCGCTGGCGCACGCCGTAGCGCAGCCATTCCCCTAGGTCCTGGCGACGCACCCGCAGCGGGGGCACCCGGATCGGAGGGCCCAGGGCCTCGAAGCCCTCGAGGTTGGATTCAGCCGTGAGAAACAGCCGCCCGGGGAAGGGGTGCTCCACCCCCTCGGCATCCCGCCAGTACCGCTCGATCGCCAGGGTCCGCAGGCGGGGCAACAGGGCCGGATCCACCCGGTCCACCTGGTCAATCAGCAGACCGCCAGCCCCGAGGGCCTCGATCAGGGCGGTGCCCTCGGAGCCGGCGGCGAACAGGTCGGCGCCATCGGGGCGCAACACGGCGCCATTGAGGCGCACCATCAATTGCTTCCGGGCCGCCGAACCGAAATGGATCAGGGCCGCAATGTTGTCCTTTTCGAGGCCAGGCTCGCCGCTGATCAGCACCGGAGCGCCGCTGGTATCGGCGGCGGCGGCCCGGATGGCGTCCCGCAGCTTCTGGGCATAGCGGCTGCTGCCCACGATCCCCCGACGGGCCCGCCCCCGCAGGTAGGGCGCCAGGCGCAACAGTTCTGGGGCCGCGTCGGTGGAGTCACGCACCATGGCCTGAGGAACCTCGGGGCAACGGGGCCGTAGCAGCCACGCTGAACGTCGAATTTACGAGGTGAGGTTCGACGATCCCACGCTTACGTCACCTCCACCGGGGAAACGGAGCACATTGGGCTCACCGCCCCCGCCGGCGCCAGCGGGGGCTGGGGTTCAGGGCCGCACCGGCTCGATGTCATTAAGTTGCCAGGTTTTGGCGAAGTAGGCCTCGGTGGGTCCGTAGAGCCGGAAGTAGGCGAACCAGCCCTTGCCGGGGATGGTCTGGATGAAGTTGCTGGCCCCCGCCGGCTTCACCGGACCGAACAGCACGTCCACCGAGCCATCGGGGTTCGTGATCAGGTCGGGTTTGCGGGAGCTCAGATCGGCGGCGCCCTGGGGCGTGATCACCGGGCCGCGGCTGAGGTTGTCGTAGAGGGTGATCGACCAGAACTGATTCACCGGCGCCCCCGCCGGCACCCGCATCCGGTAGGTGTGGCTGCCATCGAGCCACTGGCCCCTGCCATCCTTCGTGGCCTCCAGATACACCTGGCCGAAGCCCACGACGCGGCCCTGCATCCCCACCGACATGGCGATGGCTTCGTAGAACCAGGAGCTCCGTTCGTCGAACTGCACCCGGCGCTTGTCGGGGGATTCCTGGTCGAGGTCGAACAGCACCGCATACTCCCAGTGCTTGCCGGGATACACGGTGGACCCGGGGGTGCGCTTGTCGTAGGCGATGGTGCGGGCCATCAGGTCGCCCAGCTGGGCCGCCTCGCCGAGGATCCGCGCCTGGCGGGCATCGGGGTTGAAGGCCTGGCCCGGCGTCAGGCCCAGGGGCGACAGCATCCCGAACAGCATGCGGTCGCGGGGGGCAACGGGCTCATTGGCATAGAGCTCACTTAGCAGGCGCCAGTAGGAGAGATCGGTGGGCTGGGCCGATTGCCAGGGGCGTCCGCCGACTTCGGTGTAGACCGTGGCCGGCGGATGGGCCCGCTGGTTCCAGCCATACACGCGGTGCTGGCGCACGGTGGCCTCAGCCACGGCCTTGTCGGGCGCCAGGCCGCGGGTACCGAACCACACCTGGTTGCTGGGGGAGCGCACAATGCGATAGCCGGGCGCCACCAGCTCAGGTCCGCCGGGGGGCAGGATCAGATACTTGCCGCCAGCGCCTTTGTCGGGCCCGGTCTGGCCCACGTCGGTGATCGGCTGCTGCCAGATGTCGAGCACGCCGCCGGCCGTGAGCCCGGCCGGCACCTCCACCACCAGGGGCCCCTGGGCCGCCAGATCCCAGAAGCTGAAGGCGTAGAGGGTGGTGATGTTGGGGGTAAGCATCCCCGCCTTGTCCTGGAGGGTGCGATAGAGCAGCACGTCGCCGTTGCGCACGCCGAGGGTTTTGGCCTGGGCGTCATAGAGGGCTTTAAAGCCCACCGCCGGCAGGGCCCAGAGGTAGGCCTGGGTGGCGCGCTGCTGGTCGAGTTCGTCGTAGAGCTTCTGGGCGGTGGCGGCGGTGGGGTAGCCGTTGTCGAACTGGAGGGGGCCCAGGCGGGTGGTGACGGTGCTGGACGTGGCTGAGGGGGGCTTTCCAGCCGAGAGGCCCGCCGACGGGATCTGCAACAGACCGAGGCCGAGGGCCAGGGCAGGGGCGAAATTCTTCATCGACAACGGCCAGACTTGGGCGGAATGAACGCACTTTAAACAGGGCAATCGGGCCGGCCAAGGGAGGGCTCTTGGCGCATCAACCCGTGGATCATCCAGGGCTCAAACGTGGAGGAAACACAGATCGGAGCAGGGTGACTGCGGGCCAAGGACAATAGCGACCCTCAGGGATTCAAACCCAAAAATCATCCATTCGCGCAAAGCGATCCCTCCAAAAACGCAAACCAGCGCCAGAAGCCCTGCCGCTGGGCCCAGCGGCCTGACGCCGCTGCCCAGCCGATTTGGCCCTGCTCCGCGGACTGTGAAACACCGCTGTAATGCTTTGTGACAGAGCCGGCGGCGATGGTGCGGCAAAACCTGAAAGCAGCGGCAGGGTGAGGCGATCTCCGCCATGGTCAACGCCGTGTCAGCCCCAGCCTCCCCCAAGCTTCGCTGGATCACCGCCACCTTGCTGCTGGTTGCGGCGGGCCTGGCGATTGCCCTGCCCTTCCTGTCCTCCACCCTGGTCACGATTGCCCTGGGCGGGGTGGCGATCGCCGCCGGCATCTCCCAGGTGCTGCGGCTCACCAGTGTGGAGGGGAGCCGGGGCAAGGTGTTCCGCGCCTTCTCGGCTGGGCTCTACCTGCTGGGGGGCTTCAGCCTGCTGGCCTTCCCGATCGAGAGCACCCTCAGCCTCACCCTGTTCCTGGGCTTTCTGCTGGCGATTGAAGGGGTGATGGAACTGGCCGCCGCCGCCGCCGGCGGCGTTCCCAGCCGCTGGCTGGCGCTTCTCGATGGCATCGTCACCGTGGTGTTGGGCGGCCTGCTGATCGTGGAGTGGCCCCTGAGTGGCACCTGGGCCATCGGCACCATGGTGGGCATCGGCATGGGCTTTTCAGCCGTGAACATGCTCACCGCGCCCCCAGTCGCAACCTCGGAAGCCACGACGTAAGAACCAGGCCTGCGGCCTAGTTCATAACGAGGCGACGACGCAATTTGCGGCTCCAGCCGAAGGCGGCCGTGGCGCCCAGGATGGAGAGGGGGCCAGGGACAGAGGAGGGCGCGGGATCTGCGTCGTGGTGGGGATTGCCGGGGGCGCTGAAGTTGGTGATCGAAATCGAGCCAGGGCCGTTGGTGGCATCTAAGGAGGTGAGCCTGAATCCGAACGTATCGCCATCCACCAAATTAAAAAAGGCCGATCCGAAGACGTTGTCGCTCGAGGCCAGCTCGGTATAAGCGCCATTCAAAAGATAACCAAATCCATCAAAACCGTCGTCATCTGCACTGGTGTAGGCATAGTCAAATGTGACATGCCCAGTTTTAACGGATTTAGAGGTGTAATCCGTATTGTCAGCGAATCCGTTATTGCTACCGGTCATCTTCAAGGAATCCGGCGTGCCACTGGTGTCCACGGAGCCATTGCCCAGCCCCCCGTCGTAGGTCCAGTTCGCCGGTTCATAGGGCCCGGTGAAGCCGTTGATGCCATGGGCGTGGGACGAAGCCTGGCCAAAAACGGCACCAGCCGTTGCAGCAACCACCAGTCCAGCGCGCAGCAAGGAGTGGGCTTTCATGAGGATTCGGTTAAAATCATTAGCAATCAACCTTAGCACGACTCTCAAAATTGGTGTAGGCCTGGTCCTGGATGGGCTTCAGGCCAGTGTCAGCCCGGATTAAGGGGCTATTGAACCCTGAGCAGCGATGGACGATCCCGATCCCCCATCCCCTGCCGTTCCCGGCTGGTTCCAGTGGCCCAAGGGTTACAACAAAACTTGAGACGTTGTGGCGTCAACGGTGCTCGGAATGGACAGGGTGGGAACGTTGAGCCAGGCCGCATCAAAGGTGGTGATTCCCTGAAGCGTGGCGTTGATGTCGGAGAGACCATTGCCATCGAGATCCACCTGCAGGAGGCTATTCGCAAAACGCACCTGCCCTTTGACATTCGTGAACGAACCAGCTCCGATAAACGTCGCGGCAGGGGAGCCGGTGCCGTTGGTATTTGTGAGCGCATGATGGAGCGAGATGAAATCAACACCGGGTTGGAAATCGGTAATCAGATCGGTACTACCCGGATCAGCGGTCACAAAATAGAAGCCATCCCGACCGGCGCCGCCGGTAACGGTGTCATTGCCGAACTCGCCCGCCACCAGATCGTCGCCGGCACTGCCCGTGATGATGTCGTCGGCGGCGCCGCCCACCAGCATGTCGTTGCCATTCCCTCCCTGGATCGTGTCGTTGCCATCGCGACCGTTGAAGTAGGTATTGTCGGGGGTGGCTTGCATCAGATCAGGACCGATCGTCCCCCAGGTGCTGAACTTGAACGCCGAGAGGATCAGGGGTGAAATATTGGCGGGGGCACCGGTGGCCGTGGAAGCCGGGTCAACACCGTTGAGGGGGCCCGTCGCCGGATCTGGGTGATGGGCAGAAGGGAAGGGGAAGACCGTGAAGTTACGATCCAGGGGGATTGGGTCACCCGCTTGATAGGTGGGGCCATCGAGATTCGGATCAAAATTGAACATCATCATCGAATCTTCGTGCTGCAAATTGTGGCAGTGGAACACGAAGGGACCCTCAAACGTCCGGAACTTCATGAATATGGTTGCCATGGAGTTGGGCCCTAGGAGGGTGGTATCGCTCTTGAACTGCTTTTCCGGGAAATAATCTGGTCCAGGCTTGATGCCATTAATGGTTTGAACCTGGTGCGATTCCAGGTGAATGTGAATCGGGTGCCACCAGCCTCCACTTCCATTGACGAGGGTCCACTCCTCGGCGACCCCCAGGTCGATCGGGTTATTGGAGATCTGGGAATCGTAGTGGGTCTGATTGATCAACCACATGCCATTGCTACGGCCGAACTCAAAGGTGCGGCGGTTGCTGATCTCAGATGGCAGAATTGGGGTATTTTCGCGCAGCAGGGTGGTTGGAGTGAGGGTGTTCGTGGGGGTGGTGGGGGTTTTGGCCCCCACCACAATTTTCATGATGCGCTCCGAAAATCCTGTGGTGCCAATGGTGAACAGAGTTCCCTTGGGGCCGGTGCCGCTGGTCTGTTCAGCGGTGTTCACCAGGTAGAGAACGGTGCCTGGGGCATAGCCCGAAAAATCCATCACCGTATCCGCCCGCTGTGCCGGCGAGATGGTGAATTCGTTCATCTGGATCGGATTGGGCAGGAGCCAGGTGTCGTTGCCCACCCGGAGGTGGGGCTGGATCACCCCATTTTCATCCTGAATACTGAGATGCCAGATGCGCGCCGTGGAGGCGCCAAGCATGCGCAAACGATATTGGGTGGGTTCAACCGCTAGATAGGGATAGGACTTGCCATTCACCATCATCACATCCCCGAGATAGCCATCGGTATCGGGGCCTACGGGGAAGCCTTGATAATAGAAAGAGCCGTCCGCATTGAAGCGGCGATCGGTGAGGGCGAGGGGGATGTCATAGGGGGAACTGTTGTCCATGAACTCCTGCTCATTCCACTGGGCCGTTGTTTTCCACCACCCCGGCAAAACGTGGTTTTTGATCAGGTCGAGCTCCCTGGCGTCAAAGGACAGCCAAAAGCCCGCCATGCCCTTGATCACATTGCGATCCGTGACATCTTCGCCATGATCGTGATACCACATCGTGGACGGCGCCTCGCCCATATCCGGAGTGCCATCGTTCCCCATCGGCACCGTATTGGCATAGTAGTAATCCCGGTACATACCAGGGTTAATAACAAACGATGGGTAGCCATCCGCATGGGCTGGATTATGGCCGCCATGGAGGTGAATGGACTCCCGTTCAATCATGCCCGGGGGCAAGTCTGTGGCTGCGGGAAGATCGTTCCAATGCCGCACCACCACGGGCTGGCCCACGCGTGTCTTGAACGTGGAGCCAGGGAAAGTGCTGTCGTAGCCATAGATTTCCGTGGAATACACCTTGTCGACACCATCCACAACCACCTGGAAGCGAGCACCTTCGCGCTGGGAATACCAGGAGGTCGATTGGCCTGTCGTGAAATAGGGGGTTGAGGTGCCCGCGATCACCTGGTTGTAATACTCCGCCGCAATGCCGCCGTAGTTGGCCTGGGTGGGATCCAGAACTTGGTAAGGCCCAGGCTGGCCACCGGGGGAGATCTGCGGCGCATAATCCGGTCCCCAGATCTCCGGCTGCGTGCCCACGAACTCTGGGCGCTTGAGAGTGGGAACGGGCACGGGAGAGGCCCACTTCTTCACCGCAAAAGGTGTAAAAGCTGGCTGATAGATCTCCGTGGCTACAGCTAACGCCACGGAGCTATCCTTCACCGTGACGGATAGGGGGGCACTGATGGGAATCCCCCCCGGTTGATCGCTGAACAAACGGATCAGCAGCACCTCATTACCTTCAGTTTTGAGATCCTTGCCGAGGATATGGGTGAACGCCCCCTTGCCACCCTTGATCAAAACCTGCCCGGTGAGCGCCCCCACCGCGAAGTCTTGAGGATCCACATTGGCGCCACGAATCTGATAAAAGAAAATCGTGCCATCGGGCACATTGGCCGTGGTGACTGTGGTCGTAATGGAGTCACCCTCGTTAATCACTCTCGCGGAGGGAGTCAAGGTGCACGTCACCAGGCCCGGGGCCAGGGAGGTGTCCTCGATGGCGACCGTTGCACTCTTGAGCAGCGTGCTGAGGGCCGGATCGCCGTAGAGGTTGATCTGGAGGTGCTCCGTGCCTTCGGTGGTTAAATCATTGGCCAGCCTGTGGGACAGGAAGAACTGACCGTTCGCGCCCACGGTGGCCACACCCAGCAGAGCGCCGCCGCTGGTGAAATCAGCAGGCGTGATCCCGGTGCCTGTCAGCCGCCAATACACGGAGGTGCCGGCAGGAACGTTCGTGGTTTTGACGACGGTGTTGAGAATCAGCCCTTCGCTCAGCGTCGTCGCGGAGGGGAAGATGTCGTAGGTGGGCAGCCCCGGGAGCGTTGAAGTGACCGTCGACGTGTCGTTGATGGTGACAGGGGTGGTGGCGACCGCAACGGTGCGCGCCGCATCCGTGAACAACGTGATCTGGAGGGTTTCAACGCCCTCGGTGGTGAGGTCATTGGCGAGGGTGTGGCTCAGGAGGAACTGCTGATTGGCCGTTGCCGAGAACGACCCCGTGAGGGCTCCGCTGCTGAAATCCGCCGCCGTGATCCCGGTGCCCGACAGCGCCCAATACAGCACCGTTCCCACCGGAACATTGGCGGTGTGCACCATCGTGGTCAGCACCTGGCCTTCGTTGCTGGCGGT
>CAIOCZ010000119.1 GCA_903856805.1 uncultured cyanobacterium | reverse complement strand
GGGGACATGGGGCATCCTCACCCCTTGCGAAGTACCGATGAAGCGTTAGGTTGGATTGCGAATCGAACTCCCCTTTCCCATGCTGACCGGATCCGATCTGCTCGCCAAAGTCAAAGAACTCGGCGATGTCTCCAAATCTGAGCTGGTGCGGAGCTGCGGCTATGTGAGCACCAAGAAGGACGGCGCTGAGCGGCTGAATTTCACGGCCTTTTATGAGGCCCTGCTGGAAGCCAAAGGGGTCAACCTCGGCGAAAGCGGTGGCAACGGCAAAGGCAAGGCGGGCCGCAAGCTGAGCTTTATTACCAAGGTGCAGTTCAACGGCAACCTGCTGGTGGGCAAGGCCTACACCGCCATGCTCGACCTCAAGCCCGGCGATGAATTCGAAATCAAGCTGGGGCGCAAGCAAATCCGCCTGATTCCCGCCGGCGCCCTCGACGACGAAGAGTGAGCCGCAAGGCCCCAACAGCGATCCAACCCTGGGATGGGGCTAACGCCCCTCCCTTGGCCACCCAGTCCATGGGCTGAGGACCTCCTCACCCATCAGGACAGGACAATCCGCACCTCCCACCATCCAGCGACGACTTATGGGGTCGTCCTTAGGAGGTACAGGCGCTAACGAAGAGCGGCCCAAGTCCATCTGCGGGATCCATCTCGAGATCAGGATTTGGAGGCCAGCCATCTGATCGTCAGTCGCGGCACCAGTCGATCGATTCGGCTCCCTGGTCAGGGCGTTGACCGGCCCGATCGCGAAGGTTCATACCGACCAGACAGACGAGGCAATCCGAGACGTCTCAGGCTTCAAGAGTTTTGAGAATGCCCGCAGCAGGAGTCCCCCCCATCCCTGGGAAGGCACGAGGGAGCCAAGGAGAGCCTGTTTAAATCATTTCCAGGCCAACCCCCAGCAGGCTCGCCACAGACTGTTCAAACAACTCCTCACTCCTGGAAGGTGACGCGGGCCGACCATAGAGGTAACCCTGAAGAAAGTCACAGCCAAGCCCCAGGAGAAAGTCAGCCTGTTCATGGATCTCAACGCCTTCAGCCACCACCTTGATCCCCATGGAGTGGGCCATGCGAATGACCGCTTCAACAATCACCTCATCATCACGATTGCGGCCTAAACCCCAAACAAAAGACCTATCAATCTTAAGAATTTCAACGGGAAAACGACGCAGATAGCGCAAGGATGAGTAGCCAATACCGAAATCATCGATGGCGAGTCGAACGCCAATTTTTTCGAGCTCGGCAAAGTTCTGAACCGAAGCCGCCACGTCTTCAACGAGACTTGTTTCCGTAATCTCCAAAAACAAACAACCACTCTCAAGCCCTGATTCGGCCAACACGCAGCGCACTCTTTGGGTAAGAAGAATATCGGAAAGGCTGGGAGCAGAAATATTGACGGATAGGCGCGGGCAAATGCCCCGCTGGACACTGCGCCATTGGCCCAAGGAATGGCACGCATCACGCAGGACGGCCTCATCCACATCGCGCAGGAGACCAGCCTCCTCCGCAATAGGGATGAAGTAGTCGGGTTCAAGCCACCCCCGCTGGGGATGGCGCCAACGGGCCAGGGCCTCAAAGCCCACCACACCACCATGCACCGCCGCCACAACCGGTTGAAAATAGGCGATGATCTCACCGGCCCGCAGGGCAGCACGTAATTCCAGTTCAATCAACGCCTTTTCCCTTCTCTGCTCCCGCATCGATCGATCAAAACACACGTACACCCCGGGCCCTTTCTGCTTGGCTGCATACATGGCAATGTCAGCATTTTCCATGAAACGCTCCGGCGTCTCAGAGTCTTCTGCCATGGCGATGCCAATCGACACCGTATACAGTAAATAGCGGCCCATCACCTCAATAGGATTCTCAAAACGTTCTAATATTCTTCGCGCCAGAGTGCAGACTTCCGAGAGATCAGAGGCCGTCGCAATGACAATAAATTCATCTCCAGCCAAGCGACCCACCAGGTCGGATGGGGCCACAAAAGCCCGCAAGGCCTGACCAACAGCGCGAAGATATTGATCGCCTGTTCGATGACCGTAAACATCGTTGATATGCTTAAAACGATCTAAATCGATATACAGTATTGCAGTAAATTTGCCCGCAAAAGAAGGGAGAGAAAGCCGCTCGGCAAGGTAGCGAATCACCAGGCGACGGTTAGCAAGCCCTGTGAGTTGATCGATTGTGGCCTCGCGAATGGCCACCTCCTTGGCCTGCCGCTCCGCCTGGCGAGCAGTCCGTTCCGCCTGGACGGCGTCTAAGACGCGCGAACACAATTCAATACTCCTGCCCATGGCCCTGAGCAGGGCCCGCTCCTCCATCGAAAAAATCTCTGAAAATCGACCAACGACCAACCATTCCACGCCACCCAGGGAGCTCCAATACAGGTGGAGCAACCCAGAGCGACAACTCAGATCGTGTGGACGCACGGTGCAGCTTGTCCGCAACAGCTGCTTTTCATCCTCATCAAGTCCAGCACAGAGAATATAATCATCATCTGCAAAAATAGCAGTAACTTCAGCATCAACGGCCTCACTAACCCTGCTCAGCACATCACGCAGTGCCGATGGGCTCTCGACGGTAAACGCCGCAAGTACTTCAGAGAGCACATGCAGTGACCATGGCCCCGTGTTCATGCAATAGCCAAAGCTACAATGGTCTGGTTGTGAAGCCCCCCGGATCCCGAAGTACGGGCAATTTCGCCGTAGGTATAGAAACCGCCGATGGAAATCCCGGGCTTGACTGAGTCCAGGGCCAAACTTTGCTCAAGCAGGCCATCCTCGGCCAACAATGATTTGCGCGCCACACATTCCAAAAGCATGAATCCCTTGGCCGGGAGCCCCTCCAGCCCCGCCTCGGCAATGGCGCAGACCTCATTGGAGGCATTGAGAACGGAGGTCGTATCGCCCTGCATGAGATAGGCCATGGCCCCCTGAGGAACCTCGGCAAAAATCGACAACGTACGTGCCTGATAGTCGGCACCATAAACATACCGAATCTCGATTCGATTGCGTCGCATCACTCCCACCGGACGAGTATGGGCAAATTTGAAGAATTTATCCGGATTGTTTCTGATCTCCTCGGAGGCATCGTAACAATCAAAGTAAACATCCAAGGCCGGACGATCATCCAAGGTTGAGAGGGTATTGCTCCGACTCTCCGTGACCAGCATCGGTTCGCCCAGGGGTTGCCAGCCATGGGCGATGCCCACGGCCATCGGTGCATCGGAACTGATGGCGGCCGCCACGACGGCATGGGTGAGCAAGAGGCCCGAATGAATTTGCTGGGTGGACTGCAGTTTCATATCGTCTCCGGCGCAGCCCCCCACCAGCGGAACCGTGGCACCAGCAACGTCATAGGCCCCCCGCACCACCTCCATCTGGTCGCCGCACAGGCCATCGGCCAATAGGAACAGGATGGTGTGCTTCTTCCGTTCCAGGCGGTTGAGACATTGGGAGGCATCAAACGCAGCCTGCCGCAGGCCAGTCTCGGACGACCCCTGCCCTTCGCCGGTGGTCACCGCAAAACCCTCCCCACCCAGGGCCCAAATCAACAAACCACCGTCAAGGGCTTGGTTACGTATTAATTCACCGGATGTGGAACAACCGATCAGCTCGCCCGAACCAATCGAGGCCTTCACCAGGCTGGATACTTCAGCTAGATTGTAAGCAGGAGAACAATAAATGATGGTCAGCTTCGGATCGGGCTGGCTCACGATATTGACAAGGGCCTCGGCGACCGCCACCACGGGATCCGTTGCCGTTGATGTGCCGACTTGGACCCAACGATCGGGTTGCGTGGTCAAGCTGAGAGGGGTTGGGGCCATGGGAACCAGAAGAATGCCGAACGGTTAAAAGTCGAGGGGAGCAGCCTTATCCATTTGGGGCCTACCGTGGCCTCCCATAAGACTATTACCGATCCAGGCGAAACGGGGCCGGGCCCACACCTTAAACAACCAAACTTGCCGAAACGTCAGGCCATGCGGCCCAGGAAGAGATCCTCCCGAACTGGGGCTTGGCTGGAGCCAGCCGCAGCGCGTCGCCTCCGTGAGCATCGATCAACAAAACGAACTCCGGCCCAGTGAACGCTGACGAGGGCGGCTCCGTGAAGGCCCGCCTATCGAGGTTAGATCGTTACCTGCCGGTGTGGATTCTTTTGGCCATGCTCGCAGGTCTGCTACGGGGTCACCAGGAGCCTTCGATTGAGGCGGTCCTGGATGCGGTGCAGCTGGGCCGAACCTCCCTGCTACCGGCCTGGGGGCTTGGAGCGGCCTTGCGCACCGGCCTGGCCACGGAGAACGGAACCTTCTCGATGGCCGCGATCGCCATCGCTGTGCGCCTTGGTCGCTGGGGGATCAGCTGCCGCCAGGCCCTGGCCGGCGTGATCGGCCCCCTGATCGAGGTGCCTGTTGGGTTTCGCTGGTGTCCCTGCGCAACGGGTGAGCTCCAGCGCCGGGACGCTCCGCGCCTCGACCCGACAGTGGCCGCTGGGCCGTTCTAGGTTGGACCAGCTCATCCCCCAGTGCCATGTCCCTGTCCGGCCTCGTGAGCGCGATCGGCCCCGACACCCTGCTGGTGCTGGCTGCCTACGCCCTGTTGGGCGGGACCTACCTGGTCGTGGTCCCGCTGGCGCTCTACTGGTGGATGAACCGCCGTTGGACGGTGATGGGCCGGATCGAGCGCACCGGCGTCTACGGCCTGGTGTTTCTGTTCTTTCCAGGCCTGATCCTGTTCGCCCCCTTCCTCAACTTGCGGATGGCAGGCCAGGGCCAGGCCAGGGCATGACCAACGGCAAAACCCTGCTGCTCGGCTTGGCGGTGCTTGGCCTTGGCGCCGCCGGCTACTGGACCTTTCAGGCGAGCGGCCTGGAAGGGTTCTCGTCGGGCATTGCCTCGACGGTCGTGCTCACCCTGTTGGTGCTCGGCTGGACTGGCAGCTACCTGGTCCGGGTGGTCAGTGGACGCATGACCTACATGGAGCAACGCCGCCGCTACCGGGCCGGCTACGACCAGCTCACCGATGAACAATTGCAAGCCAAATTCGCGGCCCTCAGCCCGGAGGAGCAGGCTCGACTCCTAGAGGAGGTGGGCCAACTGGACTCGACCCCATAGGCTCAGCAGATTTCCAAGCGTCCGGCCCGATGAGCGCCGCCCCCGTCCTGAGCCCCACGACCACCCCAACCCCGATTCAGCAACGTTTCGCCTCCCTACGGGAGCAGGGTCGCTGCGCCCTGATGCCGTTCCTGATGGCGGGCGATCCTTGCCTGGCCGACACCCGGGCCACCTTGCTGGCCCTGCAGGCCGCTGGTGCCGACCTGATTGAGCTGGGGATTCCCTACAGCGATCCCCTGGCGGACGGTCCGGTGATCCAGGCCGCCGCCGGTCGTGCCCTCGCCGCCGGCACCACCCCGGGGACGGTCCTGGACATGGTCGCCAGCCTGAAGACGGACCTTTCGGTGCCCCTGGTGCTGTTCACCTATAGCAATCCCCTCCTGAACCGGGGAATGGAGACCTTCTGCCGGGACGCCGCCGCTGCGGGAGCCGCTGGGTTGGTGGTTCCGGATCTGCCCCTGGAGGAAGCGGAAACCCTCTCGCCGATCGCGGCGGCCCACGGCCTTGATCTGGTGCTGCTGGTGGCGCCCACCACGCCGGCCGAACGCATGGCCCGGATCCATGGGGCCAGCCGCGGCTTCACTTATCTGGTCAGCGTCACCGGCGTGACCGGGATGCGCTCAAGCCTGGAAACCCGGGTGGAACCCCTGGTGCAGCAACTCAAGGCCCAAGGCAACACACCCGTGGCCGTGGGCTTCGGCATCTCAGGCCCCGAGCAGGCCCGCCAGGTGCGCCACTGGGGGGCCGACGGCGCCATCGTGGGGAGCGCGCTGGTCAAGCAAATGGCCGCCGCCCAGGCCGCCGGCACCAATGTGGCCGAGGCGGCCGGTCGTTTCTGCACCGCCTTGCGGGCCGGCCTGGATAGCTGAAATGCCCGGTCCCATGGCCCATTGACCCAAGTTCTAGCCCGTTAAGGTGAGCGATAGCCAACAACCTTTCGCCATGCGTTTCGTTCTTTGGGGCACCTATTGCGACAACGCGCTTGAGCGACGGACTCCCTATCGCGAGGAGCATCTCGCCGGCCTGAAGCAACACAAGCAGGACGGCCTCCTGATCACCCTCGGCCCCACCGAAACCAGCAGCCATGTGTTCGGCATCTTTGAGGCGGACAGCCTGGAGCAGGTGGACACCGTGGTGAAAAACGACGTGTACTGGCGCAACGGCATCTGGACCGAAGTGGAAATCTATCCCTGGATCCAGGCGTTCTGAGGGCAGCACAAAAAAAGAGCAGGCACGGGGCCTGCTCCAAGTGAAATCAATCAAGGTTGGCTGGTGGATCGTTACGCCAAGGCAACGATCCACCAGGGCCGATCACCACAGACCGCGGATCGGGGCGGGAGCCGGAGCGGGCTCAGGCATGGGAGCGGGAGCGGGAGCAGGGGCGGGCTCGGGAGCGGGAGCGGGCTGCTCGACTACGGCCACGGGAGCTTGACCGAAGCGATAGCGGACGCCCAACTTGGCACCCCAGTTGCTGAACGAGGAGAAGTTGACGTCGGAGTTGTTGGTGGTGCCGGAAGCGCCGGAGTAGATGCCTTCGGCATACACATCAGCGTTCCAGTTCAGCACGTAGGCCAGACCCAACTTGGCCTGCCAACCGAACGCCCCCCGGTTGGAGCTACCCACATTGATCCGGGCATCATTGGTTGCAGCACTGAAGCCAGGGGTGCCGATATTGGTGTAACCAATACCACCACCGATGTAAGGCACGAAGTGGGTGCTCACCGGGATGTCCAGATAGAGGCTGGCCAGCACGTCGTTCTTGTTGCCCGACCCGGAGGTGAACGCCGTTTCACGGCCACCCTTGTAGTTGAGATCGATCTGGTTGATGTTGAAGCGGCTGTAGCCGTAGGTGAGTTCGGTGCGGATGGCACCGAAGTCGTAGCCAACACCACCATCAACGGCAAAGCCGCCGCCATGCTGAATGTTGCCGTCGAAGTTGAAGTTTTTCAGGTTGTCCTGGAAATCGCGGTCCGAGGGCCAGGCGCCGCCGGCACCCAAGGTCAGGTACCAACCGGTGCCCTGCTCGGAGGCGGTGCCCACTTCACCCACCAAGGGGATGTAGGTCTGGGCGATCTGGCTGCCGGCCACCGTGGGCTGGGCAGAGGGGGCAGGGGCGGCGAAGGAGGGGCCGGCCAGAACGGCGGTGCTGGCGGC
>CAIOCZ010000118.1 GCA_903856805.1 uncultured cyanobacterium | reverse complement strand
GCCGCTATGGCCACAGATCCCTCGGGAACGGAGGAGCGTTTGAGCCGGCTGATTCGCAACACCTACCGCACCTTGATGAGCCGCGGCATGAAGAGCTGCTGGGTGTTTGCCTGTGATCCAGAGCTGCAGGGGTATTTGCGGCAGCGGCTGAACTAGCTGTCGTCGCAAGCCCTGTGTGACTGCTTTATGCAGCCCGTGCATGGATTTGCAGACAGCTGTTGTATCAGTGCTGTTGATTGACTCGCATTCGCCACTTCGAGGGTGCACACTGCTGACAGGGCCTGCCAGGTCATGCCCGTTCAGCTCGCCCCACCGCACCCTGCACGATGAGCGAGCGGTTCTTCGAGGATCCGATCCTCAACTCCCCGTACGAGCAGCCGAACCGGCACTGGGAACTCGATAAGGACGGCATCCCCACGCAGCAAGTCATGGAGTGGCGGCGTGAGTCGCGGCTAATCACGCCAATACCCAAGCCCAAGAAGCGGGGAGGAAAGGAGGAGCAGCGGGTTCTGGAGTTCGAAGCCCAGGGGCTGTCGGAAAACGATCAGCAATACGAAGTAACCCAGCAGGTCAACTCGATCCGCAAGCTCGTGGAGGAGTGGCGCCAGTCGCCCGAGAGCCAGTGGAAGGTGACGCCGGAGACGGCACGACTGCTGAAACACTGGCGCCACCACAACTTTCAGGGCATCCGTCCGTTCTTCTGCCAGATCGAAGCGGCTGAAACCGCCATCTGGCTGACGGAGGTGGCACCGGAGATCGGCAAGCGCGGCAAAGACATCCTCGAAAAACTGGAAAGCGCCAACGACGAGGCCAACCCCGGTCTGTTCCGGATGGCACTGAAGCTGGCGACCGGCGCAGGCAAGACCACCGTGATGGCGATGCTGATCGCCTGGCAGACGATCAACGCGGCCCGTCACCCCGGCAGCAGCCGCTTCACCAAGGGCTTTCTGGTGGTGGCTCCAGGCATCACGATCCGCGACCGGCTCCGAGTGCTGAAGCCAAATGACACCGAGAGCTACTTCCGGCGGATGGAGCTGGTGCCTCAAGACTTGGTGGGAGAGCTGGGCAAGGCCCGGATCGTGATCACCAACTACCACGCCTTCCGCAAGCGGGAGCTACTGGATCTAGCCAAGGGCACGCGCCAATTCATGGAGGGCTGGAGGGGTGAGCAGATGGCCACCACCGAAACCGAAGGCCAAATGCTCCAGCGCGTGATGAGCGAACTGATGGGCATGAAGCAGGTGCTGGTGATCAACGATGAAGCCCACCACTGCTACCGGGAGAAGCCGATCAGCGATGAGGAGCGCGAGAAGATCCAGCTGAGTTCAGAGGAGAAGGCAGAAGCCAAGAGTCACCGCGAAGCGGCGCGGATGTGGATCTCTGGAATCGAGGCCGTCAGCCGCAAGATCGGCAAAGGCCAGCAGCGGGTGATCGACTTATCGGCGACGCCATTCTTTTTGGCCAGCTCCGGCTACGCAGAGGGCACGCTTTTCCCCTGGGCGGTGAGCGACTTTTCCTTGATGGATGCCATCGAAAGCGGAGTTGTGAAGCTGCCTCGGGTGCCGGTAGCCGACAACATCAGTAAGGAGATGCCCTTCTACCGGGAGCTGTGGAAGAACATCAAAAAGAGCATGCCCAAAAAGGGCCGGGGCAAGTCTGGTCAATATGCGCCTGACAGCCTGCCCACGGAACTCAACACGGCAATAGAAGCGCTTTACGGCCACTACGTGACGACCTTTGAGCTGTGGCAAGAAGCCGGCTTTGAAGTGCCACCGTGCTTCATCATCGTCTGCAACAACACCTCCACCTCGAAGCTGGTCTATGACTACATCTCGGGCTATGAAGTGGAAGATGAGCGTGGCGATAAGCAGATTCGCAAAGGAGCCTGCCCCCTGTTCTCCAACTACGACGACTACGAACGCCCTCTACCTAGACCACGAACGCTCCTGATCGACAGCGAACAGCTTGAGAGCGGTGAGGCACTGGATGCCAACTTCAGGGAGATGGCGGGGACAGAGATCGAGCAGTTCCGCCGCGAGATCATCCAGCGAGAGGGTGCTGGCGCTGCTGGTACCAAGCTCAGTGATGCCGATCTGCTGCGGGAGGTGATGAACACGGTGGGTAAGCCGGGCAAGCTCGGGGCCGACATCCGCTGTGTGGTTTCGGTGGCGATGCTCACTGAGGGCTGGGACACCAACACCGTGACCCATGTGCTCGGCGTGCGGGCTTTCAGCACACAACTGCTTTGTGAGCAAGTTGTGGGCCGCGCCCTGCGCCGCCAGAACTATCAACTCAATCCAGACACCGGTCGTTATGACGTGGAATATGCCGACATCCTCGGCATCCCGTTTGATTTCACGGCCCAGGCGGTTAGGGCCAATCCGAAGCCACCGCCGAAAACGATTCAAGTAAAGGCCATCAGCCCAGATCGAGATCGCCTGGAGATCGCTTTCCCCAACGTTCTCGGCTACCGAGTTGAACTGCCGGACGAGGATGTAACTGCAACATTCGGAGAAGATCATGTATTGGAGCTCACTCCCTCGCTGGTTGGCCCTGCCATCACTAGTAATCAGGGGATCATTGGTGAAGGGGTGCAGCTCACCTTGGAGCGCACCAAGGATTTACGCAAATCAACAGTGATCTTGCACCTGGCAACCCATCTGGTGATGACTAAGTATCCCGATGGTCAAGGTGTGCCGCGGACACACCTAGTCCTAAAGATGAAAAAAGTGGTACGTAACTGGCTGGACGAATGCCTTGTCTGCAAAGCGGGCACCAATCACGGCCAGTTGGCCTACCGCAAGATTGCCGATATGGCCTGTGAGCGCATGCTGTCAGCGATTGTGGTGAGTGCCGGAGCAGACAAGAAACGACTAGCCATCCTGGATCCCTACAACCCCACTGGCAGCACAATGGACGTGAACTTCAATACCGCCAAGACGCTGCGCTGGGAAACCGACTCACGCCGCTGCCATGTGAACTGGGCGATCTGTGACAGCACCTGGGAGCAAGAGTTCTGCCGGGTGCTCGATGCCCATCCCAAGGTGCGTCGCTGGGTCAAAAATCAGTCGATGGGCTTCGAGGTGCCTTATCTGCTTGCTGGAGAGCCGCGGCGCTACATCCCAGATTTCATTGTGGTGGTGGATGACGGCCGTGGCGAAGATGATCTACTCAATCTCGTTTGCGAAGTGAAGGGCTATCGGGGAGAGGACGCGATAGAAAAAAAGAACACGATGGAGACCTACTGGGTGCCCGGGGTCAACAACACAGGCAAGTTCGGGCGGTGGACCTTTGCCGAGTTCCGAGACCCGCTTGTAATGGAAAGTCAGTTGTCGTCAGCTGCAGAAGAGGAAGTGAATCAGATTCTGGATTCTGTGCTCGCCGTGGAGGTGGCCTGAGATGCCGAAGAAACCCGCCAGCGAGAAGCAGATCGAAAGCTTCATGCACGATGATGCATCACGCCGTAACATCCCGCCGGCTGAGTACCAGACGATGGTGCGCAACCAGGAGAAGACACCGCTGCAGGTGGCCTATGAGCGGCGGAATCCTGATCTCGACCCACAGCTGATCTGGCGCGGTAAGGATCTGCTGGACGATTCACCGCTGGTGGTGAACGCACCACCTCTATATATCCAAGAGAAAATCCATCCGAAGGTGCTGATCGACGATCTGAAGCGCCGGAGCAAGCAAGGGGAAAGCGATGCCGAGCAGACCGACCTCTTCGCTGCCTTCAATGGGTTGCCATCTGAAGAAGCCAAGACTGAGTTCTATCAGCACGATCAGAACTGGTCAAACCGCATGATTCTTGGCGACTCCCTGCAGGTTATGGCAAGCCTGGCAGAGAGGGAAGGTCTGCGGGGCAAGGTTCAATGCATTTATTTTGATCCTCCGTACGGGATTAAGTTCAATAGCAACTTTCAGTGGTCAACCACCAGTCGCGATGTCAAGGATGGCAAGGCCGATCACATAACCAGAGAACCTGAACAAGTCAAAGCATTTCGCGACACATGGAAAGACGGAGTTAACAGCTATTTGCAATACCTGCGAGACCGCATGGCTATTGCAAGGGAGCTTCTTAACGAGAGCGGTTCACTATTCCTTCAAATTGGTGACGAAAATATCCACAGAGCGAGATGCCTGTTAGACGAGGTATTTCAGGACCAAAACTTTGTATCACTCATTACGATGAAAACGACAGGCGGCCTGGGAAGCTCAGGGCTGAAGTCGGTAAGCGACTATATCCTTTGGTATTGCAAGGATAAGGATAGAATGAAGTTCCGCAAACCCCTTCTATCAAAAGTCCAAGGAGAAGGCTCCTCCACCGGAGAAAGATATTGCGAGGCTTATGATGCTTCATCCGGCCTCTATAGACCTCTTTCAAGGGAAGAGCGAGCAGATCCAGCGGCTATACCCTCCTCGATCTCAACCTTTCGATATGACAACTTGATATCCTCAGGCTATACGCCAACATGTATTTATCCGCTGACCTATCAAGGACGTGTATTCACATCAGGTGGAGGAAGGAGCTGGAAAACAAACCAAGAAGGGATGCTTCGCCTAACGAAAGCCGGTCGCATCGGATGTACGGGAAAGAGCGTGCAGTATCGCCGCTTTATCAATGATTACCCAGGCTACGAGGCAAATAACATCTGGTCAGATATTGCTATACGCACTGATAAACAGTACGTAGTCGAGACATCAACCGGAGCTATACAGAGATGCCTGCTTATGACGACTGACCCAGGTGACTTGATTGTTGATCCCACTTGCGGATCTGGCTCAACTGCTGCAGTTGCCGAGCAATGGGGCCGAAGATGGATCACCATTGACACATCCCGTGTCGCATTAGCATTGGCGCGTGCTCGAATAATGGGCGCGCGCTATTCATACTATTTGTTAGCTGATTCCTCGGAAGGGAGGCTCAAAGAAGCTGAGCTGACCAACTCGATTCCAGGCACCGATCCTGTTTCTAACAATATCCGACAAGGGTTCATCTATGAGCGTGTTCCTCACATCACCCTTAAGTCAATCGCCAACAACGCCGAGATCGACACGATCTGGGAGAAATGGCAATCCCCACTAGAGGCCCTCCGCGAACAGCTAAATACTGCACTTGGCAATGCCTGGCATGAATGGGAAATACCCAGCGAATCTCAAATCAACTGGTCGGACCAAGCCAAGACCATATATGCCAAATGGTGGGATGCGCGCAATGCAAGGCAGAAAGAAATAGATGCTTCCATCTCAGCCAAAGGCGATTTCGAATATCTCTACGACAAGCCGTTTGAGGACAAATCTAAGGTCCGTGTCGCGGGCCCATTTACTGTCGAGAGCCTGAGTCCCCACCGCACCATGATCGTCAATGATGACGACTCATTGGTTGATCCTCATAAACAAGGGGCCACGACAGAAGGTTCAACGGATTTTGCTCAGATGATCCTCGATACTCTGCGTGTGGCCGGAGTGCAGCAGGCCCACAAGCAAGACCACATCGGTTTTGAAACACTGGATGGCTGGCCTGGCAGCTACATCGCTGGCAAGGGTGCCTACCGCGATGCGGATGGCACCCTTAAAACAGCTGGCATTTTCATCGGTCCCGAGTTCGGTACTGTTTCTCGCGTCGACCTAGTGGAAGCTGCTCGGGAATGCGCTGATGCTGGCTTTGATGTGCTGATTAGTTGCGCCTTTAACTACGAAGCCCAGTCCACTGAGTTCGACAAGCTCGGTCCCCTTCCGGTTCTCAAGGCCCGCATGAACGCAGATCTGCACATGCAGCCCGACCTCAAGAACACCGGCAAGGGCAACCTGTTTGTGATCTTCGGCGAACCCGACATCGACATCCTTGATGCACCAGAGGACAAGATTCAGGTGAAGATCAACGGGGTTGACGTCTTCGACCCTTCAACAGGTGAGGTGCGCAGCGACGAACCGGCCACCATCGCCTGCTGGTTCATCGACAGCGACTACAACGGCGAGAGCTTCTTCGTCCGTCAGGCCTACTTCCTTGGCCAGAACGATCCCTATAAGAGCCTAAAAACCTCTCTCAAGGCTGAAATCGATGCTGATGCCTGGGAGTCCCTGAACAGCGACATCTCTGTTCCTTTTACCAAGCCTTCAACGGAGCGCATCGCTGTCAAGGTGATTAATCACCTAGGGGATGAGGTCATGAAGGTCTATCGAATTTCATAAATGGAGCTCAAATCAATCGAAGTAAAGAACTTCAAGCGGATAAAGGTAATTCCGCTTGAACTAGATAGCGTAAATATTCTTGTCGGAGACAATGGCTCTGGAAAATCTTCCGTGCTGCAGGGGATTCATCTCGCTTCGTGCGTAATTAGGCAGGCCGAAAGGGTCAAGCTAACCCAATCAGCTCAAGTTAGCACTGAAGAGCTTGATTATCTTCCTACCAATAATTACAAGTCCCTCGGTCACTATGGACTATGGGGAAACAAAGTCAAACAGCTAGGGTCTGAATTTTCTTTCACCTTTGCAATCAATGACGTTGAAAGTATAACTCGTTGCACCCTACGAGCAGCCAGAAATCAGGGTATATCGATTACCGGCGAGGTCCACCCTAGCCACATTGCCCTACTAAGAGCAAAAGCTAAGTTCTTTTCAGCCTATTCGCCGGGCATTTCAGGGATTCCCAACCTAGAGGAGAAACGCACAGAAAAACTTGTTAAGAAAGCATGTTCTTTTGGCGATTCCAATGTAATCCTGCGAAATGTATTGGATCTTCTTCGAGCCAACGATCCTCAAAGCATTTCTCAAATCGAGGATTGGATGTCATCCGTAGTGGGGCCAATTCGCCTTCTTGTAGATCATGACCCTGCAAGAGATGCTGTGATTTCCGCCAGTGCTGTAGTTAACAATCATACTGTTCCGCTAGAGCTTCTTGGGACTGGCTATCTTCAGCTTATTCAGATCTTCGCCTACATACTGCTTCTCCGTCCACGCATTTTGCTTCTGGATGAACCTGATACCCACCTTAATCCAAAAGTCCAGCAGCAGCTTGTGCCTCTTCTTGCTGAAATTGCAAGCAAGCGCAACCTTAAAATTCTTATGACTACTCATTCTCCCTTTATAGTTAGAGGAGGCACTCTCAACGCCAACGTTTCTTGGTTAAGCGATGGACAAGTGGTTTCGTCTGACTCTTCAAAGATCCAAAGAGCCTTGGGCTGGGGCGCGATGGGCAAGAAGATTTTACTTAAGACCGAAGACAATAATATCGCCATGCTCGCGAAGGTCCTTTCTCAATGGCCCGATCTCGAAAGACAAGTTACAGTTATTCCGGGGGAGGGCTTCAAAACGCTTCCAACACCTAAACAAGCAGCTGAATTCCTAAAGGCAATGGGAGATACTTTTTCTCTTGTTATTCATAGGGATAGGGACTGTCATAATTCAGCCGAAGCCGCTAGGCTGGTACTTGAGTACAAGGAGGTCGGGGCTCATCTGTGGTTGACTAAATTTTCCGACATAGAATCCTATTACGTTGCTCCTCCATTTTTGTCCGGCTACTTGGGAGCGAGCATTGATGAAGCCGAGACATTTGTAACTTCTGCTTGTCAAAATCAACAATCTAGTATTTCCCAAACTTTTAAGTCTCAGAGAGCTGAGATCAATAAGTTATTATACCCAGATGGCGGCAGCCCAGTCAACTCTGTGGTAGAAGTAGAACTCGTTGCTACCAGAGGAGTCTTTGGTATTGCCTCGGGGAAAGCAGTGCTTAACGGGCTATGCCAGGTAAAGCTGGGCAGAAAGTTTGACGCTTCCACGTTGCTTAGATCTCGAATAAAGAGCGAGATTGCCGAGGACCTCAAACTATTGCTAACAAATATTCTTGAGCAAGGATGAAGTTCTTACTTGCAGACACCTTTCAAGGCAGTCTTGATCGCCTGAGTGGCGAGGAGCAGAGGGCTGCCAAGGTGGCGGCCTTCGAGCTGCAGATGAGCTCAGCCAATCCTGGTCTGCAGTGCCATCGGCTGGAAAATATCAAAGACAAAAACTTCTGGTCAGCTCGCGCCAGCCGTGACATCCGCCTGATCTTTCACCGCGTGGAGAGCAGCGTGATGCTCTGCTTCGTCGGCCACCACGACCCTGCCTACGAATGGGCCTCGCGGCGCAAGATCGAAACCCATCCCGTCACCGGTGCCGCCCAGATCGTTGAGATCCGCGAAACAGTTCGCGAGATCCAGATCCCCCTCTACGTCCCGAGCGAACCAGCTCCTGCGCCGGAGCCCAAGCGACCCCTCTCCAACCTCACAGAAGACGAGCTGCTCAGCTACGGGGTGCCCGCCGAGTGGATCCCAGACGTCCGCACAGCGGACGACGACATGCTCCTGGTGATCGCCTCCCACCTTCCCGGAGAGGCAGCAGAAGCGATCATCGACCTGGCCACTGGTACAACGCCTCCCAAGCCAAAAGTGGTGCCGCCGGAGAAGGGCAATCCCTACGAGCACCCCGATGCCCAACGTCGCTTCCGCGTCGTAACCGGCACTGAAGAGCTGGCCCGGGCGCTTGATTACCCCTGGGAGAAGTGGATCGTCTTCCTCCACCCCTCCCAGCGCGACTGGGTGTTGCGGTCCTTCAACGGCCCCACCCGGGTGCAAGGCTCCGCTGGCACCGGTAAAACCGTGGTGGCGCTGCACCGTGCCGTCCACCTGGCACGCACCAACACCGATGCGCGGGTGCTGCTCACCACCTTTTCAGCCCCCCTTGCAGCCCTACTCCGGGAAAAGCTGCATCGCCTCGTTGATGGTGAACCCGCCCTGGTAGAGCGGCTGGATGTGCTTGCCATGCAGGAGCTCGGTGAACGCATGCACGCCGCCCACCTGGGTAAACCCAACCGCATCTCGGCGGCGGATCTCGACTCTCTGATTCGCCGCCATGCACCGGGCGAGATCAGCAAGATCTACGGCGAGGACTTCAGCGTGGAGGAGTTCCGCGACATCGTCGACGCCTACCACCTGCATGACTGGGAGAGCTACCGGGATGTGCGCCGCCTAGGCCGCAAGAGCCGCCTCAACGAAGCCAAGCGCCGTCTCCTCTGGGAGGGTTTTGCCAAAGCGATGCAGGAGCTCGAAACCCAGAACCTGATCACCGAGCACCAGCTGTTCCACCGCACCGCCGATCAACTGCAGCGCACAGCCGCGCGGCCTTACCTATACATCGTGGTGGATGAATGCCAAGACATCAGCGCAGCTCAGCTGCGCCTGCTCGCGGCGATCGCCGGCACTGGGCCTGATGCCTTGTTTTTTGCAGGCGATTTGGGGCAGCGAATCTTCCAGCAGCCGTTCTCATGGAACCAATACGGCATCGACATCCGCGGCCGCTCCCGCACCCTGCGCATCAACTACCGCACCTCCCAGCAGATCCGCCAGCAGGCCGACCAGCTGCTCGACCCGGAATCTCGCGATGTGGACGGCAACGTGCAGGATCGCCGCGGCGCCGTATCGGTGATCAGCGGCCCTGATCCAGTCATCCACGAATGCGAAGACCACGACAGCGAGATCGAAGTTGTCGCCAGCTGGATCCAGGAACGCTTGGCTGAAGGCCTCACCCCAAAGGAGTTCGGCGTGTTTGTGCGCAGCACACAGGAGCTCGCGCGCGCTCAGGCTGCTCTGGAGCTGGCCGAGCTGCCCTACGAGCAGCTGCAGCCCACCGCAATGCGGCTGGGCAGCAAGGCCACCCTGTCCACCATGCACCTGGCCAAGGGCTTGGAGTTCCGTGCCGTGGTGGTGATGGCCTGCGACGAGGACGTGATCCCCAGCGCCGAGCGCATCAAGGCCCTTGCAGACGAAAGCGACCTGGAAGAGGTGGTAGCCACCGAACGGCATCTCCTCTATGTGGCCTGCACTCGTGCTCGTGACCACCTGCTAATCACTAGCGGCGCCACCTGCTCGGAATTCGTGGAAGACCTGCTCGGATGAAGCAACCCACGCCAGAAGCTCTCCGCGTTGCCGAATCCGCCCGCAGCATCGCCCTGCAGATGCTTGAGGAACGAGGCCGAGGAGCGGTTCTGGTGGGTGTTGCCCGTGTGGATGCCGCATTGGAGGTCCTGCTCAAAGCTGCCCTGGCTCCGCCCTCAGGCAGCGAAACCCTCTTCCTCACCGATCGCCCGCTCGGATCCTTCGGTGCCCGCATCGCACTGGCCCAAAGGCTGGGCCTGATCGACGACCAGGTGGAGCGGGCGTTGCATACGCTCCGGCGAGTACGCAATGCCTTCGCGCACTCCACCACGGTCGCCTCACTTGGCGAGGCCAGCTATCAGCAACCCCTGGGCGACTGCTACCGGCATGTCCGCGAGAGCCCACTCTGGGAGCCGCTGGAGCGCATCCTCGATGAGCAGCTCCACTACATCCCCAGTGCTGGAGACAGCACAGCTACAGATCGCTTCCTGCGCGACTACATCCTGCTGATCACGATCCTGGTGGCGTTTCTAGAAGCCACCGCCCAGCAGCTAATGCCAATCCAGCCGCCAGTCGTGATGGGCTTCTCGGGCATCACCAGAAGCAGCAGCACTGCAGCTGGATAGCCCGCATCTCTATGGCCTTCAGCCAAGGAGCACGCCATGGCTCTCTCACGTAGGAAGCCCATTGGGTATCCCGAAATCAGCTTCCTGTCTTTTGACGTTCTGCCTTTGCTGGCAGGGATCCAGCATGAAATGGGACTGGATGCGGTCGGTCCCTTCACGTTCAGCCTGCAGTCGATGGCCACCCTGGCTTGCATCCGGTGGGAACAGGGGAAACCGGGTGGCGATATCTACTTCCACTCCGTGTTCAACCACCCTGACGTGCCTCAGCCCGTGATTGAGCATATTTTGCGCCATGAGCTCCTGCACCTGAAAATCCCGGCAAGGGTGATCGATGGGAAGCTGATTCATCATCCTCCTGAGTTCTGGGAGGCAGAACAGGCTCTGGTTCCCTGGAAGTCGGCATCGTGGAGATGGATGGTTATCGCTTTCTGGGCAGTCATCAAGACGGACATCCCAAATGAATGCACTTGGGTCAAAAAGTCTTGGCAGAAGCTCCAGAAATATCTCTACCCAATCTGGCAAATGATCCTTGACGACCACAACAGATACTCTGACAAACAGGATCAGATCAAAGGTTTGATGGAAAGTCTCTAATGAGCCTTAGGCAGGAGCCTCTGACTGTCACCTTCCTGCTCGATCGGTCCGGGCAGCTTGGCTCCTTTACGGACATTATCGCTGGCTCTGATCACCTGAAGATTGCCTGGGTGATGCCAACCACCCTTCGCGAGAGGAATGATGTGATCCACGTGGTACTGAATGAAGCCCACTTCTTGATTGAGGCTGTCCCTTTGGTGGTAGATCTTCTGGATCAGCTCCTCTTCTTCTGTGCTCAGCTCCGGCGTCTGCTCACGCAGACGCTGTTTCCTTCTCTGCAGATAAATCGCGGATTTGTGTCTGTCCCCGTCATAAACAGCCTCTGGAGGCGGACAGCTAACTGCTGACAGGTCCAGGGCAACTCGCTCCAAGGTCCAGAGGTCTGAGCGGAGCTGCTTGGAGCACCACTGGTGATACCGAGTATCTCCCTGGAGATCGATCAAATCCCGAAACCGGCTGACGACGTAAATAAAGTCATCCCCCAGTCGCTCGCCTGTCCACCGTGTCCAGCAGCGGGCGAGATAGCGGTCTTTGCGGCTGACCCAGATGAACAGGGTCGGCAGTTCAAGAGACTCTGCTCCTTTCGCGGGTCCGCGCCTGGCATACGTTCGATCGCCCTGCTGCGTGACAAGTCCGCGGTCGTTCGACTGGATGACGCGGAACTTCAACTCCATGGCGCCGGGAGCACTCGCCCGCTGCGATCAGCAGCCTATAGGAGCACTAGCTAATGCTAGCCAAGCCGGGGATAAGGGGCTTTGCTAATGGTTGGCTAGCTATAGCCATTGCATCAAGCCCTGAGCGACATCCTGCTGATCACCATCTTGGTGGCGTTTCTATAAGCCACTGCCCAGCAGCTCAGGCCAATCCAGCCACCAGTGGTAATGGGCCTCGGCGGCATATCCCCCGCAGGCCGCTCAGTCCTCAGCAGCGAAGCTGCTGGCGGTGGTTGCTGAGGAATGCCTCCTGATCCCTTGAAAACTTTTTGACGTGATTCACCCCCTCGATCCCCCAGCAGCGCAATGCATCCCGGCCTCCCTCGTGCTCACAGATCAGCTCACCGCCGCTGTCAAAGCTGATCCAGTGGCGGTCGAACAGTTTGTCCACATGCGGGGATAGGAGCAGGCCGTTGGCGCCGTCGAGTCGCTCGCTGTTGTCGCAGTCGCGCCAGGGCTTGATATGACTCGCCACCAGAAACTCCTGCCGCGTAAGCCCCGTGACTCGGCAGGCCGGCTCCCGTGCGGCCACCCGGTGGCGGAACAATCCTTGTCCCAACCGTGCTTTGGTGAGCGCATCGCGCTCGGTGCTGCTCGGCACCTCCCGCAGGCTTTGCATGTCGTCGAGCAGGCAGGCCGTGCAATCCCCTTCTTCGGCCAGCAGCAGAAGGTGCACCCGCACCGCCGGGTCGGCATGCTCCTCAATCAGCGTGAGCAATAGCAGGCCAAGGGCTTCGCCCAGACCCGCCAGGTACACCCCCTGGTTGCCCCGGCCTGAGCTGGTGCTGATCGGGCTGTGGCGCTCTGGCAGAAGCGGTTGGATCAGCTCGAAGTAGGTCTGCGGCACGATTGGCTGGCGCAGGGGTCGCCAGTTCACTCGCACAAGCCAGCCTTCCTGGTTCCAGTTGTCGCCCGCTGAGCCGAACTCCAACGGCTTCTGCGCCGTCTCCGCCGCCGTTTCCACCAGAGCGATCTGGCTGATCTTGCCGTTGGCGTAGCTGAACACCACATCCCCCCGCTGGCAGCGGTTGAGGTTGTCGTAGCTCACATTGCGGGCGCCGTTGGCATTGGTCTTCGGCGACCAGATGTAGCCACCGTCGGTTTCCTGCCGGTAGGTCTGCTTGTGGTTGACCCACCAGTAGGCCACAGGAGTAGGTAGGCGCTGGACCAGTTGTAGCCCAGGCAAGGAAGTGCTGCCTCAGTAGCTCTGTTTCCCAGCAATCACCCCCCGCACCCCACCGCGGGGCTGCTCGCAATCCCCCTGCCGCCTCGGAATCAGATGCCAGTGCGCATGAAACACCGTCTGCCCGGCAGCTTCCCCTGAGTTCAGCCCGACATTCCAGGCCCTGATGGTGGCGTCTTGGGCGCTAAGCTGCTCCCGCCGTTGCTTCAGCAGATCCACCACGGCGTTCCACTCCGGCTGGTGCAAATCCAACCCGTCGGCCACATGGCGCCGGGGGATCACCAGGCTGTGGCCCTCGCTCACGGGATAGGCATCGGCGATGCAGAGCGCCAGTTCGTTCTTCAGAAGCACCCGGCCGCTGCCCTCCAACGCACAGAACACGCAACCGTCCTGGCGTTGGTCGTAACTGGCCTGCAGTCCACGGAAGTCGGTGGAGTCGGTGTCGCGCTTGCCGGCATTGCAGCGGAAGCAGAGGGCCTGCAGGTTGCTGAGGTCATCGGAACCGCCGTGGTTTTTCGGGATGATGTGGTCCACCTCCAGGGCCCGCTGGTGCTCGTGCGCCCCGCAGCATTCGCAGCGCCCCCTGGCGCGGGTCAGCACTCGGTACTTGATCGAGCCGTTGATCGGTGTGCGGTTTCGGCTCCTGTGGGCGAATACCTCCTCACCGCGCTGCTCGCTGAACGCGTCGAGGCGCTGACGGCACAGGTCCAGCAGCTGATCGCGTTCGGCGTCGCTCAGCTCCTCGCCACCCACGAGGGCGTAGGTGCCCTTCTCGCAGCGGGTGATGCCGTTGCCGGTGAGCACCTTGCCCACCATGCGTTTGACGCGTTCGGTGTAGTACTCGATCTGAGTCACGTCCTCCCCCAGGATCCGCCGGGCCACGTCCTGCGCCGGGGCCGGGCTGCGGCGGCCGAGCAGCTCCATCAGCATCAGCGGCTGATACACATGACTCATGCGCATGCGCTCGGCGATGAACCCGCGCAAGCGAAGGAAGGCAGCAGAGGGGCTGGAGGTCATGGAGCGATGGTGGCGGCGGCAAGGCCTCAATGCCAGCCAGGTTTGGTTTTGGCTGCCCCGTCAGGCTGGAGCCCCTGCTGGGATCTCTTCGTCTGGAATTGCAATACCTGGCTCCGGGCAGACCAAATCAGCCGCCTGTCTTGCCTCGCT
>CAIOCZ010000117.1 GCA_903856805.1 uncultured cyanobacterium | reverse complement strand
GTTGGCGGGCACGACGGCGGCCTATCGGCGTTGGCTGGCCCTGGGAGAGGAGGAACGGCGGGCGATGGGGGAGGCGGCCCAGGGGCTGTTTGCGGAGAAGTTCCACATCCGGGCGGTGGCGAAGCGCCAGCTGGAGATCCTCACGGAGCTGGGGTTCGGGAAGCCGTGTTGACCAGCGGCGCTGCAGCTGAGACGCTGGGTGCTGATCTTTCCTTCCCATGGCCGACGGCACCGTTCTTTCGATCAAGCGCACGATCACCGTGCGGGCCGTGGTCACCCCCCGCTGGAAGGAGGACGCCGAGCGCGAACTCAGCAATGCGGTGAGCAACCTCGACGGCCAGCTGGGCCAGTTGGAGCAGGAGGGGCAGAGGCTCACCGACGAGATCCGTCGCCAGAGCGCCAATCCGCTCGATCCCCGCGTGCAGGAGCAGGTGAGCAGCGTTCAGCAGCAGGTGGCCGCCAAGCGGACCGAACTGGAGGATCAGAAGCGCCAGTTCCTGGAGCAGCAGCGGCAGGTGCGCGAGCTGGAGATGGAGCAGATCGTGGACCAAGGCCAGCTGGAGAGCTTCACCGATGTGCAGGTGGGCGACAACCTGGTGGAGAAACTGCAGGTGGCCGTGGTGGTGCGCGATGGGGTGATCGAAGCGATCGAAGGGGCATGAGCCTCACGCCGCCCTAAACTCGCCCGATCGAAGCGGCAGTCCTGCGTTGGCCACCCACGAAATCTTCATGCCCGCCCTCAGCTCCACGATGACGGAGGGCAAGATTGTGGAGTGGCTGAAAAAGCCCGGCGATCGGGTCGAACGGGGCGAGTCGGTGCTGGTGGTGGAGTCGGATAAGGCCGACATGGACGTGGAGACCTTCAACGCGGGCTTTCTGGCGGCGGTGTTGATGCCGTCGGGCGGCACGGCGCCGGTGGGGGAAACGATCGGCCTGGTGGTGGACACCGAAGCGGAGATCGCGGCGGCCCAGGCCAAGGCCCCTGCGGCCCCTGCTGCGGCAGCCCCCTTCGCGGCAGCCCCCTCGGCGGCAGCTCCGCCTCCAGTGGCTCCTGTGGCGCCCGCTCCCCCGGCCGTGGCGCCCCCAGCTCCGGCCCCCCTGCCTGCGCCGGTTGCAGCGGTTGCTGCGGTGGGCGATGGGCGCATCGTGGCCTCGCCTAGGGCCCGCAAGTTGGCCAGCCAGTTGGGGGTGAGCCTGGACACCGTGCGGGGCAGTGGCCCCAATGGGCGGATTCAGGCGGAGGACGTGGAGCGGGCCGCTGGCCAGCCGGTGAGCCTGCCGCGGGTGGCCGAGGGCACAGCTGCCTTCAGTGCTGCCGGCAGTTCTTCAGTGAGTGCTTCAGCCCCTGGCCCTGCTTCAGCCGCAGCGTCGGCGCCGGCGGGGATGGCCTTCGGTCGCCCGGGCGACACGGTGCCGTTCAACACGCTGCAACAGGCGGTGAACCGTTCCATGGTGGCCAGCCTGGAGGTGCCCTCCTTCCGGGTGGGCTACACGATCACCACCGACAAGTTGGATGCTTTCTACAAGCAAGTGAAGAGCAAGGGGGTCACCATGACGGCCCTGCTGGTGAAGGCGGTGGCGGTGACGCTGGCCCGCCATCCGCAGGTGAATGCGGCCGCCACGGCTGCTGGCATGGCCTATCCCGCTGCTGTGAATGTGGCGGTGGCGGTGGCGATGGAGGACGGTGGCTTGATCACGCCGGTGCTGGCCGCCGCCGATCGCACCGATCTCTACAGCCTGGCGCGCAACTGGGCTGATCTGGTGAGCCGGGCCCGCAGCAAGCAGCTCAAGCCGGAGGAGTACAGCACCGGCACCTTCACCCTCTCCAACCTGGGCATGTTCGGCGTGGATCGCTTCGATGCGATCTTGCCGCCCGGCACGGGCGCCATTTTGGCGGTGGCGGCCTCCCGCCCCACGGTGGTGGCGGGCAAGGATGGCTCGATCGCGGTGAAGCGGCAGATGCAGGTGAATCTCACCGCCGATCACCGGGTGATCTATGGCGCCGATGCGGCTGCCTTCCTCAAGGATCTGGCGGAGCTGATTGAAACGCGTCCGGAATCCCTGGCGCTCTGAAGATGGTGCCGGGCGTCGATCCCGATCTGCTGCTGTCGAGCTACGACTACTTCCTGCCGCAGGAGCGGATCGCCCAGCAGCCCGCTGAGCCACGTCACAGCGCCCGGATGCTGGTGGTGGAGCCCGGTTCCGGGGTGCGTCACGGCACGGTGTGGGACCTGAGCGCAGAGCTGCGCCCCGGAGATCTGCTGGTGGTGAACGACACCCGGGTGCTGAAGGCCCGACTACGGGCGCGGCGCGCCAGTGGTGGAGCGGTGGAGCTGCTGGTGTTAGAGCGTTGGACGGCGGCGAAGGGGGCCAGCGATTGGCTCTGCCTGGTGCGGCCGGCCAAGCGGGTGCGGCCGGGGGAGGTGCTGTGGCTGGAGCGGGAGGAGCAAGCTCAGGGACCGTTGCCTGAGCAAGCTCCGGTGGGCCTGCCGGTGGTGGCGGTGGATGAGGCCAGTGGTGGCCGGGTGCTGCGGTTCCCGGAGGCCTGCGTGGATGGGGCGGCGATCGAGCAGCTGCTGGAGGTGTATGGAGAGATGCCGCTCCCGCCTTACATCCAGGGTCACCGACCTGAGGATGGGCAGCGCTACCAAACCCGTTTCGCCCGCCGACCCGGGGCGGTGGCGGCCCCCACGGCGGGCCTGCACCTGAGCGATGCCCTGCTGGAGGCCTTGAAGCGCCAGGGGGTGGAGCTGGCCACGGTGACGTTGCATGTGGGGCTGGGCACCTTCCGCCCCCTGGAGCAGGAGGACCTCAGCACGCTGGAGCTGCACAGGGAATGGGTGGAGCTGGGTCCCCGGTTGGTGGAGGCGGTGGAGGCCTGCCGGCAACGGGGCGGCAGGGTGCTGGCGGTAGGGACCACCACGGTGCGGAGCCTGGAGGGGGTGGCGGCCCTGCATGGCGGCCGGCTGCAGCCCTACGCCGGGCCGGTGCAGCTGGTGATCCAGCCGGGGTTTCGCTTTGTGGTGGTGCAGGGTTTACTCACCAACTTCCATCTGCCGAAGAGCTCGCTGCTGCTGCTGGTGAGCGCCCTGATCGGCCGGGAGCGGCTGCTGGCGCTGTATGCCTTGGCGATCGAGGAGCAGTATCGATTTTATTCTTATGGCGATGCGCTCTGGATTGGCCCTGAGGCGGTGGTGAAGGGGGATTGAAGGGGCGTGGGCCAGGTCAGCGCGGGCTTGATGCAATCAGTTGAGGGATCGGTTCATCGGGGGACATCAACAAGAATGAGAAGGGTGGCCTTAAAGCGTTCCACAGTAAGTCGTCATGATCATAGTAATGGAATATGGTTGTCACAAAAAGAGGCCTTTCTGGCTAAGCGTCTGGTTTGGGGTTGCTCCGCGGGGGGATAAATGTTGAAGGGGGCGAAGCTGGTGCCACTAACTTCATCAGTGTCCAGGGAGGACTCGGTGGAGTTGACCTTGAGAATGGATTCTAAAGATTCCTTCCATGGCCCGTTTTTGGAGACAGTTGCTGGCGTTCGAGTTCCTGAACCTTCAGTACGATGAAGATCTCATAAATGCTTTGGAGCAAGGCGTAGGTGAAACCGGGGTTGCCATCTAAAAAGCCCCGCTTGAGGACATAGAGAAGAACAAATTTGAGCAGGGGTCGGCCGGGGAGGCGGTAGAAGAGCTCTTTCTGATGAAAACGCCTGTTGTTGAAGTCCTTTTCTAGAAAGGCGGCCTTGAGGCTGAAGGGTTCGCCGGTGCGGCGGTTGTCAATGATCTGCTGGGCTTCAAAAGTGCTGTAGTTGTTATGGCGATTGATCCAGTGGCTGATGCCCTTGGAGAATGGGTAATGGTCGAGATAGGCCTTGAGGTCGCCCACGGGACCATCCACGACAGTGATCGGATTGATCAGTCGCTCATAGTGGACGAATTCAGGCCGAAAGAAGCGAATGTACCAAGGAGAGGCTTGCACATGGCGCAGATGGCGTCCCTGGAAAAAGTCGCGTCGTTGGATGCGGTAGGCGACGGTGTCGCTAAGCGGTGCGCTAGCGATGGCTTGCAGTTCCCGTGTGGCTTCCGGGGTCAGACGTTCATCGGCATCAATGACAAAAAGCCAGGGATATTTATATTGAATTTCATGGATACCCCAGGTGCGATGGAGGGCTTCGTTGCCTCCATAGGCAAGAGCAGGATCCTGGGAAGGACGTTCAATGACCTTCGCGCCTAATGATTGGGCAATGGTTTTGGTTCCATCTGAGCTGAACGAATCGTAGACAACGATGTCGTCGCTCCAGGAAACTGATTTGAGGCAGCCCGGGAGATCCTGCTCTTCGTTTCGAGTTAAGATTAAAATCGAAATCATTTTTTGATGACTCGATCTTTGATGATCCTTGCTGGAATGCCGGCGGCTACTATCCAATCAGGCATGCTTTTTGTGACAACGCTTCTAGCCCCGATCACAGTGCCTTCGCCAATAGAAACCCCCTGAGTGATCATGGCATTGGCAGCAATCCAGCAATAGTTTCCTATTTTAATGGGTTCGGAAGTCAGATCCATTGATGAAGACTCGTAATCGTGGGAAGCCCCGCACAGGTAGGCGTATTGGGAGATTACCGTGTCTGATCCGATGTAAATTGGTGCATAGCCGTAGATCTCAACTTTTCTACCGATGGCGCTGTGATTTCCAATATGAAGATTCCATGGAAGCCAGATGTGAACGCCAGAGCAAATCAACACTTTATTGCCGATTTGCGAGCCGAAAAGCCGTAAAAGACAAACTCTTAGCGGAGAAAATAGCCGGCCAGGTAGGTTAAAAATAGGAGGTGAGAATATCGACCATGATAAGCGGAGAATTATATCTTTAGCCGTTAGTTTTCGATTGCTTTCAATAAGGTTAATTTTTTTAATCATTTAGATTGTATTTTCGGGAATTAGGCGAAGTGGAAAGAATTAGTCGTGCGATTGAAGGTGGTAATATGCGAATGCAGTTCGTAATGAGCGAAAGCTTGGAGGAGTTAAATGTAGATGCAACATCTTGCCAGAAAATGCGTTTATATATAGATGGTAGTGATCGGGCGATGAGTAGATCAACTATAAAGTTTTTGATCTTAATTTCATTGCAAATCCAGGTTGATAAGGAGTCTTTCGTGATGCCTTCTAAGTCAAAATTTTTAAGAATTTCAGGAAATGCTTGAAGCCAATACTGAGGCCAATACTTTTTCCATGATTGTATCCCTCGGCGCTGTATGAGCAGCGGATCACCCATCAAAATTACAGGACTTGGAAGTGAGCCTCGAAGGATGATGTCAAGAAAATTGTATCCTGGGTATCTTTGTTGGCTGAGCTTAAATCCCTTCTTCCATGACTCACTTGAGAAAATAATGGATGGGATGAATGAAGGCCAGTGGTTGTAATTTGTTATGAAATCAGAGATGGGCAATGAAAAAATTCCTTTGGCACAGTCGTTTGGATGGGCTATTTCAGAAATATTGCTCAGCAGGTCATTTCCAATTAGGCGATTTAAGTATAAAATAGATGTATTGGGATTTTGAGCTAGAGTTTGTAAAACTTTAAATCCTAAATTTCCGATAGCAATGTCATCATCTCCGAAGATCTGAATATATTTTCCCTGAGCTTGATTGATGCATCGCGCAAAACTTTGATCAATTTGAACTAGATTGTCGAATCGGACAATCCGAAGATTTCCCTTGAAAAGAGAAATTGTTGTTTCTGATGGATTGGCAGGGGGAGATGATGCGTTGTCACATAGAATGAATTCAACATAATCAGAGTCAATGGGGTAATTAGCGGCTATGGAGGTAAGTGTCTTTTCTAATTCTCGTGGCCTATTTAGTGTCGGTATGATAATTGAGAGAAGCTTTGGCATAAGGATGATTTGGTTGTGTGAGCTGTCTTGTGTTTGGTTGTTTTGATTTCCGAGAGAGATTAGAGGATTGTTCAGATGCTATTGGGTAAAGGCCTTTCTGGAATTGGATGGCACTGCGTGACACGACCCAACTGGTATATGCGTACCAGTCTATGCGTCCGGGTCGCCCTGCGCGGAGCTACCTTGGTAATCAAGAACCGTATTGACCTTGTCTCATTTGTACATGTTGATCATTAAGGCACATCACGGGAGGCAAATTCGCCAAGGACTACAAGACTCCAGGCTCGTTGCCAGATTAGATGGCCGGCTTCAAATGCCTGCCAATGCTGCCTAATCCAGCCCGGATCAAGCCAGCCACTCTGCTCCAGCGCCTTCAGCCGAGAACAGCAAAGTTCGCGAAGGGGGCCTTGCATCCAGATGGCCATTGGCAGGGTGAAAGGCGGGCTGAGATGATCGAGGTAGCCTGACGGAAGCAGGTCTGCGCAGGATTTCCGCAGGAGACTCTTGCCGGGCTGCTGGAAGCGCTGGGGAATACGGAGAGCGATTTCCACCAACCGGTGATCCAGAAATGGCATGCGGAGTTCGAGGCCGCAGGCCATGCTCATCGCATCGGCATTCCTGAGCAGCATTGGCTCAGTGGTAACGAACAACTCCGCCCAGCTGATCTGGCCCCAAGCCTGGGTGATGCGCACTGGTATAGATTCTTGACTTTGGAGCGGGATGGCAAGGGCATCTTGCAGGTCACAATCGTTGGCCCACCGGCTGAGCGCTTGCAGAAGATGCCAACTGTCCCAGTGAGGCAGAGCTGCCAGTTTAGGTGCCAGACGTGGCCTTAGTGACTCAAGAAGTCTATGCCGCAAGCGAGCTGGCAGCCAGCGCAAAACTCGAAGCCAAGGTATCAGGCGATGGGAATGAGTTCCCCCGAAGAGTTCATCGGCTCCAACCCCGCTGAGGGCCACCTTGATACCTTCTCGAACGAGCGCGTGGCTGATTAGGTAGGTGGTCAGACCAGAGGCGGTTGGGGTATCGAGTGCAGCGAGACCCTGTTTCACCCATGAGAGGGCGACGTCTTCTTGGATTAGAAGTTCGTGATGCTTGCTGCCGCAGTAACGGGCCATGCGTCGCGCTTGGCTGGCTCCAACTTCGGAGTCTCCTTGCAGGGCTACGGTGAAAGTGGAGATTCCATTTGGCTTAAGTCTGCACGCTAGGGCAGCGAGGATTCCGCTATCCAGGCTTGTTGAGAGTAAGCAGACCACCGGCACGTCGCCGATCAGATGCTGTGCCACCGCCTCTTCCAGTTGCTGGCGTAAAAAGGTTCGGCACCAACGGGTATCGCGGATCGGAAGAGGAGTCCAGTCGGGCCGCGGTTGGGGAGGCCAATAACGGACTGGATCGTGAGGACGACTGTGGTTAATGCGCACTAGCATCCCTGCTGGGAAGCTTGCTATTCCGGTGGCGTCGGGGCCGGGAAAGTTGGCTGGAGAGCAGTCGTGGCCAAAGGCCAACACTTGGCTGATTGTCTGAGCTTCAAGCTGATCGCTTCCCATCAGTGCCCGACGCTGAGAGCCAAATTGAAGCCCTCCGGGGTGCCAACTCAGGTAAAGCGGCTTGATGCCGAGACGGTCACGCCCAAGTAGGAGCTGTTCTTTATCATTATCGTAAGCAGCAAAGACAAACATGCCCCGTAGCTCTAGCACGAAGGCAGGTCCGCGTTGGGCTAGCCCCTCTACCAGGGTTTCGCAGTCGCTGTTGCTGCGCCATCCCTGAAAGCGCAGCATTTGACGAACTTGCCGGCTGTTAGTGATCAAACCGTTGAATACCAATGTGTACCGACCGCAGCGGCTTGTGATCGGATGGGCACTGGCTTCGTTGTAATTATTATTCGCAGGCCGGGTGTGGGCCAGCCAGCAGCGTCGATCCCCACTGAGCCAAGAGCCCTCGATTTCAGGGCCTCGATCGCGCTGGAGGGAGAGAAGCAACTTTTCCGTTGTGCTCTGCCATTGGATGTTTCCTATCAGACTGGCCATCAGGTGGCCTCCTGCAGAGCCAGTGCGCGTTGGTAATGGGATTCCAGGAGATCCTCCCAGGTAGATAGCTGGAAATACTTAACCTGCCCTAACCCGAGCTGGCGTACGCGCTCTTGCTCCTTTGGGGTGCGTGCCAACACCATCACCACATGCTGCGCAGCTTGAAGAGCCCAGCTTTCCATCAGCTCAGGTGAGGAGGGTGCCGGTGGAATGTAGTCAGCAGCTGGTCCGCCTACTTCGTTCATCGGGGCAACGTTAGTAGTGACCACTGGACAGGAGCAAGCTAGAGCTTCAAGGATCGGCCAACCGAAGCCCTCGGCGTGGGAAGGAAAGACAAGAGCTGAAGCAGAGTTGTAGAGAGCTACCACAAGCTGATCACTTGCATTCTGTAACATGTGAAGCCATGGGGCGAGATGCTTGCGCTGCCTCATCCAAGCCTGCATGGGCGCGTCGAGAGTCCCAACAAGCACAAGGTGAATTGGCGCTCCAAGGAGGTGCATCTGTTCCCAGATAGCCAAAACCCCTAGACGATTTTTGTACCAGTTTCGGCCGATATGAAAAAGAAATGGTTTGTTCCCGATTTCAGGTAGCTTAGCAGCTAAGATCTGAATAGCTTGTTCTTTGGGAATTACTAGAAAGCGAGCAGAGCATGCATTATAGAGCACTTCTGAGAGCAGAGGGCTCTGGGCAAGGCAGGGTTCAAGAGCGGCTTGTGTAGCTTTAGATACGGAAAGAAAACAGCGCCCACGACGAAAGCCTCGGTGAATCCACCATTGATAGATGCGTCCGCTACGGTTGAGTTGACAGAAGGGCTGAAGGCCAAGAGCTGCTTGAAAGGCCAGCAGATCGTGGCAGTGAATCAGGTGAGGACGACCACTCAGCCATGGAAACCATGGCCCTAAAGCCTGATCGGTCAGCACACATAGACTGCCTCTGGGCAATGAATGTGCACGGAATGCTAAGAGTGGCGGGAACAGTACAAACTGATCGAGATAACCCAGCCACTTAGCGATTGGGTGCCCTTTTGGAAGGAGTTTACCGAACACCACGGGGGCGGTGATCTGAAAGACTTGGTGGCCGCGTGATCGGAGACTGCTAGCTATTTGGTCTGCATAATTTCGCATGCTGGGGCCTTCCACAAGCGGATAATGGCGTAACAGCAAAATTTTCATAATAGAAAAATCTAAAGTTAAAATACATCTGCCAGTGATGAGAGTGTTAAGTTATCAAGTGGCTTCAAGGAATGACAGGCGTAGATAAGATTAAAAATTAAATAATTGCTGATCCCAGCTGGAGCTACTCGCGAAACAAATTCAAGGAAATAAGAGAAGTTTATTGATCTTAAAAAGAACTTTTAGGAACCAAGGGGGCAGAAAAAACTCATAAAACTTAGAAAGACAGCGCAGAACAGGTAACTCAGCGAAGGTAAAATTACGACTAGAATTTAGATCTTTTAGGCTTGAAAGGCCGCCATCCCTAAATGCTCTAGACAAATCTCCAATCGCAATTCGTGGGGGTAGAAATTGACGACCCAAAAGTCTTATATATTCGTTGTAGATATATTTTTCATTCCGAAACACATGCTGAGCAATCCGTTTCAGGCCGTAGTCAACCATTCGTCGCTTAGAGCGATCTTTACCGACGAAGGAATCGTTATTACACCTATTAAGAATAGGAGCATAAGAATAAACTCTTAAGGTTGACCCGTTAACAAGGAGTGAAAGGAAAATTTCAACATGAACATATAACGAGTTTAAATATTTAGGATGCTGTTCGGAAAGAAATAATTTAACTTTTGCCGAAGAGACTATACATGAAGTAATGTAGCTGAATGAGATCGCTATGTCTCTAGAATTTTTCAGCAAGAGTGTGTACCTTATTGTATTAGGTTTGTCGGCTATTGAAAAGCTTTTATCAAGGGAAGAAGCTGCGCAGAAATGTTGGAGAGTAGTTTCATCGATCGATTTATAGAAGTTTAATCTAGAAAACAAATGAATATCAGAATCAAGGTTGGCATGCAGGAGTTTGACGACTGTGCTTATAGCATCTGGCGAGGTAAGATCGTCACTTCCAAATAACCAGATATATTTAGAACTAGGAACTGTTAGGCACTTAAGATAGTTTGCATCAGCGCCTAGATTATCGTTCGCTATATTGTATGTTAATAAGGCAGGAAATTTTTTGTAAAATGAATCAAGTATAATGCCGGTGTCGTCAGTTGAGGCATTGTCTGAAACATAAACACGAACACCCAAATGAAGGAGTTGATTGTCAAGAATTGAATCTAATAGTTGACTAAGATAAAAACCCCGGTTATAGGTAGGAATTGAAATAGTTAGAAACGGGTTATTCATGGTTATTTTTCCTGGATAACTTGGGCGAGAATGTAAGAAAATGAATTCTGTAAAGAATAAGAACTAATAGGTAATAAGCTTAGATTGTGGAGTATATCACTTCTCTCTGAGGCACCAGCGCGACATTTGTCGATAAATTGATGGCATATAATTTTACATTGATCTTTACTACTCCAAAGTAGTGCTTCGTGGCCGTCTTCATAAAGAAGCTTATGCTCACTTGTCGACTCCGCTATGAAGCATGAAAGTGTGGCCATGCACTCAAAGCTTCTGGTTGTATGAAGATCTCGATTGCCATGTGAAAGCAGACCCAAAACCCCCAAAGACTGTGATAAGCAATATGAATATTGCTTTCCATTTATTAGTTTATTAAAGAAATAATTTTTGTATTGTATGCGTAGCTTTTTTAAAGGCCATTTCTGGCCGAGAACTAGTAAAGGGATCTTAGATGTAATTAGCGATTGTAAAAAAGAAACCCTTTTTTCGCCGGAAATGTTAGTCCCAATAAAAAGTAATTTGCCTTCTACTGATGGTAATTCAGAGGAATTTAAGGCCTCCTGAGATGTTGGGAAATGAATTTTACTATTGAAACCCATCCATACTTTTTCAACTGAAATTGCACCCAAAGCTAAAAGCTCAACTAGATTAGTTTCTCTCGGCACGGCCCAATGGTCAATATAATCAATGCAGGAAAGTAATCTTTCGAAGCGACGACTATCTCGTTTGCCCGTAACATCGTCATTGCAAAAAACAACAATTTTTGAATGAGGGGAGTGATATTTTATGCTTTTTAAGGCGAGAGGAGTAATCCAAGGAGCTTGATTAATAAATATAACATCAAAAGCTTTGGCAGTCCCCAAAAAACGAGCTAGATATCGGTTAATCAAGAAAATAGAAAAACGCGAATAAGTTTTATTGCTTAGCTTGCTAATATATATATCTAATTTTCTTAGACACCGGATCCAAGGATTTTTAACATGTGTAAATGTAGAAAACACAAATACATTATGCCCTAGTTCCTTAAGAATATCAGATCGAAAACACGGACCTTCTCCCAGGTAAAGTATATCAATATGTTTATTTATGTTCATTTTTTGTTTAGGTAATAATTGTCAATAAAGGAGGCTAAGAGTGATATTATTAAAATAATAATTACGGGCTGAAGAAAATTTCGTATTATTCCAGTTGTCGCAAGTTCCATATAGGAATCTGTGGAGAAAGAAATCATGGATGAAACTCCAATTAAACAAGCTAGATATTTGAAATTATTTCTCATTCGAGAAACAAAAAACGAAACAAAAGAAATCGAAAGTAGATAAGAAAGAGAAATAAAAATAGGATAAACAAGTAATCCTAGAATGCCGAAAGATGCAAAAGCATATAAGACAGGACTGTCTGCAGTATCTACAGTTGAAAATGGAAAAAAATTATAGAGAAGATTTTCTTGGAGAAGTAGGGTTTCTTTGTAAGGAAATAAAAATTTAGGCAAAGAGTTGAGAGAGGAGTTGACAATATCTAACAAACCTAAAAATCCATGATTTGTACCATCTATAACCATTGAGATTGATGCCGCTAAAGGCCAAAGAACTAATGGCCGAGATAATAAATTTTCACTTTGAAGTTCGTTTGCAGAAGAAACGTCAGAATTTGTAAAATCAATTAAAAGTGAAATGAAAGTAGATGGATTGATTGGAATATTAAGCCATCTTATGTAGTTAAGAAAGCTTGTTAGGTAAAACAGAACTGGAATTAGTATAAAAATAGATAAAAGTACTCTAGTGATAAAGGCTGTTTTGATATATTTGGCATTAAACAATGCGAACGCTAAGAGTAGCTGGAATAAATAAGAAATAAGTGCAATTCTTCCAGTTATTGAAGCGTAATAAAGACCGAGCAGCGCACTGTAAATTATAAGAAGCGTTGAATAAATTCTTGATTTTTTTCGCCTGTCGTAAGACAGCGCCACAAGGGTCGGAATAAGAGATATTGTAGAATTAGCTAGTGGATGCCACCAAGGAAGACCCCCAGTTGTTACATCTTCAGATAGACCTCGGATGCCGTAAATATTAATCATGGAAAAATAGGTGGCTAATAAAGCTACTAGAGATAGCCATAGAGTTGCATGATTAGTTGATAAACGAATTGATTTGAGGGTGTTAAATACATTATTGGAAAACTTAAGTTCAGCCTTTCGAATGATACGGAGTCGGCTTAAAAAAGTAACTACAGCTAAAAATATTAGTGAATAAAAGAACGCCAGTGAATAAGTAAATACGTTTACAGAGGCAAGGTTGATTGCGTCGAATAAGGACTCAAAACTTGCGGATTCTAATTTGCTGAGCTCTATAAAGCTAATAATGAAGCCTAGGCTTAGCCAGAATCCACACGCAAGAGATGACATAAGAAGAAATCTATTATTGAAACCTTCTTTGAAAACTAGTACTATTTCAATTGTAAACACTACTAATGAAGCGATGGAGGCAACTGCGAGTAATGTATAAATTTCCAGGACTGAAGCCAAGAGAAATGATAAAGACGTAATTGAAATTCGAAATTCACGCATGGATGACATCTCTTTTGAACATTTTGGTTGATTTGCGTGGATTTCGCCTTATACTATGTATAAGGCTGTTATAAGAGGCCTATTTGACTGATGAAATTGCTCCATTGGCTTCCGTAGTTGTCCCACCCACCGAGTCTTTTCACTCGTGCCAAACAATTTTGACTCATGCGTTGATGAAGATCAGGCTGATCGGCGAATTGCTGTAACCGGTCAGCAATTAACATAGGCGAACGTATTGGAACGATAAAACCTTCTACCCCATCATCGACTATTTCCGATGCACCTGTATTCGTGCTGGCTATTACTGGGCAACCACACGCCATCGCCTCCCCAATGACCATTGCCAAACCTTCTTCAATACTAGGCAGGACGAAAACCTTGGCTTTGCTATAGATTTCTTTAAGCTTAATATTGGGCACTAATCCGGCAACTGTGACGAGACTATGATCAAATTTATCTAGCAACATCTTGGCCTCTTTCGTCACACTGCCGACAAGAATGAGGCGTTTTTTGGGATGACGGAATTGTTGAAATGCTGAAAGCAAATCTATGAATCCTTTGCGTACGCTAGCTGCACCAACAAATAAAATACGATATTCATCATTATCGGAAGATTTGAAGTGTAACGGACTAAAGCGTTCTAGCCGGGAGCCGTAGGGGATTTTAATTATCTTGTCCGCAGGGACCCCCTGGGCAGTGAAGCTGTCAACACAAAATTGGCTAGGAACGGAAATCCAGCTTGACTGTTCATACTCCGCTTCTTCCTTGGCGGCACCACGTGAGTCGATGCCGCTCCAGCAAATTCCGTAACGCTGGTATTCCTCATTTAACAACTGCTCCTGCATGCGAATATGTGAGGAACCACGATCGCAAATGTGAACACCTCCGAGTTCTTTAACTCGGCGACCGGCATGTAAACCAGAACCAGATAACGCAATGAGGATCGTTGGCTCAGAAAGTTTTTTTGACACGTAGAGGTCTAAGGTTTCGTTGGCTTGCCAGGCCCATTCACGGTCTAGCCAATCCCACTTATCAAGCCCGATTTTGCCGCGGGCCATGAACGGGGCTTGCAACCAGGGGAAGACGTGAATCTTGTCTTCGGGGATACCCTCTTCATCCTTTAACTTGAAGCGGGGGTAACCGGTATAAATTGCATCCAATTGGCCGCGCTTCTCTAACTGGCGAGCAAGGTGGAAGTGGTGGAACCGGCCAATGGAAATTTGGGAAGCTCGCATGAGTTTGGATGCCTCAAGAAGGTGTGAATATTAAACTTGATGCAATAGTTTAGGCGGATTATGGAAAACTCTTTAAAAACAGTTCAAATCTTGAACTGATTTTGAAGTGAGACTGCAAAGGATGGCAGCACCCTCCAAAGGGCCTTCACGGACTATGAACAGATCTACGCCAAAAAGATGACACGTCGCCTGTGCCTCTTAGAAGAGATGGAGGCGGCAGTTTCCTGGGACGTATTCCTGGCTTTGATCAAGCCCCGTGCATCACAAGCCATCCGGCAAAGGAGGTTGTCCGTCGATTCTTTTGGAGGTGATGTTGCGGATCCACCGCTACAGCATTAGTTCACGCTTCCCGATCCTCTGATGGAGGAGGTGTTGCTCGATACTACGGGCTTCGGCCACTACGCCGGAATCGTTCGATGGATGGGAAGATTCCAGAAGAGACCACGATTCTTAACTTCCGTCATCTGCTTGAATACCACCGGATAGCCGAGCAGATTCTCGAGGGTGTGAACCAGATGATTAGTGAGAGAGCAGTGATGCTGAGGGAAGGCATGATCCTTGATGCCACGAACATCAATTCCCCCAGTTCCTCCTAGAACAAGCGCAATGATTGGGATCCCCAAATGCACTAGGTTCTTGGGCAAGCAGTGGTTTTTGGGGATGCGCTGCCACATCGGGGTTGGTGCTGCATCTGGTTTGGTTCACTCTCTTGAATGTACCGTCGCTAACTTGTATGAGCTGAACACAACAGAAGTCCGGCTTCATGGAAATAATCGAGTCATCTACGGCGATGAAGGCTACCTCGGTATCGAGAAACGTGGCGATTTCCAGGTCAGCGATTAAGAGTTCAGAATTGCCATGACGCCTGCTCAACTCAGATTGTTTCAAGAGACACCAGAAGGCGAGCTTATCGATCTAATTTAGTCGCCGAAGGCCCACTTCTGTGCCATAGTGTGGTATCCCTTTCGGATTATTAAATGCAAATTTGGATTCCGGAAGGTCTTTTGCCGAGGCATCCGTAAGAACGATCTCAAAGCAAAGTTGTTGTTTGCCCTGGCAAATCTCTGGATGGTAAGGGAGCGAATACCTGATCCAGCATGGTACAAAGGCTTTACGCAGGGCTGATTCAAGGACTCAGTAAGGTTTGGGCGATGGCTTACGCATCGCCATCGCCAGCAGCGCTGTGATGATGTGCATCCCGGCCTGCATTTCAGCGGGGATCGACCGAAACCCAGCCATCCGCAGTAAGTTCAGCTCTTCAGTTCGCAGCGTGGCCATCTCGCCGGCGGCATTGCCGGTGTACCGGCGGGTGGCCTCATGGAGCTGGGTGTTGCGGATCCCCAATGCCACTGTTCAAGGATCGAACGGTCCCGTATCCGTTGCAGCAGGCCATCGGGGTTGGTGCGCAGGCTGGCGTCACACCAAGAGGTTCGCTGGATGAAACAAGCCAGATGTGTCGACTGACATGGCTAGTCATCGCGGCTGCCGATGGCGGTCATTTCGACGATACAGCTGGTGCCGATCTAGGTCTGGGCGATGTGCTCTGGTGCTTGGTTGGGGCGCAGCGACTAGGTGAATGCACGGCCTTGGCTGATCTCGTGATCGCTTGCCACAAAAGGGATCTTGCGTTTTCCATGGACCTGGCAGCGGATCTGGCGGCTGAGGGTCTCTTGGTTTGTCTTAACCGACAGGAGGAAGTCGGCTCCCCGCTCCTGGAGCTAACGAAAAACGGTTTCTGGGTTTGCAGCGCATCCGCCTGGATCAGCACGCCCTCCAGATTCAGCGCGCTACGCAGCTGAATGAGCACCGCCCGCTCGTGGTTCTCGCCGGAGGCGTAGCAGGCCTGGCTGACCGGCACGTCCAGAGCTGCGGAGGAGAGCTTCACCTGGGCAAATATAACCTGAGCCGCACTGACGGTCGGCTCGATCGAGCTCCTCAAGGTCTTGCCTTGACAGATCAGATGATCGAGATCCGTTGAACCATTAGGGATCTGGGCGATCGTCCAGTCACGGATTGTGGCGCACAGAACTGCAACGACTACCTGGCGTAAGAAGGACCGAAAGCCAGAATCTGATGGCGGTCGCCGCAGTTCCTCAGGCCCAGCACTGCCCCCAGCAGCAGGTACCAGGCTGGAATGCGTACCCCACGCCGCATCCGGGCGTCGGGGATCGCCCTGAGGTGGCAGATCAGATCAAGATCGGTTGCAGAAGAGGCGCTTTCGGGCACAGGGAGAAGGCTAATCCGCCGACCTCAACCCATGCTCCCAGCCCCGGCATGAACGCCAATGACTGCCTTTGAAGCAGCTCTGCCTTCTTGTGAAGTGTCCACGGCCAACTGACAAAACAATGAGGATGTGATTAGCGGAAAGCACTCTTATGATCTACCGTAAAACTGAGGGATAAAAACCGTGTTTGGGATTTTAAGTCCAGCTTCAGTGGAATCATATATGCCTTCGTCTACCATTATGCGACCCCACGGCCACGAGACGCACGCTAGCTGAGGCTCTGGTGGCCACAGCTTTAATTTATACTGGTACTTCTCGAGGAGTAATTAATAGGGATAATTTTTAATGTAGCTTATTGGTCTATTGTATTTCGGGGTGAATGTCCACATCGGCGCGTATAAAGACACTCGCTTGATCTACTCAGCCGAGACGACCGCTGCCTTTGTTCACGACAGCACGTCCGGCTCTGATCTTTTGTACGGCAAGGAAAAGGTGGTGTACGGAGCTGCTGGTTACCAGGGGATTGAGAAGCGACCCGAAATGAAAGGCATTGGTATCGGCCATTTGATTTCTATGACTTCGGTGAAGCGTTGAGCTTTGCCCAATACAGCGAGGGCCGAGTGGACGATCTGGTCGAGAGAGCCAAGGCTCACGTTGCCACAAAAGCAGAGCATTCTTTCCGCATCATCAAGTAGGAGTTTGGATTTTAGTAAACCCAGAAGCTCGAAACTTGCAAGAACTGCTGAAGGTTTAATGAGTTCCGGCACTAACGAACTTATTCATGCTTGATTATTTAGGTGATGTGCAAGAAATGAATAGGGGAATGATGTTGTCATTGAGGAGTGAATTTTCAATTTTAATAAGGCAACTTTGCTCTAAAGGAGTGAGATTGGCCTAATTATTTCTCGATGTGATTATTGGGTGTTCGTCTGGGACGCTTTAAGCTTGGTGCACTGCCTTTGGCTTTGCCGCTCAGAGTTTCTCGGCTTTAAGAATAGTTAATAATTGTGATATTGCTTATTCAATGATAGAACTATTTGTCCAGTCAATTAGCATTTTGATGCCAGTGATGGAGTCGCATTCTGGAATCCAGTTGAGGATTTTTGCCGCTTTTGTGGTGTCTGCGATAAATGAATCTTGGTCACTGGATCTTCTTGGAAGATTTGAAAAGATTAACGAAGGTATTGATAGTAACTGTGTGAGTATATTGAAAACCTCTAGCAAGCTCAGTGCATTTTGACCCCGCCGCCAATATTAAAAATTGATCTATTTAGCTTATGCTTGTTGACGTATGCGGCTGCGTAAAGCATCACTATGTCTTTGGAGTGCAGAACATCGCGAACTTGCTTCCCTGTGCCTGAAATTGTAAACCGAGTTCTTATTTCCCCTGAATTATCTGCTATTTTTTGTCTTATAGCTTGTTGGCAAAACCAGCCAATCCACCGTTGATCGATCGAGGAGTATTGCCTGCCACCATAGATTGACGAATGGCGAAATACTACTGTGTTCAATCCATAGACCCTAGCTCAATCTCGAACGTATTGATCCGCAGCTCCTTTCGAGCATCCATAAGGCGTTGAAAAGTCTAGAGGGATTGTTTCATTTAGGCCTTGGGGATAATCGGGCATTACAAAGCGTGTCTCTGCTTCTTCTGTGCGGATCCATTCAAGGTCGCCATAGACCTTGTTAGGGCTGCTATAGGCAACTAATGCATTAAGACTCAGACTTCTGACAGCTTTTAGGATATTAAATGTTTCTGCAACATTTGTTTGCGGATTGAGCAATGGATCTTGTGGCGAAGTTGTCACGGCAACTTGCTCAGTTTCACGGCAAACATAGCTAAAGTGGCTTAACCAGGGAAATGCCGAATAGGCAGCTTCGAAATCGGAAGCGATAGCCTGAATAAAATGCAGTTGCTTGGATTTGCTTTGCTGTTAAAGCCAGTGTAAATTTTCTGCAGAGCTGGTGCAGGAGTCCAAGGAGAACGTGCTGGCCTTTCTTCTCCTGCTGGAGAAGCACAACCAAGGGAATCAGGTTTTACCGGTCAAAACTAAGTGATTTGGACCCGCCACATAACGCATTACTTCTCCATCCCTGTAAGGCACCTTCCCAGGTAGTAACTGTCCGCTGGCCCCCCAAAATTGCCACCAGTGTTCAGCGAAGCTGCGAATACTGCAGGCTTTTCCGCTGGTAAGATTATAGACATTTGGTTTGAAATATTGATCGTCCACCCAAGTTGCTCTGTTTAAAATGGTTTCGGCAACTTCCTCCACAGGTAGAAAATCACGTATCTGTTCCCCTGCTGTCATTGGGAAGTCTTCCTCGGCTAGGGCAGCACGTCGAAGAGAGGGCCAAAAGCGAGTTTCTGGCTCACCTTCTCCGAACACATGAAACACTCTGAGGATTTCCAATGAAAGCTTCTGCTCTTCAGCCCATTGAAGCAGCGCAATCGAGGCTGCAGCTTTTGAGGCTGCATAACTGTTGGTAGGTTCTAAGGGGGCATCAGTGGGTATTTCGGTGTAACGCTCACCGCTTTTGCCGTACTCGAAGCAGCTGCCTGCCACGATGAAGCGCTGAATCCCGGCCTTACGGGCTTGTTCAAACAAAGCCAGTACCGCCATCAGATTCCAGTGCAAGCAATTGGCAAGGCTGTCGAATGGATACTGAACGGAGTGGGCTGCCAGGTGTACCAACACGTCATACCCATCAATCTCACTGGCAGTCACTTCGTCTAATTGACGGTCGAGCCAATCAGGCTCGCGATCAATCTGAATGCGAGGCTTGCTCTCAGGGCTTCGGCGCAATGCCAGAACACTGTGGCCACAAATTAGCGCTTGATTAAGAAAATGCGAACCGATGAAACCGGTGCCACCAGTGAGAAGAATACGCATCAGCGGCTGCAGAAGGAGATGATCACCTCAAGCTCAGCCTCTAGCATCTCAGCCGTAAGCCCTGGATAGGTTCCCAAAAACAGCGTGCTATTCATGATCACATCGGAATCGGCTAAGTCACCCACCTGGCGTAGCGCTTCCGGACGATCGTGCTTGAGTTGGACAAAAGCCGGCTGGCGCATCAGATTGCCCCCAAACAACATGCGGTTGCCAATCGCGTTGTCATCGAGCTTGCGGGCGAGGTCGGTGCGGCTGAAGGGCGCATCGGGACGCACAGCAATTTTGAAACCGAACCAGGAGCAGTCGCTGCGGCATCCGGTGTCATCCCAGCTGAACCCGTTTTCGGCATCCCAGCCGGTTGCATGGGTGGGCAAGGCGAATTCCAGCACGTTCTCATGGTCGGCAAGCCCGCGCCTGAGCGTGTCCCAGTTGCGTTTGCGGGCCTCGATGAACTCCGGCAAGCGGCGGAGTTGGACCCGGCCGATGGCGGCCTGGGGGTCCAGCGGTTTGAGGTTGAAGCCCAGGTGGCTATAGGTGTATTTGTGGTCGTAGCCCTCAGGGAGTTCACCCAGCTGCCAGCCAAAGCGCTTGTTGCAGGTGTTATCGATGCCGCTGGGGCACCAGCAGTCGCGACCCCAGTCGCGGAAACTCTCGGCGATCACCTTGAGTTTCTGGTCGTTCACGATGTTCACTGCTCCACCTTCCCCCATGGTGAGGTGGTGGGGCGGGTAGAAGCTTTGGGTGCTGATGTCTCCCCAGGTGCCGGTCCAGCGCACCACCCGATCCGGGCCCTCATCGAGGCCGGGGCTGTTCTCACGGAAGCCCAGGCTCTCGGCCAGGGCGCGTGGCATGGAGTAACTACAGCCCAGGGCATCGCAGTTGTCTTCCACCAGCCACAGGTTGTGCTCGCGGCAGAAGGCCAGGGTGACCGCCAGATCGAAGGGGTTGCCGAGGGCGTGGGCCATCATCACGGCTTTGGTTTTGCCCGGGCTGTAGGCGGCCTCCAGCTGATCGCAACGGGCGTTGCCCGTGATCGGATCCGCATCGATGAACACCGGCACCGCGCCCACCTGAACGATTGGCGCCACCGTGGTGGGGAAGCCCGCCGCCACCGTGATCACCTCATCGCCGGGCTTGAGGCGCCGGGCCTCGGGCAGCTTGGGCGAGGTGAGCGCCGAGATGGCCACCAGGTTGGCGCTGGAACCGGAATTTACCAGCAGGCTGTGGCGGACGCCAAGGAAGGCGGCCAGCTCGTGCTGGAAGGCTTCCCCCTCTTTGCCCAGGGTGAGCCAGAAATCAAGCGTGGCCCCCACCGCGGCCTCCACTTCGTCTTCCGTGAACACCCGCCCGGCATAGGGGATGGTGGTGCCCGGCTGCCAGGGCTGCCGATCGGCATCGGCGGCAGGCCGGAAGGGGGCATGCACCTGGCGGGAGTATTCGCGGGTGAGGCGGAGGATCTCCTGCCTCAGGGCTGACGGATCAGGCATGGCTGGGGGGTGAGACATCAGGAGGACAAGCCCTGGTAGGCATGGAGATCAGCGAGGCAACATTCCAGAGGGCTGGCCCCCTCGTGCACCGCGCGGTACCAGCCCACGGTGCGTTCGATCGTAGTGGCGTAATCCCATCGGGGCTGCCAGTTGAGGCGGTGATGGGCTTTATCGATCTGGAGGTGCAACAGGCCAGCTTCATGGGGCGCTGCTGGATCGCTCTGATCCACCCACGCACCGGGCCAATGCTGGAGCATGGTGTGGACCAGATCGCGCACGGGACGATTGCTCTCCAGCTGGGGGCCAAAGTTGAAGGCCTCGCAGGGGGGCTTGAGATCGTTGGACAGCGCTTCCGCCAGCCGCAGATAACCGCCTAAGGGTTCGAGGACATGCTGCCAGGGGCGTGTGGCGCTTGGATTGCGCACGGCGATGGGCTCGCCTGCGGCGAGGGCACGCATGGCATCGGGCACGATGCGATCGGCGGCCCAGTCGCCCCCTCCGATCACGTTGCCGGCGCGGGCCGTGGCGATGCGCAGATGGGGGGTTTGGTGTGGGGCCGTTCCACAGAAGCTGGAACGCCAGCTGGCAATGGCAATCTCGGCCGCAGCCTTGCTGGCGCTATAGGGATCGTGGCCGCCTAGCCGATCGGGCTCGCGATAGCCATAGGCCCATTCGCGGTTTTCATACACCTTGTCGGTGGTGATCATGACCACCGAGCAGGGATGCTCCAATTCCTTTAGAGCCTCTAGAAGGTTGAGTGAGCCTTGAACATTGGTAGCCCAAGTGCCTAGAGGATCAGCATAGCTAAGGCGAACTAGGGGCTGTGCTGCGAGATGAAGAACTACCTCGGGCTGGCTCTGCTGAACCCAATCCTTTAAGGATGCGAGATCGGCCAAATCAGCTGATCTATGTTTCCAGCTATCTCCATCTGGACGTTCGATCATGAGCTTGCGGAATAGATTGGGCTCGCGTTCAGGCTCAAGGGCATAACCCCAAACTTGGGCGCCTAGCTGCTGAAGCCAGACTTGTAACCAGCTGCCCTTGAAACCGGTATGGCCGGTAAGAAGAACACGCTTTCCTTGCCAGTATTCACCCATGGTATTCAAGACTGAGTTAAGCATTTTAATTGAGGAGCATTTGCCGTATTATTTTTTAAATGCATGAATGTTATGTCCTAATGTCTCGATGAATTAATTTAAAAGCCTCAGGGATTTTCTGTAGAGGCTGCCAGTCATGCTTAGGAAGAGTTTAGGTAAAGTGGTTAGAATTCTGAGCACCAATAATTTGGGTTTGGCCTCGGGGCAATTTTTCTGCAGCTTGGCGATAAAAGTAACAATATCTTGTTTTTTATCGGGATGAAGTACTAATGATTTTGCCACAGTCATTATAAGAGGAAAGTCGCTTATGTAGTTTATGTCATATGCTGTCGACAGGGAAGCACTTGTGGTGCATGTCAATCCGATATACTCATCAAATTCGAGAAGTCGCGCCAAAGCCGTTTTGCCTGTCCAGGCATCCATTCCACCTTCTTTAGTTGCATATATTACCGGTCGAAGGAAATCGAAGCAACGTAAGGATTTTCCATAGCTAACAGCAGGACCAATCCACGTCCACACAAAAAAATCAGGGACTACAGTCTCGAGTGGATTGCAACTCACAAGAATTGCTTTCCTGTATATAAGTCTTGAGATATGTGCTAAACTGGTAATGGGATATATTCGGAATAAGTCCTCCAGGGTGGTTTCGGCATCGGAAATGGATTCGTAATGGGAAGTGTGTTTATTGGCTTGGCCTAAAAACAATAAGTCTGGACGGTTAAAATTGATGCAATCTAGGAGTTCGCCTAGGTATTGATTGAGTAAAATATCATCATCTCCAAGAATCCAAATATACTCGGAGGAACAGAGCTTGACGGACTGGTAAAAATTGTCGAGAGGGCCAATGTTCCAGTGATTACGATGGTAGAAATAAAACTCGTACTCAAAGGCTTGAGCTATATCTTTTGTTTCATCAGGAGATGCATTGTCAGATACGACAACCGCAATTTTTTCTAAACGGCTCTTGTTTAAGAGATTGACATAGGGAAGAAGCAGCGAAAGAGTCCTTCTCAGTAATGCAGCTCTGTTGTAGGTTGGGATATATATTGTAAGAATATATTCGCAGCCTGGCAGGCAATTACTCATATTGAGAAAGAAATGAAAGAGGCAAGAAAATAACCAAGAGTAAGCTTATAGGGGAAAGAGAAGCTATGTGGCGCTGTTGGCAGAGGACCCATCACCAAACCTTCCAAGGGGCTCGGCCCTTGCTCCAGAGCTCCTCAAGCAGTTGGCGATCGCGCAAGGTGTCCATTGGTTGCCAGAAGCCGTTGTGATGAAAGGCCGTGAGCTGCCCGTCGGCGGCTAGTCCTTTCAGCGGCTCTTGCTCCCAGATGGTTGCCGCACCCTCAATACGGTTGATTACCTCGGGCTCCAGAACGAAAAAGCCACCGTTGATCCAGCCGCCATCACCCTGGGGCTTTTCCTGAAACCCCTTTACGTCATCAGCCTCTCCGAACTGCAGGGCGCCGTAGCGGCCAGGTGGCTGCACCGCCGTGACTGTGGCTAGGCGTTCATGGCGTCGATGATGCTCAATCAGCGCCGTGATGTCTACATCTGCTACGCCGTCGCCATAGGTAAAGCAAAACGGCTCGTCGCCCACATAATTTTTCACATGGCGGAGGCGACCGCCAGTCATCGTGGCCTCGCCCGTATCCACCAGCGTGACTTCCCAAGGCTCAGCTTTTTTATGATGCACCTCCATGGTGTTGTGCTTCATGTGGAAGGTCACATCACTCATGTGCAGGAAGTAGTTGGCAAAGTACTCCTTAATCACATAGCCTTTGTATCCACAGCAGATGACGAACTCGTTGATTCCGTGAGCGCTGAAGATTTTGAGAATATGCCAGAGAATTGGCTTTCCACCGATCTCTACCATCGGTTTTGGTTTAAGGTGGGTTTCTTCGCTGATGCGGGTGCCTAGGCCTCCCGCTAAGATGACGGCTTTCATGAGGTGATTGTAAAAAGCGACTATACTGACAGGTGTTGAAAGCCTGAGTGGCTTTCTTTTAGCTCATTAAAGGTTCCAATTGCGCTAATCTTTCCCCCATCAAGCACCACTATCTTATCACAGTTGCGAACCGTAGAAAGCCTGTGCGCAATCATGATAATTGTAAGTTTTCGATCCAGTGATTCAATCGCTTCCATAACTTCGGCTTCAGTTTGATTGTCTAATGCGCTTGTGGCTTCGTCCAAAACCAAAAGTTTAGCTTGCTTGTACAGGGCTCTAGCGATTCCTATTCTTTGACGCTGACCTCCGCTTAATCTAACACCCCGCTCTCCAACGAGGGTTTCGTAGCCTTGAGGGCTACTTTCAATTACTTCTGAGATTTGAGCTTGAACAGCTGCCCTGCGAACTCGTTCAAAATTTATATTTGTCAAAGGAACTCCGAATGCGATATTTGCGGCAAAACTTGCATCGGTAAGGTAGATTTGCTGAGGGACGTGTGCCACTGTTTTCTTCCATGAATTTAGTAGATATGGTGTGGAATGCAAATCATGTCCGTGTACAAATATCTTGCCTTGGGATGGAAGTAGTAAGCCTAGTATTAGGTCACTGCAGGTACTTTTGCCGCTACCTGTACTTCCTACAAAGGCAACACGTTCACCTTCCGAAATGTCTAATTTTAATTCCCGAAGAACTTCCGGACTATCTGGAGAGTAGTGGAAGGAAACTTGATCAAATTGCAGTAGCGCCGAATTGTGTGAATTGTTAACTGTAGTTGACTCAGGCTCGGAATTTAATTTTTTCGATTTGTAACTATTGGCACCCAAAAATGGTTTTATTTTATTAAGAGAGGCTTGATTTGCTTGCAGACCAGAGATTCCATTAAAACATTGCTGGAGTGGTTGAAGTAGTCTATAGGCTCCTAGCGCTAATGTACCAAGCAGTGGAAGCTGCTTCTCAATCCCTTGACCAGATATTGCGAGACTCACTGAAATTCCTACTATTAAGATAACTGCAAAACCTTCTATCAAGTATCTGGGTATTTGTGCTTTTGTGTTGATGGCTGCAAGTGCCATACGAAATTCAAGATTGTGAGTTTGGTAGGAATCAAGAAAAAATTGCTGAGTTTTGTCTAGTAATACATCTCGAATACCCCCCAGACCTTCTTGTGCAATTTGCAGGCTTTTTTGATAGTTTTCTGTTAGTTGTTGGCCGTTGATTCGTAGGCTGCCACGGGTGTATTTGTAAACAATTAAATAAAATGCTGTAAAAAATGCTGTAATTAAAATCATTACATTAGGGGATATTGCAATCAGGGAAATCCCTAGGAGCATTACAATTGCAAGATTGACTGCGATGACCAGCAATCCTTGGACGCTGCTACATGCTTGATCAACGTCTTTTGTTAGATAGCCAATGGTGCTGCTGCTGTTGTGTTGCAAATGCCATGAATATGGTTTGTCCAAAACTGCTGCAAAGACTTGTTCTCCAAGATCGGATCCAATCAGTGCTCCTAGCTTTAATTGGACTTGGATGGTTAGGATGCGCAGCAGACTGCTTGCTATAACTACAAGAGCAAAGCCAAGGCCAAGAGCTAACAATAAATTTTGCGGCGGAAGAGACCTTAGGGAGTCTCCTAGAGGGCCAAGGCCTTTGAGACTTTCTTGGGGATTGGCCAGCAACTTCAGAAACGGCATCAGAGCGCCTAGGTTGGCGACTTCCCCGAAGGCCGCAACGAGGCTCAAGAGTTGAAGTGCAAGCAGCTGTCGGCGACGTTTAGGACTTAGTGCGTCCCAAAGGGGTTTTAGCGAATTTAGTTTGGAGAGCAATGGAATTTTTAACATGATGTTTGGATTTTTATTCTTTGTCTTCGAGCCAGTTAAGAATTTTTTTAGTTCCTTTTTTGACGGTCGACTCTTTCTTTTTGGATTTCATTGATTTGTCGACATCGGCGTAGTGGTTGTAGCCATAGCCATAGCCATAGCCATAGCCATAGCCATAGCCATAGCCATAGCCATAGCCATAGCCCGCCCCTTGTTTGGCGAGGCTGGCTTTGGCCGGTTGGTTGGCTAGGACGCCAAGCACATCCACCCCGGTATTGCCGATGCGATGCAGGGCCTGTTTCGGCAGTTCACGGTTCACCCGTTCCAGTCCAACCACGAACACCAGGCCATCCAGGTGTTCGCTGAGAAGCACGGGGTCGCTGAGGGTGAAGGCCGGGGGCGTGTCAAACAAAACAAGGTCGTAGTTTGTGAGCTGGCGGATGACGTTCACCACGTCACCGCAACGCTCTGAACTGAGCAGCATCGCCGCATCGGGGGGCTGGGGTCCGGCGCTGAGGAGATGGAGATTGGCCTGCAGCGGCTGGATCACTTCGCTAATCCTGATGGCTGGATCACTGATCAGGCTTGAGAAGCCCAGGGTGTTATCCCCGCCCACGTAGGTGTGGAGCATCGGCCGGCGCATGTCCGCATCTACGAGCAGTACCCGTTGGCCGAGGTCTGCCAGGGTTTGGGCAAACAGGGCCGTGGTGGTGCTTTTGCCTTCCCCTTGGGTGGCGGAGGTGACCGCCACAAGGCGTACCGCCTTATCGGCCCGCAACATTCGGAAATTGGTAAACACGTTCCGCAGTGATTCCTTCAGGGCAAACCGCTCGCCGCTCTCCAGTTCTGCCACCGTTTCGCTCACCGTATGGCCTTCGCGGCCGGGCAAATAGGGAACCACCCCTAGCAACGGCATGGCTAGGGAATCCTGCACCTCCTTGGGCCGGTGGAACACATGGTCGAATCGATCACGCAGCAGGGCTACGCCCACACCGGCCAGGCCCCCCAGCAGCAGGCTGAGGGCCAGGTTGCGAGGCACGCTTGGCTTCACGGGCGTGGTGCCAAACTCCGGTGGGTCAATCACCTTCCAGGGAACGGTGCGCTGGGCGACCTGCAGACGGAAATTTTCCCGTGCCTGGATGTAGGAGGTGAGGTTGGTTTTGGCCACATCCAGTTGTTGCTGGAGGGCGTCATATTTTTTGATCAGCTGGGGGTTGCTGGCAAAATTTTGCTCCAGGGTTGTGAGCTGTCGGTTGATTTCAGCCTGTTCGCCCCGGTTCTGGGTGAGGCCCGCATTGACGGCATCCTGTTCCTTTTGCTGCAGTAACGGTTTCAGGCGATCTCGCTTGGAGCGCAGTTCCTGCACCTGGGGGCTGGCCGCTTTAAAATTGGCCTCGGCTTGGGCCAGATCTTTCTCTACCGTGGTGAGATCGCTCAACAGCTGGCTGAACGCTCCGCCCGCCAGGGCCGAATCGCCTTTTCCAGAGTTTTGCTGAAATTCTTTAGCGCTGAGCTCTCCACGCTGCACCGCTTCGGCCAAGCCCATCAGCCTGGCTTGATCTTGTTGCAGGCTATCGAGTTTGTCGGTGAGCGCTGCTTTTTGGGTTTGCAGGGCCGTGGCTTGCTGCAGCGGTTCCACGAAGCTGTTGCGCTGGCGGAAATTGGAGAGCTGTTGTTGTAATTGGTTGACTCGACGCTGCAATTCAGGGGCTTGCTGATCCAGGAAGGCCAGTCCTTGGGTGAGTCGCTCCTGACGCTGCTGGAGGGAATAGCGCAGGTAGGACTGGCTGAGGCCTTGGAGAATGGCAGCTCCTTGCTCTGGATTGCGCCACTGCAGACTGACTTCAAGAACTCCGTTTTCATCGCTCCCGAATCCAGCTTTTACTACTGATTTTAAGGGGGTAACAGTGAGTTTTTTTGCCAGGGCATCTTCATCGACACCTTGGTTCCTGGCCAAGGGGCTCAGCAGCAGTGGGCTGGTCAGGACCTGGATCAGGGTGCCGGTGTTGGTGCGGCCGGAGGGGCTCATGGCCAGATCCTGCAGACTGCTGGCGCCATCAACTTTGGCGCTGCTGTCCTCCTGGTTGATCGGATCCTTCACCAGCAGCTGGAAGCTGCCTAAATAGGTGGGCCTGAATACCCGTTGATATGCGGTGATTCCAGCTCCCAGCAAGAGTCCTAAGGCGGCCACGGTGAGCCCTAGCCGACGGCGCCGTCTCAGGGCGGCTAGAAGCTCCTGAAAGTTGATCTCATCGCCGTCACCGCTTGACCCCGGTTGCGGCATAGCCTGTTGCAGGCTACTCCCTGTCCAGGTGTTGGTAGCCGGCACGGTGCCGGGGGGGGAGGAAGGCGTGATCATGAGCTCAATTCTACCTTATTCTTCTGTTGTATTTGATTCGTTTTTTGTTGATTCTGATCATCGCTCCGCCCGTTGATTGCTGAGATGCGAGATAGGAGTTGATCGTTGGCCGCACCATTGGCGTGGATGGGATGCTGGGTGCGAGCGGTGCTCGAGCGCCATGCAGCATCTTGCGATGATTTTACCAGCTTTAGATTCTTTTCACAACTAGGTTGTGCTGTGGCAGGGGGGTGTTTAAGGCGAAGCACTGCGATGGGGAGTCGGAACAATTCTTCATTGTCGTTTCACTTGGATCAAGGCCTGTCAAGGCAACGAGGGGCGCCCCTTCGGCGCCCCTGATGTTTTCTGGGCCTCAGGCGGCGGCGAGGTTGGCGGCTACGAAGTCCCAGTTCACCAGCTTGTCCAGGAAGGTGGTGATGTAATCGGGGCGCCGATTCTGGTAGTCCAGGTAGTAGGCGTGCTCCCACACATCCATGGTGAGCAGTGCGGTTTGGCCATGGGCCAGGGGGAGGTCGGCATTCGCGGTTTTAGTTACCTTCAGGGCGCCATCCTCCAGCACCAGCCAGGCCCAGCCGCTGCCGAACTGGGTGGCTCCGGCGGCCTTGAATTGCTCCACAAACGCCTCAAAACTGCCGAAATCGGCATTGATCTTCTCGGCCAGGGCGCCGCTGGGGCTGCCGCCGCCGCCGGCCTTGAGGCCTTGCCAGTAGAAGCTGTGGTTCCACACCTGGGCCGCGTTGTTGAACACCCCCGCCTTGCTGGCATCACCGGCCACGGCCAGGATCGTCTCCTCCAGGCTCTTGCCCTCCAGCTCCGAACCCGCCACCAGGTTGTTCAGGTTGGTGACGTAGGCGTTGTGGTGCTTGCCATGGTGGAACTCCAGCGTGGCGCGGGAGATGTGCGGCTCAAGGGCATCGAGCGCGTAAGGCAGTTCGGGCAGCTGGTGCGCCATTGGGGGTGCGGGGGATTGGGGGGAGGGAGACCAGGATGGCCTGGGTTGGCCCGGCCATCCTAAGGATTACTTCACATTTGCGGACAGCTCAGCCGCCAACGCCCAGCAGTTCCACCTCGAACACCAAGGTGGCGTTGGGGGGGATCACGCCGCCCGCTCCACGCTCGCCATAGGCCAGATCGGGGGGGATCACCAATTTGCGCTTGCCCCCCACCTTCATGCCCGCCACCCCCTCATCCCAGCCCTTGATCACCCGTCCCCCGCCGAGGGGGAAGCTGAAGGGGCCGCGGCCGTAGCTGGCGTCGAATTCGCGGCCATCCAGCAGGGTGCCGCGGTAATGCACCTCCACCACCTGGCCGCTCACCGCTTCGGCGCCTGTGCCGATCACCAGGTCGGTGATGCGCAGGCCGCTGTCGGTGGTGCGCTCCTTCGGCGCCACGATCTCGCCGCCCAGGGAGGCGGCATTGCTGAGGCTGGTGCTGTCGGGCGCCATGGCGAACAGGGTGGGGTTGGAGTCGTCGGGATCCAGTTCCAGGGGGGCTTGCACCGCCCTAGCGGTGAGCGCTGCGGCGGTGGCCGTGGTGGCTTGGGGGGAGCTGATCGCCGTGGGGATGGCCCCCGGGGCGGCCGTCACCGGGGAGGGCGCCACCAGCTGACTTACCAGCGCCACCAGCAGGCAGGTGACACACACCGCCGTGCTGATCAGGATCTCGCGCATCACGGGACGACCGCAGTTTGTCGATTGTGCCAGGCCCCTTGAATCGCTTCGAGGCGGTGGTGCGGCTTTGGCACTGGTCCGCTGCTCGCCTTGCTCGGCCGGTCGGGCAGGTCAGCCCGCCAGCTCAGTCGGCCAGCTCAATCCGGAATGTCCTGTTGCCGTTGGCGCAGAGTTTGCTCGAGCCGGTCGATGCGGCCCCGCAGTTCATCCAGCTCCCGCTGGCGGGCCAGGCCCAGGTCCTGCAGCAGTTGGTCCCGGTTGCGCTCCAGCTGGCGCTCCGCCTGTTCCTCCAGCCCGGGCGAATCGCCCCGCAGGGCCTTCAGCACATCGTCCACCAGGGCCGAAGCGTGGTTGGGATCGAGCTTGCCGCTGCGCACCCATTCCTGGCTCACATATCGCAGCCGATCGGCCACCAGTGAGGTGGTGCCCAGGCCGCGCAGCAGCAGCATCTGCAGAGGGTTGCCTTGGTCCATGGTGGGAGGCGTCGGGGGGAGCCGTTGGTGGCCGTGCTCTGGCAGCTTGACGCTTCCTTGTGATGGAGGCCATGGGGAAGAACCGTCGCCCGGGCCCCCTGCCGGCCCTGGCCCTGGCCGCCGCTGCCGGCCTGCTCGCGGGCCTGGCCCTGCCTCCCCTGGGGCTGCCGCCCCTGCTCTGGCTGGCCCTGGCCCTGCTCTGGGCCCAGGCCGGTTCTCCGCACCCCTGGCGTGGTGGCGCCCTCTGGGGGGCGGCGGCGGTGCTGGTGAGCCATCGCTGGCTGCTCTGGCTTCACCCCCTCGACTGGATCGGCGTGCCCGGCCCCCTCAGCCTGCCGATTTGCCTCGCCCTCTGGCTTCTGATCGGCGGCCTGGCGGGCCTCCTGGTGGCCGCCTGGGTGTCCCTGGCCCGTCGCCTCGACCCCGCCCTGCCGGCCACGGCCCTGCTGCTGGCGCTCCTCTGGGGCCTGGCGGAGGTGGTGTTGGCCCGGGGGCCCCTGTTCTGGATTGGTCTTGGCGTGGCCCCCCTGCCCTTGGATCGGTCCCTGGCCGGCCTGGCGGCCCTCGGTGGCGCCGGTGCCCTGGCCGCCCTGCAGCTGCTCCTCGGTTGGGGGCTCTGGCGCGCCTGGGTGGATCCCCCGGCGCGCCGCCGCCTCCTGCTGGGATTGGCCCTGTTGGTGTTGGTGACGCACCTGGCGGGGGCGGCCGCCCTGGCGGCGGTGCGGCCGGGAAGCGGCCGGCTGGAGCGGCTCATGGTGTTGCAGCCCGCCATCCCCACCCGCCACAAATTCGAGGCGGCCCAGCAACGCCAGCTGCTGGGGCGGTTGCTTGACGCCCAGCGCCAGGCCGCCGCCGCCCCCGCCGCCACTGCCGCCGCCAGCTTGCTGTTGCCGGAGGGGGCCCTGGCCCTCGGCCAGCCCCTGCCGGAGGCCCCGGAGTTGGAGGTGCTCAGCGGTGGCTTCCGCCAGGCGGACACCGGCACCCGCTCCAGCCTGCTGCGCTTCGCCCCCGGGGATCGCGATCCGGTGGGTTGGCTCGATAAGCACCGCCTGGTGCCCCTGGGCGAATGGGTGCCGTTGGCGGGGCTGGCCCGCTGGAGTGGTCTCTCCGCCGTGGGCGGCTTGGAGCCCGGCCCCAGCTCCCGGCTCCTGGCCCGGCCCGCCGGGGCCATCGGCGTGGCGATCTGTTACGAACTGTCCGATGGTGCCTCCCTGGCCGCCGCCAGCCGCGCCGGCGCCCTCTGGTTGCTCGCCAGCGCCAACCTCGACCCCTACCCGCCCCTGCTCCAGCACCAGTTCAGTGCCCTGGCCCAGCTCCGGGCGATCGAAACCGGCCGCTGGCTGGTGAGCGCCGCCAACACCGGCCCCAGCCTGGTGATCGACCCCGCGGGGCGGCGGGTGGCCTCCCTGCCGGCCGGTCGCAGTGCCGTGGCCTCGGTGGAACTGCGCCAGCGCTCCACCCTCACCCCCTACGACCGCTGGGGGGACTTGCCCCTGGTGGTGCTGGCGGTCGGGGCTGCCCTGGCCCGGTGGCGCAGGAGGGGAGCCAAGGGGGATTGGAACCGCTGACCCCCTGGGTTCGGCGTCTGCCCGAACAGATCTAGGGCCATCTTCGTGATGGTGCTGCCCTGCGGCGTTTCAACCTCACGGTCGTGATGGCAAAAGCTCCGTGGACAGGGTGTCAGAAACTCGTGTAGCCTCCTGACACACCAGGACACAACAGGATCGATCCAGTCGTCATGGCTGTTCCGAGCGAGAAGGCTGTTCCGAGCGAGAAGACCGTGCTGAGCGAGCAGATCCTTGAAGCGGCAGGCAAGTGCCCTGAGGGATTCCTGCTGGCTGCCAAGCAGTTCCTGGCGCTGGGCAAGCGCGATGCGGTGGACCAGGCCCTGCGGCGCCTGGCGGCCCGGGGCAAGCTCGTGAAGATCACCCGGGGCCGTTACGCCCTGCCCATTTGCAGTCGCTTTGGCACCAGACCGCCGGCGCCGGAGGCGGTGATGGGCTGGCTCAACCAGGAGGGCGTTCAGCAGTTGGTGAGCAGTGGTGCCGCCGCGGCCAATGCCCTTGGCCTCACCACCCAGATGCCCGTACAGCAGATCTATCTGTCCCGCAGCCGGAGCCAGAAGCGCTATGTCTTCGGCAAGCAGCAGGTCACCATCCGCACGGCAGCCGCCTGGAACTTCCTGCTGGCCGATCGCCCTGCCGGACAGGCGATCCGCGCCCTGACCTGGCTCGGCCCTGATCAGGCCTCAGCAGTTCTGCCGAAGCTCCGAACTGTGCTGCCTCCTGAAGAGTGGGAAGCCCTGCTCTCCGTCAGGGCTGAGCTGCCCTTGTGGCTGGCGGAGCTGCTCAGTGAACAAGATCAGGGAGCGCTGGAGGTTCGTGGCTGAGTCCTGGTTCGCTCTTTCCCCAGAGGATCAGAAGGAAGCCCTGGCGGTGGCTGCTGCCGAATCCGGCTGGCCGGCCTTTCTGCTTGAGAAGGACATCTGGGTGGTCTGGGCCCTGCAGATCCTTGGCACAGATCAGCAACTCCTGCAGAGCCTCACCTTCAAGGGCGGCACCTCGCTCTCCAAGGCCGGGGCGCACAACCCAGCCCAGACCAGCCAAGCCCAGACTGGCCGTAGTAGGTTCAACTACAACGAACGACAAGCCATGGTCCGGGCGCGAGGAGTCGGCACCCCCCAAGCTGTGCGCCTGCCAGCGGAGTTACTGGAACGCATCGATCGCTACGCCGCTCGGCTGGGGGGCGAACTGCACTTATCGGTGAGCCGCAGTGACGCCCTGCGCCGCCTGCTTACCCTGGCCCTGGAAGACGCCGAAGACACCGCCGAAGCTGAAGCCATTCTGCGAACCAACGAACCGCGGGTGAGTTGGGAGGAGCTCAAAAAAGGCTCTGCCACGCCAGCTCAGGCGCACGAATCTTGAGCTATCGGGTTGAATTCGTCCGCTCAGCCGCCAAGACTTACAGCCGCCTGGATACGGTGCTGCAGCGTCGGGTGGACCGAGAGCTCAACCGGCTCAGCGAGACCCCTCGCCATCCCGGTGTGATCCGCCTGCAATCGGCCGATGACCTTTACCGCGTGCGGATCGGCGATCTTCGCCTGCTGTTCAACGTGGAGGATCAGGTGCTGGTAGTGCTGATCGTCAAGATCGGCCAACGGGGTTCCGTTTACTGCGGCTGATCCACGCCCAACCCCATGCACCAAGGAGACCGCGGTGAGGGCGACCGCTCTTCACGGCACTGGTATGACCTTGATCGCCTGGAAGGCCCTGGCGTCGGACTCCACGGCCATCGCGCGGTCCCTCGCCTGAGCAGCCGCGGCACCGATCGAGCCCCTGGGGCGGGGCCGTCGCTTGCCTCAGTTTTGCGCTTGATTTTGCGCTTTTTGGCCCCGCCGGGCCTGCCAGCGACACCTTGACCGACAAAAAAGACCCCCTGCTGCGCAAGGAGTCTGAAAGGATGGAGCCAAGCGGATTCGAACCGCTGACCCCCTGCATGCCATGCAGGTGCTCTACCAGCTGAGCTATGGCCCCGTGGTGCTGCGCATCGGTGGTGGGCCGGGCGCTTTTTGAGCTTACACCGTGACCTGTCGGCCTCCGGAGGCCGTCACACCTGGCGCCACACCGCTACCAGCCTCCCCTGGACCCGCACCTGCTCCGCCGGCAGCACGATCGGTGTGTAGGCCGGGTTGGCCGGCTCCAGGCGCACCTGGGGGCCCTGGCGTTGGAAGTATTTCAGGGTGGTGCCGCTGCCGTTCACCTGGGCACTCACGATCGTGCCGTTGCGCAGCCGGGCTGGATCGCTCACCGGCTCCATCAGCACCACATCCCCATCGGCGATGTGGGCCTCCACCATCGAATCGCCGTTCACGGTGAGGGCGAACAGGCCGCGGGTTTCGAGCACGCCACTCAGGTCGAGGTGCTCCTGCACATCATGGAATGTTTCCACCAGGCCGCCGGCGGCCACCGCCCCCAGCACGGGGATGCCCGCTGCCGTGCCCCCGAGCAGCTGCAGGGTGCGGGCCTGGCCCTCCTGCCAGGTGATCCAGCCCTTCTGTTGCAGGTGCCGCAGGCGGCTCTGGATCGGCGCCGGCGACCGCAGGCCCATCGCCTCCATCATCTGGCGGATCGAGGGGCTGTGGCGGTGGCTGCCGATGTAATCGGCCAGCCAGTCGTAGAGCTCCCGCTGGGCGGGGGTGAGCTCCTGCGAAGCGTTGAAAACCACGACGGGCTGGCCAGTACGGATGAACCACCCCGTTCTGCCAGGTCTGGCGCCCGTTGTCGAGGGGGGGTGGCCTCAGGGGCCCCCTCACTCAGGCATCGGCATCTCCATCCGTGATCAGGTTGACGTTGATCACGGGGGCGTTGCGCAGAAAGTCGATGCCGTTCGCCACATCCTGGTAGGGCTGTTTGGCCAGGTACTCGATCAGGGAATTGCGCTGGGCCACGCTGAGGAGAACCATGGGAGTTCGATCGGCACCCTGACCCGCTTCAACGTTCGGGGAGTTGTCCGATGACGGAGCCTGGGAAGGCCCATGGCCCATCGCGTGTTCGTCCATTGTTTTCAAGAAATTGGCACATATCATGCTAGCAAAATAGGGTTAACTTCCGGCTAAGTCCATGGCGTCACTGGGGGATTGGTGTCGGCACTGAGAGCTACCGCCGCGGCAAGCATTACCGCGTGATCAACTCAACAGCGTCATTCATCTGACCAGTTCCGGGACTGCATCAGCTGACGAATCTTGCGACGGGTCCGTCTCGAAGACCTGTGACCCACGAGTCGAACCACCAGCTTCTGGTAGAGCCGTCGCCAACTGTTGTCGGGGGTGGAGGCTGACGGCAGTTCAGTGGCCGGAGAAGTCGAACCGGGCTCCGGTGCCGTCGGTAGCTCGAGGGGAGGGTCAGACGCCCGTGGCTCCTCGGGCGCCTCGGTCTCTCCCCGCAGGGCCCGCCCCTGGGCGCTGGCGATGGCCTCCAGGCTGTCGGCATTCGCAATTTGACCATTGCTGCGGGCAATCCCTGTGGCCAGGGCCTCCAGGCTGGCCGTGGTCAGCAAGGGAGCCGCCGTCCGCAACAGCTGCAGGATCTGACTGGGGCTGGTCAGGTTGAGGCCATCTCCGCTAGCGACCACCACACGGTCGGCGATGGCCTTGACCAGGTCCTGGCCGGCCAAGCCGGCCCGCTGGCCGAGCTGCAGCAGCAAGGCCACCTGGGCGGCGGCTCGCTGCACCTGCAGGGCTACGACGGGCCGGTCGGCACCGGCCTCAAAAGGATCGAATTGGGTCAGAGTCACCTCTGGGAGCCCGAGGCTGGCCCGCAGGCGCTCCTCGCCATCCGCAAGGCCGCGGCTGATCACCAACTCGGCCACCACGGTGGTGAGCGGACTGATCACCGACGCTCCGGGCAGGGTGCGCAGGCTGCCCTCGAAGCCCACGCCCGTGCTGATGTCGATGCCGCCTTGGCTCACCAGGGGGGCAAGGCCAGCCCCAGGATCCAGCTCCGCCAGGCCCTGGCCATTGGTGACGGCCGAGGGTTCCTGGTCATGATCCAGGATCCCGTCGGCGTCGAGGTCGACGAACACCGTGGCCCCCGCCAGATACCCGTCGATCACCCGCACCGGACGCCGATCCGCCGCGCCCACCACCGTGAACTCCAGAGCTCGGACGGTTCCGTCCCAGGCCGTCACCGTGAAGCGGTCGCTGTGGCGCTCCCCATCCCGCAGAGCCTGCAGGCGGTGATCATCGTTGGCCACCTGATAGCGGTAATGGCCCGTGCCATCCAGATTCAGGTTCCCCCAGGGGTCGCCCTCACGGGTGACCGTGAGGCGGAAGCCCTCCTGCTGCGGGCCGTCGGCATCGCGAATGGTCAAATGGCCGCTGGCCACCAGGACCCCATCGATCACCGAGGCGTCTTCGTGCACAGCGGTTGCACCGGGATCACCGATCACCGCCGGCCGGTTGGCCGGAGCTGCCGGCGGCGGGGTGGCGGCGCCGAAGGGGGTGTCCACCAGACGCGACAGGCTTTGGCCCGGGGCCTCGGTTTCCAGGCCATGGCGGGCCAGGATCTCAGCCAAATTGCCGCGGGTTTCGATCACCGCCCTGACGCGATCGGCATCCAGGCCGATGGTGGCCAGGCCCGATCCGGGCGCCGTGCCGAACAGTTCCCTCAGGGCCAGATCGGCATCGGGATGGAGGGCTTCTTGGGCCCGTTCGGCCGCCTTGGCGGCGGTGACCCCTAGCTGGGCAGCGCTGCGCAGGATCTGGATCACCGCGTTCACCCGCACCCGCAGATCCGACTGGTTTTCGGCCAGCACCACTGCAATCGGCTCATCGCTGAGGGACTCCGCCAGGAAGCGGGTGGGCCGGCCAGACTGGGCCTGCTCACGGGAGAAGGGCTCCAGCTGGGAGGCATCGGTGGCGATCGCCTCCACCTCATCGGCCACCAGGGCGGCCTGCAATTCGGCCACGCTGGCGTAGGTGCGCACCTTGCTCCAGATGTTGCGCCGCTCCAGGCTGCGCTCAAAGCCCGCTACGCCGGTGGTGCCGGCCACCAGGCCCACCCGCACGCCGTTGAGATCGGCGAAGCTCACAATGCCGCTGTCGCGGTGGGTGAGTACCTGCAGATTGGTGAGCTGATACGGAGCGGAGAAGTCCACGCCCAGGGCACCATCGCGCCCCAGGGTGGCGGTGGTGCCCCGCACCACTAAGTCCACGGTGCCATGGGCCACCGCCTCGAAGCTGCCGGTGAACGACCCATCGGTGTCAAAACGTACGGCCTCGGCATCCCCGAGCAGGGCCGTGGCCAGGGCCCGAGCCAGATCCGCATCCACGCCCGGCAGCGGAACTCCGCCAGCACCGTCGGCGGCGATCAGCAGGGTGCCGCGTTCCAGGATGGTGTCGAGCCTGTTGCCCAGAGGGGTGTCTCCAGGCGAAGCCGGTCTCGTTTCCGCACCCAGGGGTTGGCTGATCAGCCAGTTTTCGGGTTCACCGCGGCCACCGCCCAGCCGCGGCAGTTCCGGGTAGTGGCGCTGCCACAGTTCGTCGAGATTGCCGGTGCGGGCCAGGGTGTTGCGGCCGAAGCGGCGGTCGAGGCCGAGGCTGTCCCCCAGGGAGGACGTGGCCTGCTCCTGCTCGGTTGGTAGGGCGAGCAGGGCGCGCACCGCCGGATCCAAGGCTTGGCGTTCCTCCTCGGAGCTGGCGGCACGGCTGAGCAGCATCGGCAGGTCTCGGGCTGACAGGTCCAGCTGGTCGGCCAGGGCAGGCACCTGCAGCACCCAGCTCACCGCATCGCGCAGGGCGCTGTTGTTGTCGGCCAGGGCAAAGGCCAGGGGCTGCTCGGCAAAGCTCACCTCCAGCAGGTGGGCACCGCTGTTCAACTGGCGCCGGTAGCTCTCCAACCGGGTGCGGTCGGAGCTCAGGGCCGCTACCTCGCCCGCTCGGAAACCATCCAGCAGGGCGTCCGGCCCGGGATACACCCGCAACCTGGCCGTCAAGCCCTGGCTGGCCAAGAACGCCTGCACATTGGGGATGGCGGTGGATCCCTCGATCACACCGATCACCTGCTGATCCAGATCCATCAGCGTGGTGCCTTCCGGCACAAGCAGCGACTGGGTGTCCACCAGCAACGGGGAGGAGAAATCGATTCCCAGCTGGATGTCGCGGCTCAGGGTCTGGGTGGCCCCCACCGCCGCCAGGTCGAAACGTCCAGCGCCCACGGCTGCCAGGGAGCTCACCAGCGACCCTCCCCCCACGATGGCCAGACGGTCGGGGCTGCCCAGCAGGGCCTCAGCCAGGGCCCGCGCCAGGTCCACATTATAACCACTCCAGCGGCCATCCGCCCCGCGCACACTGCTGCCGGGCAGGTTGTCGAGCATCGCCACCGTCAGCAGGCCCCGCTCGGTGATTGGCGCCAGGCCGTCGCGGTCTCCGTTGCCCAGCAGGATCAGGGCACGGCGGAGGGCGGCCTCGGTGTAGCCACCCCGCAGGTGCAGCACGTCCACCCCGTCGAGCAGCACAGCCGCGCTGTCGCGATCCAGGCGCAGGCTCACCTGCCCTGGGGTTTCGAAGCGGATCCGATCCTCCGACGGGTCGAAATCGGTGAGGGTGGTTTCGGGTCGGCGGCTGAAGCCGTCGCCGTACACCAGCACCCGGTCGTGGCCCGCCCCCAGGGTCACCGTGGCGCCGCCACTGCCGTGCAGCAGGTGCAGGCTGTCGTCGCCAGCACCCAGCTCCACCCAGTCGCCGATGTCGTAGAGGGCCACCAGATCGGCCCCATCCCCACTGCGGATGCGGTTGTTGCCGCCTACGGCATGGATCAGACGCGCGCCGGCATCGGTTTCGAGGTCGATGGATCCGTTCAGGACCAACGCCGGCGCCTCACCGCTGTGGTGGACACGGGCCGGTTCGGCGGCGGGGGCGCCGCTCCACAGCTGCAGCCGCTCCAGGCCTTCGGTGAGCTGCAGGTTGTTGTCACCTGCTTGCACCACCTGCACGGCCTCCCGTTGCGGCTCGGGCAGCGGCACCGGGTTTATGGGAGTCGTCAACCCATCGACAATCTCCAGCACCTGGCTCAGGTCAGGGACAAAGCCATAGCTGCGGCTGCCGTTGAACAACAGTGCCAGGGCCTGGCCCCGGTAGAGCAGACAACCGCCGAGAATGGCAAAGTCGCCCAGCAACGGCTCCCGGCCGTAGGACTGCTGGAAGCGGGAGCGCACCACCACCAGCCGATCCCCTGCTGCGGGGTCAAAATCCAGCAGCAGATCCTGCTGACCTGCACCGAGGGCACGGGGCTGAATCAGTAGCCGGTCGGCACCGGCACCACCGATCAACAGGTTCACCCCGCCACCCCCATCGAGCACGTCGTTGCCGGAGCCACCGCTGAGTTCATCGTCGCCGTCGTCCCCCAGCAACCGGTCGTTACCGGCCTCACCTTCCAGGCGGTCATCGTCCTCGCCGCCCGCCAGGAGATCGTCGCCGCTGCCGCCCACCAGCTGGTCGTCACCGATCTGGCCGGCCAGGCTGTCGTCGCCGCTGCCGCCCACCAGCAGGTCGTCTCCAGGGCCACCCACCAGGCAGTCCTGGCCCGGGCCGCCGCTGAGGCTGTCGGCACCACGGCCGGCCAGTAGGGAGTCGTTGCCCACACCCCCCTCCATGGTGAATCGATCCGTGGCGGTGCTGCGATCAACCCGGTCATCGCCGGGGCCAGGCCCGATCACCAGCGGTGGCGGCGGGTCCTGGGGATCCCTGGTGGGCAGGAGCCGTACGGAGCTGGCCACCGCCGACGGATCGATGGCACTGCCATCGTCCACCCAGAGCAGCCGCACCGACAGGCGTTCCACCGCCTCAAGGGAGTCCCCTGCCGTAGAGACCGGCCACAGGGCCGTGGTGGCCCCCGCTGGCACCACCAGCGAGTCCACCCGGTCGGCCATGCCCCCACCGCTGACCCGCACCAGCAGCCGCACGCCCTGGCTCGGGGCCGCCCGGTTCAGCCCCACCACAAACATCAGGGGGGTGCCAGCCATCACGCCGCTGCGGGCCGTTTCGGGATCGAGGGGCCGAATCGACACCAGGCGCTGGCCATCAAGCCCGGTGGCGCCGAATCCACCCCTGGCCAGATCCCGTTCGAACCGCTCCACCAGGGCACGGCTGGTGGTCGCGCCGGTGAGCAGCTCCTCCACCCCACGGGTGTAGGTGTCGAACATCAGGGCCTTGAGGCGGTTCACCGCCGCCAGCACATCCGCCGGCGCCAGGGCGGCCGTGGCATCGGCAAAGCGGGTGGCGTAGGCGGCGATGGCCTGCAGCTGTCGATCCACCGCCGCCGCCAGCCCGGCCAGATCGCCCGCCGCGTTGACTCCAAGGCGGCCGGCGGGATCCAGCACCGGGATCAGGGCCTGCACCACAGCCTCTAACCCCAGGGCCGCCACCGGGGCCTGGGCCAGCCCGTGCAGCACCACACCCACTCGCTCAAGGCTCCCCGCCGCCGTGAGGCCATTGCGTTCTCCCAGGCCGAGGCTGAGCTGCAGCAGGGCCGCCAGGCGGGCATGGCCGATCACCTCGGCCAGGGCCTCCACGCTGCCGGTCCGCAGCTCTTCGTAGGGGTCCCGCTCGAACGACTCGGCCAGCGACCAGCCACTGCCCACCAGGGCGGCACTGAGCCGTTCAATGGCGCCGTCGTCGGCCCCCACCCGGCGCAGCACCTGCACCAGGGTGGTGACCGGCGTGAGCACCGGGCTGCCCACCTGACCGATCAGGATCAGGTTGGGCACCGGGCGGCGCGTGAGGCTGTCCACCCCGCCCCGGCTCACCAGGGCATAGCCCTCGTCGTTGAGGCTGCCGTTGCCATTGCGGTCGGCGGCGGCCAGCTGCTGGGGCGCAATCGCCAGTTGGAAGCGGCCATCCGCGAAGGCCACCGTGGCTGGTTCGTTGGCATCGGCTTGTAGGTTGCCGTTCAGGTCGAGCCACACCGCAGCCCCCTCCAGGGGAGAACTGGTGGCCTGGCCTGATTGCACCAGGTAGCCCGATTGCACCAGCTGCTTCAGCAGGCCATCGTTCGGAAGCAGGGTGGTGCCGGTGGGGGCAGCGATGTTCTGCTGGCCGATCTGCACGCCGTTCCCGCCACCGGCACCGACGGCACTCGTGGTGGTAGCCTGGGCCTGGCCGTCCACCAGCACCGGCGTGACCGTCACCGGCGCGGCCTCGCGCAGCAGCGGCAGCAGGGTGGCCGGATCAAGGGCGTCGGGCAGCTCCGTGGGTAGATCGGGGCTGGGGCTGGTGAGGTTGATCACCTCAAGGCTCGCCCCGGCGGCGGCGCGGCTTAGGCCCGTGAACCGGTAGAGCTGGGAGGCCCAGTCGTAATGGGTGCGCAGGCGGCCATCGGCCTCACGCACGTAGAGGATGCCGTTGGCATCGGCCAGGGCCTGGCGGTCGCTGGAGCCCGGGAACCGCCGGGGCGTAAGGCTGGTGGAGCTGTCGGGCACCGCAAAGCTGATGCTCTGCAGCGGCGCCTGGCTCTGCTCCGGCTGGAATGACCCCGGCGTGAGCCGTAGGCCCGCCTCCCCCACAAGGGTGAGATGGTCGGTGCGCAGCAGGGGCAGGCGCAGGTCGTCGGCGGCGGCCCCATCCGCCAGCCGCAGCTCGATGGCACCGCCGGCGCCGGTGGTGCGCAGGGTGAGGCGCTGCGGGTCGTAGGTGAGTACCGGGGCCGCCAGCCGCAGGCTGCTGCTGGCCTGCAGGGTGGTCGCCACAGGGCCGCCGTCCACCGTGAGCCGGCTCAAGCTGGCCAGATCCACCGCAGCGGCCTGGAGGGCGGCCGGCTGGCTGATGCGAAGGGCCGCCAGGCCGCTGCGCACCTGCACGGCGTCTCCGGCCACCAGGGTGTCGACCACCAGTTCGCTGCCCTGGGTCACCCGAACCCGCACCGTGCTGTCGGGCCCCGTCGCCACGGCACTGAGGCGGCTGAGCTCGTCGCTGCTCAGGTCGAGGCCGTCGCGGGAGGTCACCACCAGGCGCCGCAGGCTGCGCTCGCTGGCGTCGCTGCCCGCCAGATCGCGCACCACACCGCCGGGGGCCTGCAGGGTGAGGCTGTCGGCCCGGCCCTGACGGATGCGGCCCAACTCCAGATCACCGCTGGCGGCCGTCACGGTGACGACGCCATTGGCCGTGTCGAGGCCGGCCAGCACCAGGCCGGCGGCGGCGCTGAGGCCGCTGGCACCGGCGCTCAGGCGGCCCCCGATCAAGCTGGTGCCGTTGTAGTGGTTGGCGAGGCTGAAGCTGGGGCCCGCCGCATCCAGCTCAATCACCGGACTGTCGACCACCACAAGGCCGCCGTTGAGCAGCTGCAAGCGCAGCTCTGGGGCCGCCAGGGTGAGGCCGCCCAGATCCAGAGGCTTGCGGCCCAGGTCGGTGAGCTGAAGTCGGCCGTTGGCCTCCAACGTGGTGCCGGCGGCCGGGTTGTACGCAGCGGCCCGAAGCTCCAGCTCCCCGGGGTTGAGGGCCCCGCTGAGCTCCAAGGTGCCGGGGGTGCTGATCACAAGCGGATCGCTCGGGCCGAGGCGTTGCAGCTGCAGGGGGCTGGCCCCATCGAGGGCGCTCACCACGCTGCCCTGGTGGCCGCCATCGGCCTTGCTGCTCACGGTCCAGAGCAGGCCGGGGGACCCCGGTGCCGCCTGGGCCACCGCCAGGTCGAGGTCGTCGTCGAGGTGTAGGTCGAGGCGGCGGGTCAGCAGGCTGGCTCCCCCGGCGGCGGTCTGCAGCCGGCCAGCATTCAGTTCGAGGGCCTCGCTGGGGGTGATCACGGCCCCGAGGGCCAGGGTGCCGCCGCGGCCGTCGGCCGCCCGGGCGCTGATGCTGAGGTTGGCGATCGGGTCGATGCCACCCGCCGTCACCAGCATATCGGCCCCGAGGGCCGCGGCGCTGGCCTGGAGGCGGATGTGATCGCCCCGCAGGCGGCCACCGGTCATCCGCAGCTGGCCGCCGGCGCCGATCTCCAGGGTGCTGCGGGCGTCGATGCGGCCCCGCAGATCGACATCACCCTGCTGGCCATCGCCGGCGCGGAGGCTGATCGTGTCGCCGGCCAAGCTGCTGAAGGGCACCGCATCGGAGCGGCGCAGGTCGCTGCTGAGGCCCACCGTGAACCCGGTGGTCACCGCCTGGGTCACGTACACGGGCTGGTTCACCTGGCGGGCCACCAGCCGCTGGCTGCTGCTGAGGGTGGGCACGTCGATCTGGTGCACCACCGGTTGCTGCTGGGTGATGGCCTGGGCGGCGCCGGTCACGCTGAAGCGCAGGTTTTGGCGCCGATCCCTGAGCTCCAGGGGGTTCGACGTCCAGTCGTAGCGGTAATCGGTGAACAGCTCGGTGATGTCGCGAGCGGCTCCGGCCAGGGGGGTGATCTGCAGGATTGCGTAGGGGCGGCTACCAAAGCTCACGTCATCAACGGTGGCATCGGCGTAGAGCTGCAGAACGTTCTGCTCGTTCTGGGCTGTAGTGCTTCCATCATTGGGCTCACCGCTGGCCCAGGGGAGATTGGGCACAACGGCTTCCCAGACCCCCGGAAGCTGGTTGCTGCCATTGAGATCATTCCAACGGCCATCGGTGGCGAACAGTTGAACGTTCTGTTCGAAGAGCGTGGGGCTGAGGTTGTTGTCGGGCTGATTCGTTCGCCAGTTGGTGTAAGCGAGGGAGCTGGTATCTACAACCCAGCGGAAGGGCTGGGAGAGTGCCGACCGTTCGGCACCGATCCAGGCACTCGCTACACCGCGGCCACTGAGCAGCGTCCGGATGGTTTCGTTCTCAGCGGCAGTGTCGATCTTCACCAGATCGGCATCCCGCCCCCTGGCTATGGCCCGCACTCCGCTGAAGCTGCCTGCCGCCGTGAGTCCGTATTGGGTGGTGCTGCCCCACACCGCACTGAGGGGGCTCCCATCGTTAAAACGCCAGGTGGTGTCGCCGCTGGTCTGACGTCCATCCACCAAGGCCCCATCGGTGAGACCAAGGGCTTTCCAGGCCCTGGCCGCCGCCTCCACCTCGCTGGTGTTGGTGAGGCGGGCCAACAGGCTGAAGCCCTGATAAGTGTTGCCGCTGGCATCGCTGATCCGCAGGCTCTGGCCCAGATCCCTGGCAACGTCGGCATCGCGGATGCCGTCGGCGATGAGATAGAGCTGCGAACCGGCGGTGGTGGTGGCCGGCACCTGGCTCACCACCCGGGGGGTGACGGCGATCATGCTGCGGCCGGTGAGGCTGGCGGTGCTGGCCGCGTAATCGAGGCTGCCACTGCCGCTGGGGGCCAGCAGACCCGGAGCCAGCCCGGCCTCCACCACGGCCAGGTCGTCCACCGCCCAGCTCTCGTCATCGGCGGCCTGGTCGAGGGTGCTGCCGAAGCCCAGCTTGAGGCTGCTCACCCCTGCTGGCACGGTGAGCACCACGTCAAAGCTCTGCTCACTCCAGTTGGGAGTGGTGGCCTTGCTGATCCGGGGCCGGGGGCTGAGGGTCCAGCGGTAGCCACCGCTGCCGCCAGACAGGGCCATGCCCACGGGGGTTGCGTCGTTGAAAGCCTGCTGCAGCACTACTTGGTCGTTGCCGTAAACCCGGAAGAACTCGCCATCCCAGCTGTCGAGCCGGTGCAGGGTGAATCCGATCTGGGCGCCGTTGCCGGCCAGGTTGAGGGACGTCCACACGTCCTGGCCGGCCTGCTTGGTGCCATTGGCAAACGTGCCGAGCACACTGCCGTAGACGCTCGCCGGCGTCGAGGTGAGGGCGCTGCCGGCCGCCGCCGTCCAGCCCGGTGCCCCGGTGGCGAAGGTTTGACGGGTGGCCACGCCGGCACCGCCGGTAAGCAGGGTCTCCTGGCCGCGGTGGCTGCCCTGGGCCAGGCCGGCCGTCTCGCTGGCGGCCAGGGCACTGTTGGTGGTCCAGTCGGGGCTGCGCACCAGCAGGGCACTGGTGGGGGTCGCCGCCACGCCGTTCACGCGGCCATTGCTGAGGTTGAGGCTGCGCTGGAAGGGCAGGCTCAGCTGGCGGCGACCCGATTCGATGCCCAAGCCATCCAGGCTGTACCAGGCCACCAGGTTCTGGTCGGCGGCGGGGGCGAGGCCCGCCATGCTCTGGCCGATCTGCTCCGCCGTGAGGGCCCGGTTGTGCAGGCGCAGGTCGCGCAGGCCCCCCCGGAAATAGGCATCGCTGCTCCAGTTGCTGCGCCCCACGTAGTTGGTGCTGCGGCTGATGGTGGCCGGGGCGGCGCTCAGGTTGCCGCTGCGGATCGCCACCCCGTTCAGGTAGAGCGTCACCTGGTTGGCACCATTCACCGTGGCGGCCACGTGCTGCCAGCTGCCGGTGGGAAGGGC
>CAIOCZ010000116.1 GCA_903856805.1 uncultured cyanobacterium | reverse complement strand
CGCCGCCACCAGCACCCCCTTCACCTGGGAAATCGACGCCAGCCCCCATTTCCACGCCCGCAGCATCACCACAGACCACGGCTGGAAGATCACCCTCGATCGGGGGCTGGACCTGTTCCAATGGTTTGAGTTCTCTCCCTTTAATGCCGCTGCCGTGATGCAGGAAGCCCGGATGGTGAAGGGCTGTGAGCTGAACTACGTCAAGACGGGCGCGTGAACCCCGTGGCCTGGCAGCTCAGGCCCGCCGCGATCCCGGCCGTGCAGGACGCCTCAGGAGTCCTGCGGCGGGTTGGCGAAGACCGTGAGGCAATCCTCGACGAACGGACTGAATTCAGCTTGGCTGTCGACCCGGAACCGTCCCCAGGTGGCCAAGGGTTCGAAGCGGCGCGATCGGAGCGGCCAGTCGAGCCGTTGGCCGCCGTAGGTGAGCCCCACGCAGGTGAGGCTGGCGTCGTCCCCCAGCAGGCTCCAGAGCACGGAGATCCTGCTGCGGTCGTAGGGCTCCTGGCCCAGGGCGTCGGGACAATCGACGATTGAGCCCACTTCCAGGCTGAGCCTCAGGGCCCGCTCCCAGCTCAGAAAGGTTCCGTCGTGGGTGGGATAGAACCAGCAGGTGGAATTACTGAGTTCACTCAGCGCCACCCGATCAAGGCAGTGCAGAACTGTCGGATCCTCTGGATCGACGCCATAGACCCCAAGCCAATGGGACTGGGGCTCGATCTGCACCACGACGGCATCGCAGAGCAACTGGGTGCCCTCGCTGTTGCGGCGTTGTTCGCCCGTCAGGCGGCCATCGACCGGGAGCCGAGCCAGATCCGGATAGGCGGCCCCGCGGTTGAAGATCCTCAACGCGAAACCCGTAGAGGGGCCTGTGGCCTGAGCGTCCTGAAGGGCGGCCAGGCCGGTGGAGCCCTGGGGCAACTGGGCGGCAGGAGCCACCACGAAGATCAGCGCTGGGGTCGTGGCCATGGGTGCAATGGGCTCCATGAAGCTTGGAGTGGATCCGCCCAGGAAGGTCAGGCCTGGTTGGAGCGATTCTGCTCAACCGGCACTGGAATCAGAACCACACCGGAAGGGAAAGCCTGCTCAGGATCCGCATCAACGGAGGAACCCAGGGCCTCCAGCACGGCAGGTACCATGCCGGCATCAAAGGAGAAGCGGCCGGGGCCGTTGCACAGCAGGGCCAGGCTGCCACCGAGGTAGAGCAGCACCAGTTCCAGAACGTAGATGTTGAGGCCAGCGGTGGAGATGTGTTGATAGGCCGCCACCGTCATCGTGCCGCTCAAGGCCAGGGCACCGAGGGGCGTGAACAGGCCGAAGATCACCAGCCAGCTGCCGATCAGTTCCGAAAACCCGGCGGCATAGGCGAAGACCAGGGGAAAGGGCAGATGCAGCGAAGCCACATAGGTGGAGGCGAATTGCTGGGGATCGGCGAGTTTCTCCTGGCCGTGATGGATCATCAGCACGCCCACGCTCAGCCGCAGTAGGAGCAGCCCCACCGAGGCCAGGCGACCAGGCCGTTGCAGATAGGCAAGCGCCGCCGGCGACACGGCGGCCAGAGCACCACTCAGGGAGCGCTTGGGCGAAGGAATGCCCATGGTCACGAACCACAGGGCGAAGCAGGCGCCCATGAAGGCCCCAAACAATTCGAGCAAGGTGGTGGTGGACATCGGGACGGGGTGTTTTGGCAAATCATGGCAACTCTCATTAAGGAACGTGAAGCGCCGGAGAAAGTGGCCGAGGCCAGTCACCGCACGTTCTTTGCGCCGCGACGGCAGGGCGAGGCCCCCACGGCAGCCGCGCCGATCCGCCAGGATGTAACGACTTCGTTACATGACGATGACCGCTGGCGAGCTGTTCCTCGAGAGCCTCAGCTCCGGGGTGATCACCCAATCCGAGATCGACTGGCTGCTGACCCAGCAGGGACGCTTCTCTCGGGCCGAGCAGGCCGCGATGCTGCGCCTGGGCCGCCTGCTTGATCAGGGCCAGATCCAGTTGGGGTGCAGGGTTTTACCGCAGAGCCTGGGACGGCGCAGCGGCTCCTTAGGGTCGGTCCACGTCACCGCCTGAGCCCCGCCTGAGCCTCTAAGCCGAAATCGTCGCCAGGGGTCGTCGCCAGGGATCGTCGCCATGGCGCGTGGCGTTGGACAGGCTTCTGAGTCATCGCCCGTTCAACCTCAGCCGGCCGCCAGGCTCTGCAGCTGTGCCTCCAGGCGCTGCCGAAGCCGGTTCTGCACCAGGGCGCAGAGATCATCGACGAGATCGTTGTCGGCGCTCCAGATGGTGCGCACACCATCGCGCTCACAGCTCACCAGACCGTCACGCTCCAGCGGGCCGAGTTGGCGGCTGATGTGGGACTGGGAGAACCCGGTGGCGACCACGGTCCGCCCTGCCGACCAACCCCCTGGGGAAGCACGCTCTGATGACAGCCAAGGTGTCTCAGCCTTCGCCCGCCACCCTCCCCTGATGCAGGTGGCTCGTGAGCAATGGGATGCCGTTGGGGCCCGGCTAGGGCGGAGCACCCTCCTGATCAAGCTAAGGCCAGTCCTCGATCACCTCCTCGCGGGAGGGCTGCCAACGGGAGAGGGGGACCGGCAAGGCTGGAACGGCGACGACGGCACCGCTCCGAGCAGTAGCGCACCTCCTCCCAGACGTCCTTCCATTTCTTGCGCCATTGAAATGGACGCCCGCAGACCGGACAGACCTTGGTGGCGCGCTCTGGTTGATCGGCCATGGGGGAGTCGGGGGTGGAGCGGGCGGTGGCCGTCAGGCTTGCGATCAGGACGCGGCTCAACTCAGCAGCCCCTCACTCCTCCTCGACAGCGCCCAAGGGGATGAGCTGGATCTGCTTGCGGCCCAGCTTGATCTCGAACTCATCGCCGGGCTCCAGCCCCAGCTGGGCGGTGTAGGCCTTGCCCACCATCAGGTTGCCGTTGAACTGCACCTTGGTGGCGTAGCTCAGGCTGCGGCCAGGACGCCCCTTGCCGGCACTGCTGCCAGTGCCAAGGTTCATCCCCTTGGCCTCCAGCAGAGCCTCATAGAAGGCGGTGAAGTTGAGGCGCTCCGTGCCGTCCTTCTTGGTGCTGACATAGCCGGCGGATCGAACCAGATCGGATTTCGAGCCTTCGCCGAGTTCCTTGACCTTGGCGAGTAATTCAGGGCCGGTGAGCATGTTGAACAAGGGTTCGTTGTTTTACTAGCCTATTGCGACGGATGGGCCTATGGATGGGCGTGGGGTCAAGATCCTGGATAATCCTTTGATTTTGACCGTATTTTTCCCGCGGCAGGCTCCCTGCCCCATGGGGGTTCAGCGCCCCACGGCTTGGCACGTCAGCCCAGAAGAGGCCGACTGTCGATTCGATTCCCTCAACCCCGCCCCGTGAGGGCCCAGAGCTCACGGGCCAGGTCATCGGAGCGGGCCTCGGCGCTGGGCTCGCTGACGTCAAACCGCAGCCGGCCCGGACCCAGCACCCGGTTACTCCAGTACTGGAGGCCCACGGGGTCCGGTGGTGACGACGTTGCCAGGCCAGCCAGCAGAGCGCCGGCCCGCTGGGGTGTTTCGGTCAGTCGCAGCAGATCACGGGCCACCAGCGCGAACAGGGCCTGTCCGAAAGGGTTTTGGCGGCGGCTGTCGCGGAAGAAGCCGCCGCTGCTGCGCGGAATCACCAGCCCTGGGCTCCAGGCGAGCACCGGCAGGGACTGGCCCTGCTCCCGCAGCCGCCGCTCGACGTCCCGCGCCATGAGCAGGTTGCAGAGCTTGCTGTCCTTGTAGGCCTTCTCGGCATTGAAGGGACCGCCATTCACCATCGCCCCGCCGGGCCCCTGGCGCAGCCCGCTGAGATCGCCCAGGCCAGCGGGTTGGCCCACCCTGCCGCCGGCGGTGCTCGGGTCGTGCACCTCCGAGCTCGTGACCACCAGCCTTGGCGCTGTGCCGAGCAGCAGCAGGGGCAGCAGTCGCTCCACCAGAACCTGATGGGCCAGGTGGTTGACGGCGATCGTGAGCTCAAAGCCCTGCGCTGACCAGCGCGGTTCGCGGGCGCCGCTGTATTGCAGGCCGGCGTTCAGCACGAGGCTGTCGATCGGCTCGGCAGCCGTCAGCAGGGCTTCGGCGCAGCGCTCGACACTGGTGAGATCACTCAGATCACAGATCGGTGTTGATAGCCGGCCGCCCAGGCGATCGGCGGCGGCGCCATCGCGGCAGAGCACGGTGAGGCGATGGCCAGCGTCGAGCAGCCGCTGCACCGCCTGGAAACCGATGCCTGAACTGCCGCCGGTGAGCAAGATGTGACGCGGCGAACTAAGGCGTTCGTCCGAACGAGGCGCTGGCTGCCGCGGTGACGCTGTCATGGACCGGGTGAATCAAGAGAACCGATCACCAGAGCCTGCCGCCCTAAAGGAAGCAATTGACTCACTAATCAATAGGGTTGCAGTCTTCTTCATGCGCCTCATCTTCATGCGCCTCAGCCCTTTGCCCAGGTGTGATCGAGCGCCGACCCGCGCATCAGGATCAGTCGGGTCAAATCAACTTCAACCTCAGGGCTTGTTCCGCTTGAACCTGAAGGTTCAGGGCTTCTGAATTCCGAGGGCTTGAGCTCCATACATCTCACTGAACATGGCCTGCAACTGCCAGGCATTCAGCAAGGATTTGGCCACCTTGCGGAGATCTTCCAGGTCGGTGCAGCTGTCGATCGCCCGTGAGTGGGCCTCGACGGCGAACTGCCTGCTGAGGGAAAGGGAATCTTGCACGGGATTGTCGTGGTGGTGGTGTGCTCTGACGCCAGACGCGAGGGCTCAGCCAAGGCCCAGCAGGCCGCGGGTGAAGGCCTCACCGCCGAGGGCGAATTCCGTGGCCAGCAGGGCAATGAAGCCAAGCATGGCCATGCGGCCGTTCAACTTTTCGGCCCGCTCATGGAAGCCCCAGCCGCTCTCGGGGGAAACGATTTCCATGCGGGGCTCGGTGGCGAAGGCATTGAGGCGACCGCCGTCTTCCGTGGTGATCGTG
>CAIOCZ010000115.1 GCA_903856805.1 uncultured cyanobacterium | reverse complement strand
GATGTGAAGCGCCTTGCGCGCAAATCACAACTTGGTGAAGCGTTCGAATTCGACCGTGCCACCTACCACTCCGACGGCACCTTCCGCAGCTCACCCCGCGGCTGGTTCACCTTCGGCCACGCCACCTTTGCGCTGCTCTTCTTCTTTGGCCACATCTGGCACGGTGCCCGCACCCTCTACCGCGATGTGTTCGCCGGCATCGATCCCGATCTCGGCGAACAGGTTGAATTCGGTCTGTTCCAGAAACTGGGCGACCGTTCCACCCGTCGCCTGCCCGAGGGCTATGTGCCCCCGGCAGGCTCCACCCTCAGCTGATCCCAGACCCTCGCGGAGTCCCCATGGAGAGCTTTGCCTACATCCTGATCCTGGCCCTGGCCATTTCCACCCTGTTCTTCGCCATCGCCTTCCGCGATCCCCCGAAGATCGGCAAATGACCTAATCCATCCCGCCAGGATGGTTCCAGCCCCTGCACCAGCAGGGGCTTTTTCATGGGTTGCATGGGTGCGAAACAAACTCCTTGGCATCCAACTTCCTGGATTGCTGGGTCCAAAAGTTGTACTGGCCCCTTCTCAGCACCCATTCCACTGTCTACACTCGGGAGACACGCAAGAGACTGCGGGGATGCAATGCCCCTCCTGCCAACACACCGATAGCCGGGTGCTGGAGTCACGGGCAGCCGACGCAGGCCGCAGTGTCCGTCGCCGCCGGGAATGCCTGAACTGCGATTTTCGCTTCACCACCTACGAGCGGGTTGAAACCGTGCCGATCACGGTGGTCAAACGCAATGGCAGCAGGGAAACCTTCAACCGCTCCAAGCTTTTGCACGGCCTGCTCAGGGCATGCCAGAAAACGGGCTTGGAACCGGCCCATCTGGAGTCCGTGGTCGATGACATCGAAATCGCCCTGCAGCAACGCAACCTCCGCGAGGTCAGCAGCAATGAAATCGGTGAATTGGTGCTGCAGCAGCTGAGGGAGATGAGTGAAGTGGCTTACGTCCGCTTTGCCTCCGTCTACCGCCAATTCCAGAGCGTGAGTGATTTTGTTGCCACCCTGGAGGGATTGAACAACCGCAATCCGACGAGTACTGCCAACAACACGCGCCTTGCAGCAGTGGTCTGACACCAGTGGTCGTGGCCAAACCACGATCCTTGGCCAGACCTTAGGTCGATGTCTTGGTAGGATTTTGGATTGCGCGATGCCTGCTGGCGGGCAGTGTCGCGTTGTCCTTTCGTACTGCCACAGGCAGACCGCCACTTTTCCATGACCCTCACCCCGTCGCCTGAAGTCAGCACCCTCGAGGCCACCGATCTGGCTGAACTCGATCAGGAGCTTGATCTCGCCATCCCCGACGAGGTTCCCACCGCCGACGATGCCAGCAGCCGCGTCGCCCCAAGGGACAGCGACAACGGAGTGGGGTTCACCCTGGATGAATTTGCAGCACTGCTCAGCAAGTACGACTACAACTTCAAACCTGGGGACGTCGTTAACGGCACTGTGTTTGCCCTGGAATCCAAAGGGGCCATGATCGACATCGGCGCCAAAACGGCTGCCTTCATGCCCCTTCAGGAGGTGTCGATCAACCGGGTTGAGCACCTATCTGACGTGCTTGAACCTGGTGAGGTGCGGGAATTCTTCATCCTCAGCGAAGAAAACGAGGACGGCCAGCTCACCCTCTCCATTCGAAGGATCGAATACCAGCGGGCCTGGGAGCGCGTGCGCCAGCTTCAGAAAGAAGACGCCACCATCTACAGCGAGGTGTTCGCCACCAACCGCGGCGGAGCCCTGGTGCGGGTGGAAGGCCTGCGCGGCTTCATCCCCGGCAGCCACATCAGCACCCGCAAGGCCAAAGAGGAGCTGGTGGCCGATTTCCTGCCCCTCAAGTTCCTGGAGGTGGACGAAGAGCGCAACCGCCTTGTGCTCAGCCATCGCCGTGCCCTGGTGGAGCGCAAGATGAACCGCCTGGAGGTGGGCGAGGTGGTCCTCGGCACCGTCCGCGGCATCAAGCCCTACGGCGCCTTCATCGATATCGGCGGTGTCAGTGGTTTGCTGCACATCTCCGAAATCAGCCACGAGCACATCGAAACGCCCCACACGGTGCTCAATGTCAACGACCAAATGAAGGTGATGATCATCGACCTCGACGCCGAACGGGGCCGCATCTCTCTCTCGACCAAAGCCCTCGAGCCCGAACCCGGCGACATGCTCAGCGATCCGCAGAAAGTGTTCGACAAGGCCGAGGAGATGGCGGCCCGTTACAAGCAGATGCTTCTTGAACAGGCCGAAGATGGCGAACCGATCGGCGTCACCCTCGACTGACACCCGCTGCGTTTTTTGTCGTGATCGTTCCGCGCCGGCCCCACCAGCCGGCGTCTTTTTTTGTCCAGGCTTTCACCATGGTCCATCTCACCCTGCGCGGCCAGCCCCTCGGCACCGCTCAGCCCCCAGCCGATCCCGCCAGGATCGCTGCCGTGCTGTTCGACAAGGACGGCACGATGAGTCAGAGCGAGCCGATGTTGCTTCGCCTGGCCCGGGCCCGGGTGGAGCAGTGCCTGGCGCTGGGGGTCAGCCACGGACTCGATGACGCACGTCTGCAGCAGCTTCTCGACCTCCTGGCACGGGCCTATGGGCTGGGAACCGATGGTCTGCATCCTGCTGGAACCATCGCCGTGGCGGCCCGGGATCACAACCTGATTTCCACGGCCACCGCCCTTGTCCAGGTGGGTCTGGGCTGGCCTGAAGCCCTTGCCTTGAGTGAACAGGCATTCGCCAGCACCGACAGCCTCCATGGCCAGGGGGCCCCCACCCCTCCCCAACCGACCGACGGACTAGCCAACTTGCTTGAGCGCCTGACCGCCGCCGGGGTGCGATGTGCCGTGATCAGCAACGACCATCAACCCGGGATCCAAGCCTTCCTGAGGCGCCATGACCTGGCGAAGCACTTCGCCGGCCTCTGGAGTGCGGACCACCTGCCGCGCAAGCCCGATCCCGAGGCCGTGCATGCCCTCTGCGCCGAATTGGGGGTGAGGCCCCAGTCCTGCGCCCTGATCGGTGATGCCAACAGCGATCTGCACATGGCACGGAAGGCGGGGGTCGCGGTGGTCCTGGGCTATCAGGATGGCTGGAGCCAACCGGTGCCACTCGATCCTGCATTTCCCCAAATCCACCATTGGGACGAACTGGAGGTGGTGGACTGAACCGCCTTGCGGCGTGACCTTCGCCACCCAGGATCGAACCACGGAGGCCTTAACCTCCTGGACTAATCCTCTACCCGCCAGGAATGAGCCGCTACGTCTTCACCTCGGAGTCGGTCACTGAAGGCCATCCGGACAAGATCTGCGACCAGGTGAGCGACGCCGTTCTTGACGCTGTGCTCGCCCAGGATCCCTCCAGCCGGGTGGCCTGTGAAACCGTCGTGAACACCGGTCTCTGCCTGATCACCGGCGAAATCACCACCACGGCGCGGGTGGACTTCAACACCCTGGTGCGCGGGGTGATCGACCAGATCGGCTACAGCGGCGCGCGGGCCGGCGGTTTCGACGCCCGCAGCTGTGCTGTGTTGGTGGCCCTTGATCAGCAGTCCCCGGATATCGCCCAGGGGGTGAACGAAGCCGATGACCATGCCGGGGATCCCCTTGATCTCGTGGGCGCCGGCGACCAGGGGATCATGTTCGGCTATGCCTGCAATGAAACCCCAGAGCTGATGCCACTCCCCATCAGCCTGGCCCACCGCCTGGCTCGGCGGTTGGCGGAAGTCCGTCACGACGGCACGCTCAACTATCTGCTGCCGGATGGCAAAACCCAGGTGAGCGTGGTTTATGAGAACGATCAGCCCGTCGCGATCGACACCATCCTGATCTCCACCCAGCACACCGCCGACGTGGATGGGATCACGGAAGAGAAGGCCGTTCGCGATCGCATCGCCGCCGACCTATGGACCCATGTGGTGGAACCGGCCACCGCCGACCTCAGCCTCAAACCCAACCCGACCGACACCCGTTTTCTGGTCAACCCCACCGGCAAGTTTGTCGTGGGCGGCCCCCAGGGGGACGCCGGTCTCACCGGACGGAAGATCATCGTGGATACCTATGGCGGCTATGCCCGCCATGGTGGGGGAGCCTTCTCGGGCAAAGATCCCACCAAGGTGGATCGTTCAGCCGCCTATGCGGCACGTTTCGTGGCCAAGGCCCTCGTGGCCGCCGGTCTGGCCAACAAGGCCGAGGTGCAACTCAGCTATGCGATCGGCGTGGCCCGGCCGGTGAGCATCCTTGTGGAAAGCTTCGGTACGGGCAAGCTCAGCAACGCCGATCTCACCGCATTGGTGCAGGAGCATTTCGATCTACGCCCCGGGGCGATCATCGAAACCTTCAGTCTGCGCAATCTGCCCCAGCAACGCGGCGGACGCTTCTATCAGGACGTGGCGGCCTACGGCCATTTCGGCCGCAGCGACCTCAACCTGCCCTGGGAGGACGTCACCGCCATCGCCGAGACCCTCAAACAGGCCACCGCAGCCCAAGTCTCGGCGGCCACCCCCGCCTGAGACGATGGCGGGCCCTCTGGCCCACCCCCTTGCCTCCCTCGGCATTGATCTCGGCAGCAGCGGCCTGAGGGTTGCCTTAGTTGACGGCGAGGGTGGACTCCAGGCCGAGTTGGCCAGTCCCTATCCGGAGTGCTTCAGCCATCCAAGGGGCTGGCGATGGGGCCTGATCGAGCTGATCCACCAACTGCCAAGGCCGTGGCGGGCTCGGATCGGAGCCCTCGCCATCGACGGGACCTCCGGAACCCTGCTGATCTGCCGGCCCGATGGCAGCCTGCTGCCCGGGCCCCTGGCCCAGGCGCTGCCGTACCACCTGGCCTGCCCTGAGCAGGCGGCCGGCGCTGCCACCCTGGTGGGCGGTTGCGGCCCAGCCGCCAGTGCCAGCGGCAGCCTGGCCCGCGCCCTGCAGCTCCTGGCGCAAGCTCGGAACCAGGGACTTGATCCTGGGGAGCTGCTCCTGCGCCACCAAGCCGATTGGTTGATGGGCTGGCTCTTGGGCCACTGGTGCTGGGGCGAAGCCGGGAACAATCTCCGGCTCGGCTGGGATCTTCAAGCCAATCGCTGGCTGGGCCAACTCTCCCGCCAACCATGGGCGGCTGCACTGCCCGCCATCCGTGCCAGTGGGGACGTCCTCGGCCCCCTCACACCAGCCGTGGCCAGCCTGCTCGAGTTACCGCCCACCTGCGTGGTGGTGGCGGGCAGCACCGATGCCAATGCTGGTGTCCTGGCCGCCGCACCGGCAGCAGGCGAGGCCGTCACGGTGCTCGGCACCACGTTGGTGCTCAAACAATTCACCAACGCCCCGATCGAAGCCCCCGGGGTCAGCAGCCATCGCGTGGACGGGCGCTGGCTGGTGGGGGGGGCCTCCAACGCCGGAGCGGGCCTCCTCAGCCGCTTTTTCAGCGACACCGAACTGCGCCGCCTCAGTCGACAGATCGATCCCCGACGACCTTCCGGCCTTGCCCTGCGTCCCCTGCCCAGCCGTGGGGAACGTTTCCCCGTGGATGACCCCGAGCTGGAGCCGATTCTCGAGCCGCGCCCCTGCAGCGATGCGCTCTACCTGCAGGCCCTGCTGGAGGGGCTCACCGAGATCGAACGGCAGGGCTGGCTGCGGTTGCAGCAGCTGGGGGCCCCACCGGTGCGTCGGATCATCACCCTCGGAGGCGGAGCCCACAACCCCCAATGGCGCAGCCTGCGCCAACGGGCCCTGGGGGTGCCAGTGCTCAACAGGCCTGCCCTTTCTGCCGCCCTGGGCATGGCCACCCTGGCCCGTAGGAGCCTGCAGAGACGGCCGCCGCCCTGACGGTCAGGATGGGAGATCGCCGCCTGTCTCCCCATGAACGATCGCCTGCGCTCCGTCGTTGCGATGGGCCTCTTTGTGCTGCTTGCCGGTTATGTGGGGTTCAGCGCCGTGCGCCTTGGCCTGCTGCTCTGGCAACGCTTCGGGGCCGCCTGACTCCAGAATCGCCTCCAGTTCCCCAACCCCTCCATGGCCGCCGACCCCCTCACCCCCGCCGTGAGCGACCGGATCTGCAAGCACATGAACGATGACCACGCCGCAGCCGTGCTCTCCTATGCACGCCATTACGGCGGGATCACCACGGCACGCCAGGCCCGCATGTTGGCGGTTGGTCCCGAGGCGATGCGCTTGGAGGTGGACGGCACCCCCGTGGAAGTGCCCTTCGATCACACCCTCAGCGATAGCGAGGATGCCCACCGCACCCTGGTGGCCATGCTGCGATCCCTGCCCGCCCCTGGGAACCCTTGAAGCAGAGCGCCTGCCCTTGGCAGCTGCCCACCTGGTCATTTCCCTGATTCGCCACAGCCTGCAACAGCTCCCCTTCGACTGGATTCTGAGCAGGCCCTGTCCCATCTGCCGGCGGGACCTGGCCCCCCAAGAGCGCAACGAGCCCCTCTGCCAAGGCTGCCGGAGCGAGCTCGAGCTATCCCCATGGGGATTAAGGGGCAGCGAGCCCTTGCCGTGGTGGGGTGTGGGCTTTTACGCCGGAGCCCTGCGTCAGCTGCTGCTCAACCAGCGGGGCCACCCGAGCGCCCAAGCAATCCGCGGGCTAGTGCGCCACCTGATTCCAGCCCTTCCCCCATGGCCCCAGGCACCGCTGCTGGTGCCGATACCCAGTTGGAAACGCCAGGCCAACCCGTTGCCCCCTCTGATTTGCCGGTCGTTCGCCAGCGAACTGGGCCTGCAGCACAGCGGGATCCTGGAGCGGGCCCATCCGGTGCTGGGGCAACACCATCTCAAGCTGGCCATGCGCCAGACGAATCAGGCGGGGTCCTTTCGCTGCGCCCCTCCCACCAGCAGATCCCAGGCTCGGCGAAGCCCCCTGCTGCTCGTGGACGACATCCTCACCAGCGGAGCCACCGCCTGCAGTGCCGCCGCCTGCCTGGAGGAGGCCGGCTGGCAGGTGGCTGGGCTGCTCTGCCTGGCGCGCACCCCTCCCCCTGGCCACTGGCGGCGTCGCCAACAACGGTCTCGTGCGGACCGTGATCTAAGATCTCCAAGTCGCCAAGGCGACACGCCGGGATAGCTCAGTTGGTAGAGCAGGCGACTGAAAATCGCCGTGTCCCCAGTTCAAATCTGGGTCCTGGCATCAAGCAAGTTCATGGGTCATGCGACGGCCACCCGAAGCTTCGAACCAGATTTTCAATAACGCCGACAGCTTCGCCCAGGCGTTTGACGAAGCCTGGGAAGTTCACAACGTGCAATGCCCCCACCACGGCCTGAGCGCCGAGGCCAAGATGGAGTTGATTCTGGCCCAAGTGGCTGATCACCCGTTTCATCAGTCTGAGCCGGCCACCGCTCTCCAGGTGGCCGCCTTCCGAATCCGTCTCCTGGGCCTCTAAACACCGGGTCCAGACGGCTCCTCCGGCGCGACCGACCAGCCCAACGGCGTGCCCCCTGTGTCCCCGTCGGTTGCTCCATGACATCGTCCCTGTCCCGACTGATCCGGATGCTGAGCGGCGGCTTCAGCAATCAGGCCCAAGCCTTCGACAACCCCCCCCTGTTTGCCCACATTTTGGTGAAGTTCCGGCCATTGCCGCAGCTTGCTCCGGGGTCCCTGCTGCTGGAACAGTCCTATGCGATCAATCCCAGGGCTCCCTATCGCATTCGTGTGCTGCGGCCGGAGCATCGTGAGGATGGCTCTCTGATCATCCACAATCAATCCATCCATGACGATCAGCGCTTCTGGGGTGCCGTGGAGGACGCCCAATTGCGGGACACCATTCAGACCACCGATCTTCGTCCCCTGGAAGGCTGTACCTACCTAGTC
>CAIOCZ010000114.1 GCA_903856805.1 uncultured cyanobacterium | reverse complement strand
GCCGCTCACCGCAAGCTGAACCGACGCCGTACCTGACAGGTCCCCCTGACGCAGCACCCGCACCGTCGCCGGCGTCAGGCCGTTATTCACCGTCCCCTCCGTGCTGCTATAGCTCGACGCACTGAAGTTGAACGTGGTGGGCAGATTGCCGATGCCGCCCGGTGAGCCCACTTCGTTGCTGTCGTTGCGGGCCACGAAGGCACCCGCCACACCGGCGCTGGAGAGCAGGGAAACGCTGCTGGCCCCAGCGACATTGTTGAAGCTGAGGAAGGGGGCGCTGGTGGTGGCGCCGCCGAAGCTGACGCTGGCGCGCACAACGCCGCTGGCGTCATAGAGGTTCACCGCATCACCACCGGTGCTCAAGCCGACGCCGGAGCCGCTGTAGGAACCGATCTGCAGGTTGGCGGGGGCGCTAGCGCCGAACCAGGTGCTGAGGAACGCGGCTTTGGCGCTGGCGAGGTTGGGAGTTTCGATGAAGATCACCGATTCGCCGGGGGCGATGGCGCTGATGCCCGAGAGGGCAACGGCAGCGGCGTAGGAGCCGGAGCTGTCATCCATCTTCCAGCCGCTGAGGTCGATGCTGCGGCTGGTGGTGTTGGTGAGCTCGAACCAGTCGGCGGCCACGGGGCTGTTGCCGCTGGACCAGGGCGCCACCTCGGAGATGAACAGTTTGCCGATGCTGCCGGGGGAGCCGATCTCCACGTTGTTGCTATCCCCGGGGGCCTGGAAGGCGCCGTTCACTCCCACGGCACTCATCGTGGTGACGCTGGCGTTGGTGAGGCCAGCCGCATTGTTGAAGGTGGGGAAGGGGCCAGCCGGAGAGGCTCCGAAGGTGATGTTGGCCTGAAGAACACCCGTGGAGTTGTAGATGTTGACGGCATCACCGCCGGTGCTGAGACCTAGCCCACCGCCGGTGTAGGTGCCCACCTGCAGACTGGCGGGGGGATTGGCGCCGAACCAGGTGCTGAGGAATGCGGCTTTCTTATTGGCGGCATTGTCGGAAGCACCGATTTCCATGAACACCACCGATTCGCCAGCCGCCAGGGTGGTGATACCGCTGAGGGGGGCCCCCAAGCCAAAGCTGTTGGAGTTGTCATCCATCTTCCAGCCGGTGATCGTCACCGGAGTGGGGCTGGCGTTGGTGAGTTCGAACCAGTCGCTGTTGAAGGGGCTGCTTCCACTCGACCAGGGCGCCACTTCCGAAACGAACAGGGCGGGGAGAGGTGGGATTTCGTTGGTCACATCCAACACCGCTAGGCTGAAGTTGGACGTGAGATCAGGCGTGGAGCCCACGGTTGGATCATCCACCGTCACGGTGACCGAATAGGTGGTTTTGGTCTCGTAATCGAGGCTGACGCCCGCCTTCAGATAAAGGGCGTTGGCGAAGATTTCAAAAAAGGACGAATCGGCACCTTGAAGGCCGAGGCTGTTGTTGCCGAGTTCGTCGTCCGTGATTTTGATATCGGCAACCCTTTGCCTTGAACTAGTATTGCTGTTCTCAAGAATCTGCGTCACCTGATTGGTGAGAGCCAGTGCTGAAGGGGCCTGGTTCGTGGCGGAGGACTGGGTGTACACCCAGAGTTGGGGATGGTCAAAATCACCACCGCCATTCTCTGAAACCACATAAAGATTCCCCTGGATGTCCATGGTCAGACCTTCGGTCTGCTGTTCCGGCAGAGGGATGGAGACGGTAGGGGCGGACTGGAGCTGAAGCCAGTTGGAGATCACGCCGCTGCGGCTGATATTGACGATCTTGCTCTCTTCCTGGCTCAGAATCAGCAGATTACTATAGAGCGGCGAGCCACTCAGAAAGGCGAGATTGGAGAGAGCAAAAACATCAGCAAAATCCAACAAGCCTGCCAAGACAGGGTTAAACAAATTGACGGAATTGGCGGTGGTTGCGGAGCCATTACTTGCGGTTCCGGCATCAAAGTCGATCGAGGTTTGAAAAACGCCTTCAGGATCAATTTCCTTGACAAAGATATACCCAGAGGTGCTGGGATCGT
>CAIOCZ010000113.1 GCA_903856805.1 uncultured cyanobacterium | reverse complement strand
TTGCTTAAATATCACCGACAAGGGCCTGCAGCATCTGACTCTCCTCAGTAGCCTCTCCACCCTTAAGCTCAACCGGTGCTGGAAGATTACGAACCAAGGGTTGGAGCATCTGAGCAATCTCACCGAATTGACCCATCTTGATCTGAGCGGCTGTTCGATAGTCGGCCCTGCAAAACCCCGCCACCCCGCATGAATGCTGGCATTGCAGCACCACCCCCTCTAGAAATTTCCCTCAAATTCATTTCCAATGGAGGCTGATTTCTGAGGGATTTTGAATGCAATCGCTGGACTTTTTTCGCTGCCGAATCGATTCGATGATTGATCTGCGGGATCCGCTGGCCGTGTTGGCCCAGCGTTTGCCTTGGGGTCAAATCGAGGAGGCCTTGGCGCCGAAGTTCAAACGCAAGGAGCGGGCGGGGCAATGCATTGAGGGCCAGGACTGGTGGGGCCCCACTCAGCAGCTCGTGGGTGCGGGCGTGAGTCGCGCGGGTCGGCCAAAGCTGCCCGTTCGCCTAATGGCCAGCTTGCTCTACCTCAAGCACAGCTTCAACCTCAGCGATGAGGAGGTTTGCTCGCGTTGGAGCGAGAACGTGCTGTGGCAGTTTTTCAGCGGCATGGATTACTACGAGCATCGTTTGCCTTGTGACCCCACGCAAATCGGTCGCTTCAGACGAGCCCTGGGCGAAGAGGGGTTGGAGCAGCTGCTCAAGGCCACCATCGAGACGGCTGTCAACATTCAGGCCGTGCAGCCCAAAGATCTTGAGCGTGTGATCGTGGACACCACGGTGCAAGAAAAAGCCATCGCTCACCCTGTGGACAGCCGCTTGCTGGAGATTGCGCGCCACAAGGTGGTCAGCGCCGCCAAGCGTGTGGGCATCAGCCTCAAGCAGACCTACGCCAAGGAGGGCAAGGCCTTGCGGCGACGCGCCGGGGGATATGCCCATGCCAAACAGTTTCGCCGGCTCAAGCGGGTGATCAAACGCCAGCGCACGATCCTGGGGGTCGTGATCCGCGAGGTGCAGCGCAAGCGAGCACTGCTCGACGAAGGGCTGATGGCACCCAAGGCATGGGGTGAATTGTCGATGTGGCTGGAGCGCGCCGAGCGGGTGCGAACCCAGCAGACCAAAGACAAAAACAAACTCTACGCCCTGCACGCCCCCGAGGTCGAGTGCATCGGCAAAGGCAAGGCTCGCAAGCCCTATGAGTTTGGTGTCAAAAACTCCTTGGTCGTCTCACATGAGCACGGTCTCATGCTGGGTGCGCGCACCTTTAGCGGCAACCCTTACGACGGCCACATTCTGAGCGCCTCGCTGGAGCAAGCGACGAACCTCACGCAAGACCTGCAGGTTCAAATCAAAGAGGTGGTGGTCGACCTGGGCTTTCGTGGTGTCGATGAGGACAACCCGGGAAAGCTGATCATTCACCGAGGCAAGCTCAAGAGCCTGTGCCCTCAGCAAAAAGCCTGGCTACGCCGCCGCCAAGCCATCGAGCCCGCCATTGGGCACTTGAAATCTGACCACCGCCTGGACCGATGCTGGCTTAAAGGTGCCATCGGTGATGCGCTGCACGCTATCAGCTGTGCCGCGGGCTACAACCTGCGCTGGCTGCTGCGCGCCGTGGCCCGGCTGGGCATCGGCCCCATTTTTTTGCGCCTGCTTCAGGCCCTGCTTTGCCTCACAAAGCCCCCATTGGCCTCGTATTCCACCTACTCGACCCGATGAAAGCCCAACTGACTACAGCGTTCTGGGCTTTGGCATTCGGGTGTCGGCGTGTTGGTTTGCATTTTGCAGGGCCGACTTTGTACAGCGCCAGCAGCAACTGCACCGCCAAGAACCCGGCGAGCGCGCGGCCGGTCGGACCACTGCGGGTGTCCGCGGGCGTGTTCATCGGCATCCTATCCGGCGCGACCGACCGCGAGCAGGCTCTGTCCGAACGGCGGTCGGCAGAGGCGCGACTCGAGCGTGTGGACGACGGGGAAGATGGCGCGGTCGAAGAAGCGGACCTCCCGCGTCTCGAAGGTGCGCTTGCGGCGGAGGCAGAAGTTCAGCCACCAGGCGAAGTAGCCGATGCAGTTGAAATAGCTGAGCCGTTCCACGGTGAACCCCGCGGCGGTGAGCTTGCGCCGCAGTTCCGGCTTCGTGTAGCGGCGGAAGTGGCCGAAATCCTTGTCGATCGGCGCGTAGATCTCCGGGCGGGCCGGGATGAAGAGGCAGACCCGGCCGCGCCGGTCGGCGAGCAAGCCGTGCCAAGCCTTGAGTTCCGCTGCGTCGTGCTCGATGTGCTCGAGC
>CAIOCZ010000112.1 GCA_903856805.1 uncultured cyanobacterium | reverse complement strand
GGGGCGGGCTGGGGTGCCAGGGAAACGGGCTGGCTCCTGGAGGCGGGCAGGGCCTTGGCGGCCCTGCGGCCTGCCCGGTGCTCGGGGTTGAGGGCCGCCAGTCCCTGGAGGTCGAAGTCTCCCAGGAGCTCATGGCGTTGCTCCGCATCCAAGCCGACCCCCTGGGCGATCACCTTCACCTGGAAGCGATCCTCCACCAGCAGGGCACTGGCCTGGGGACCCTGCTCCACCAGCGGCCATCCCTTCAATTGCTCCTGGCTGGCGCTGAATTTGCTGCGCGCCTCCGGAGCCGTGATCGTGTCGGAAATGGCGAGCAGGGCCTTGGTGCTGCTCGCCCGCTTGAGCCGAGCTTCACTGAAGCCCCGCTTCTCCTGGGTGAACACCAGCGTTTCCCCTGGTTGAGGGCTCGGGAACAGGCGGTTGAAGGCGGTGCCGTTCACCACCTTGCCTGTGCTGATTCCGCCGACGGTGCCGCCGGGAAGCCAGGATTGGAAGGGAAGGAGCAGGAAGGCGCCAAGGACAAGTCCCGCTGCCAAGAGCAGGCCCAGTCCCCAGCGCAGGATGCGGGACATCGCAACCAAGCAAGCAACTGAGGAAGTAATAGCCGGTTGACCTGGCCTTGGCTCGTGACTGCCGCAAAGTGTTGGCAACGAGGAAGACTTTGATCGGTCGGACAGCTCCCTGCTGAGATGCCTGACGTCAGGCCAATCCCACCAGTTTCATCGAGAGGTCCCACATCCGCTCAGCCGTCTGGGGATTGCTGGCCTTATCCGAGAGTTCCTGGCTGAATTGCTTGCCACCTTTGGTCTGGCGATTGCCCCAGCTCCAATGCACCCCGGAGATGGCAAAGTCAGGATCGGCCACCACCTGGGCCACCCGCTCGCCGGCCAGGGCCTGACTCACGTAGCCGCCCGTGATGTTTTTTTGGAACCAGGGAAAGATCGTCTGGAACGCCTGGGGAGTGTTGCGAAACAAGGGCGAGTCGGCCACGCACCCGGGATAGAGGGACGTGAACACCAGGCCCGTGCTGGCATGCAGCCGGCGGTGCAGCTCCTGGGTGGTGATCATGTTGCAGAGTTTGCTGTCCTTGTAGGCCTTGCCAGGCTTGAAGCGCTTGCCATCGGCCATGGCAATCGGGGCCTTGAAACCGGCAGCAAAGCCCGAGAGGTCTCCCAGATCGGCGGGGGCCGGGATCGGAATCTTGCCGCCCAGTTCCTTGGAATTGGCGGTCACCGTCCCGAGGATCACCAGCCGGCGGGAGGGGTGGCTGGAGGCCTTCAGGGCCTCAAGCAGCAGGTGGATCAGCAGGAAATGGCCAAAATGATTGGTGGCCATGGAAATTTCGTAACCCTGAGGCGATCGCTCCGGATGGGTCAAACGGGGCAGATAGACCGCCGCATTCACCACCAGGGCATCCAGGGGGCGGCCGGTCGCCCGGAACGACTCCACCAGCTGCCGCACACTGTCCAGGTCGGCAAGATCCACCGGCAGGTGGGTGACGGATCCATCGGGGAGGGCGAGGGCCGCCTGGGCACGGCGGGATTTATCCACATCCCGGCAGGCCATCACCACATGCCAACCACGATCCACCATCGCCTTGGTGGCGAACAGGCCAACTCCGGAGGAGGCGCCGGTGATCAGAACCGTGCCTGGGGTGCCTGATGCGGCCGAAGGGGTGGAGCTACGGGCGGCATCACCGGAGGCGGAAACCATGGCGGCGGGTGTGAAACGGGGAGGGGCGCCCCAACCTACGGACGGGCTGTCCCCTCCTTAGGCAGGGCTGGGCTGGTTTCAACACTCGGCAACGCAGGTCCGGTGGGCTGCCACACCACCCGCAGCCTGTTGGGAGCGATCCACTGGCTCTGTTCGCGAATCAACTTCTGTTCCCCCTCCACGCTGAAAAGTTGGTCAAAACGTTCGCGGGCCTTGGCCAGCCTTGCCGTCTCGAGATCCAGCACCGCTGAGATCTCTCCCTGACGCTCCATCCGCTGTTGGTAGGCCCCGGAGAGACGCACGAGGCTGACCCCCGCCAAGGCCACGAGCCCGAGCTTCACCGTCAGGCCAATCAAGCTGCAGATCAGCTCCTGGCGTTCATCGGAGAGGGCCAGCAATTGGCCATCCGTGCTGAACAGAGCAACCCTGGCCATGGCCGAGGGAAGGGGCGCTGCCTTGGCGGGCCTGTCGAAGGGTGATCCTTTTTGCCCTGCGGAGGCGGATGGCGTCAACGGCAAACCGAAGGCGGGCAGGGGAGCCGGAGCCAAGTGGCTGGGGGCCTTGGGTCGGCGGGCCGCAAGGCTGCGCAGGCCCGACGGCATCAGGTTGGTCAGCAGGTTGGGCTTGCCCCCAGCGGCTCCGGCCAAGCGTGGATTCGTTGCTGCGCTGGCGTTGCGGCCCCGGCTTTGGGGTGTCCGGGCCTGGTCCCCATCGCTGCCCTTGGATCCCTCCTTCCCACCGGCCAACCTGCGCTCCTTGGTCACGGAGGAGCGGGCAGGTTGGTTGGAAAGCTGACGGGACGAGGAGCGCACCGGAAGATGGCGGTCAATCACCTGCTTGTAGCAGGCTTCCCCCCCCTTGCCAAGGGTGGTGGATCGGCCGATCAGGCTTTGTAGAGCGTGAAGCCGAGGCGCACCGCCAAAACCCCAGCATGGGCAGCCACCACGAGAGCAATCAGAATTTCAACTTGGTTCATGGTGTCCTGCAGACAAAGCAACAGGGCCATTCTTTGGCTTCGCCTGGCTACGGTCCAGCCTTGGCCCAAGCCCTGTCACAGCTCTTGATGGCGCCTTCCCTCCCCAGCCCTGAAATTCCGCTGGTGATCAGCAGCGATCAGATTCGCCGTCTGGACCTTTCCCCCCTGCTCGGATTGGCGTCCCTGCCGCCGGAGCAGCTTCTGGATTGGGCGGGCAGGCTTGAGCTGGACTTCAGCTGGCCCCGCCCCGAGGAGGATCCGCGCGAGTTGTCGGAAGTGCCCGAACTGAGGCTTTGGAGTCTGCGGGCCGACGCTTTGTACCCCTGGTTGCCCCTGCTGTTGGAGCGGCGCCAAGGCCAGCTCACCCGCCATGTGGCCATGCTCCTGCCCCACGGCTTCAGCCGCAGTGAGGGCATCCGTTTCGCCGCCGATAGCTTGGATCTCTGGATCCCCCATCGCTTGTTTCTGCTCGAGGCCTGGGCCCGTCGCCATGGCCTCGATTGCCGTCAGGGGCTGGCCCAGATGGCGGCGGTGCTGGGGTTCGAGCTGGAGTCGGGCTTTTGGGAAGGCTGGGCTGCCGTTCCCAGCTCCCCGACCGGCCCCTGAGGCGAGCTGAGAATCAGGCGGCCAAGGCGGCGTTGAGCGCCCGCCAGCCGCTGTAGAGGGCCAACGTCAGGGTCATCAGGCGCAACAGGCTGGCCAGCCGCGCCCCGCTCACCCGATCCAACCTGGCGGCGGCCCAGCGCGCCCCGAGGGCAGCCGTGCCCCCCAGCAGCAAGCCTGCCCCCAGCTGGGCCTGGCCCGAGTTCACGAACACGATGGTGGCGGTGCTGGAGGAGGCCAGCACCGCCAGGGTGCTGAAGCGGATGGCCTGATGGATCGGCAGCCCCAACAGCCGAACCATTAGGGGCACCATCACCAGGCCGCCACCCACCCCCAACATGCCGCTGGCCAGTCCGGCCACCACACCCACGGCGCCAAGGCCAGGCAGGGAAAGTCTGGGAGCGGGGGCAGGCTTCGACGCGTCGTTGGCCTCCCCCCGGATGGTGAAGCTGAGGCCGCCGTAGAGCAGCGACTGCAGGGCCAGCAGCAACCAGCCTGGGAGTCCTTCGCCCAGCCGGCTGAACAGCGCTCCGGCCAAGGCGGCCCCCAGGCTGATCGCCATTGCTCCCCTCCAAGGCAGCGGGCTGTGGCGAAAGTGGGTCCAGCTTCCCACCAGGGCGGTGGGCACAATGGCCAACGTGCTCGTGGCCAGGGCCTGATGGGGGGCCAGCCCGTTCATCAGCAAAAGGGGCGCAAACACCAGCCCCCCTCCGATCCCGAGGAGCCCGGCCAGGAGGCCGGCCACCAGCCCCATCGGCAGCATCACCAGCAGGGTCCAGGGAAGGGGCGGGACCATCGGGACATCCATTGGCTTGCCAACCTTGAACCATCGCCGTTGGGGGACGTTTATGGGCAGGACAGCGGTGCCGGTGCGTTGGATTCCACCCTGTGAGCTGGACGGTGCCTGGCAGATGGCCATCGACGAGGCCTTGTTGGATGCCGTTCGTTCCGGCGGGGGCCCCGTGCTGCGCTTCTACGGTTGGCAGTGCCCCACCTTGTCCCTGGGGTTTCATCAACGCTTGATCGATCCCCACTGGTTCACCTTGGTTCGCAGTGGAACGATGGAGTTGGTGCGGCGTCCCAGTGGCGGACGGGCGGTGCTCCACGCCGGTGAGCTCACCTACGCCCTGATCTGGCCCGATCCCCCCCTGCGGCGCCAGGAGGCCTATGTAGCCGCCTGTGAGTGGCTGCGGCTGGGCTTTGCCGCCCTAGGTCTGCCTCTGCAGTTTGGCCAACAGAGCAGCTCCCTGGATCGCGCCAGTTGCTTCGCCACCAGCACCGCCGCTGATCTGATTCACCCGCAGGGGGGCAAACGGATTGGCAGTGCCCAGCTCTGGCGCCAGGGGGCCCTGTTGCAGCACGGCAGCATTCTTCTGGAGCCTCCCCCTGCCCTCTGGCATGCGGTGTTCAACCTGGCCCCCCCCCAGCTGCCCACCTTGCCGTTGGATCGCGCCGGCCTGATGGGCCACCTGCGGGATTGGGCCCTCTCGGCCTGGAGCCAGGCTGAGAGGGCGCCCGGGGGGGTGTTGGTGGAGCAACCGCTTAGTGCTGTCGAATTGGAGAGGATCGCCGAGCGAGTTCCCCGTTATCGGGTGGAAGAATCGATGGGAGCGGCCACATCGCCGGTGCTCACCATGCCGCGGGCCACCTGACCGAGGGCCATGTTGAGGGGATAGCTGTTCTGCTGGCGGGCCATGGCCAGGAGTTTGGCCGGCAGCCTTAGCCCCAACCGCACCAGCACCCCCTCTCCCAATTCCGGACGCTCCAGGGTCCCGCAGGGAAGCCCGGCCGGGCTGAGCACCAGCAGTCGGGGAATGGCCGGGTTGTCCAGCAACAGGGCGGCCTGCCACAGCGGCGCCTGGTCATGGATCGCCGTCAGGCTCGAGAGGGGGCGGACGTAATTGCCGATTTGCTCCCGCTCCCAGCACTGCACCGGCAGCTGTTGCAGGGGGCCGTCGTCAATGACTCCCTGCCAGCGCCCGCGATCACACACCAGCATCCAATCCGGAAGCGTGCTGCCTTGGGCGGTCTCCTCCTGCCCCTCGCCGACCGGGGCGATAGGGGCGCCGGCGCCGATCCGCAACAGGCTCAGATCCCTCAGGCTCGTGTTGGCCTCCAGCACCCGGAAGCGCCGCTGGGCCACGTCCCTCACCTTGAGGTCCTTGAGGGCTTGCTGAAGCAGCAGCATCTGGCGTTGGTTGCGGGCGGAGCCGAGGCCAAACCAACCCAGCAGCAGCAGCCACGCCCCACTGACCCCCCCTCCGCGCAGCAGAAGCACACTTCCCAGGCCGATGGCCAGGAAGGCCAGGAAGCGTCCCGAGCTGTTGGCCACCTCCACGCCGCGCCGCCGGCTGCCGGTGAGCTGCCAGACGATGGCCTTGACGATCAAGCCACCGTCTAGGGGGAGGCCAGGCAGCAGGTTGAACAGGCCCAGCACCAGGTTGAGACCAGCCAGTTGGCTCAACACTTCGCCCAGCACCGGTGAGAGGTGACTGCCGCCGTGAATGAGGGCCAGCAGGCCAAGACCCAGGCCAAGGCTGACCGCCGGCCCGGCCATGGCCACCAGCAGGGCCCCGATCGCGGTGTTGCATTCCCGTTCCACGCTGGCCACGCCCCCCAGCAGAAACAGGGTGATGCTGCGCACCTGCACCCCCTGGGCCAGGGCCACGAGGGCGTGACCCAGCTCATGGAGCAGCACGGACACAAAGAGCAGCAGGGCGGTGACCAGACCCAGGCTCCAGCGCTGCAGGTCGCTGAGATCAAGCGTCACCATCCGGTAGTGCTGCTCGAAGGCCAAGGTGGCCATCAGCAGGATCACAAACCAGCTGGGATGGATCCGGAGCGGGATGCCCCGGATGCGCATCAGTTGCCAACCCTCACCCACGGGTTTGCTGCGATGGGAACGGGAGTGCGTGGATCAAGAAGCTGCCGCAGGCCGGCAAGGGGGTCGGGGGAGGCATCGGTTGAAACAGGGGCTTGCGGGATCAAGACTCGCTGGGGTGCCCCAGACCGATCCTGAAGACAACCAGCTCCAGATCCTAGAAAGGGAAAGCGGTGTGCCCAGCTGAGCATGCCGAGAACTCTGACCCGTTGCCGTGCCCCTGCTCAAAATCTGTGGGTTGCGCCTCCCGGATCAGGCGGCCGCCGTTGCGGCCCTGGGGGTGGACGCCATTGGCGTGATTGCCGTCAAGGCCTCACCCCGATTTCTCGCCGCGGAGTTGCGCCCCGCCCTGTTTGAGGCGGTCGCCACCACCCGCCCGCAATGCCGGCGGGTGGTGGTGGTGGCCGATCCGTCGCCTGAGCAGGTGGAGGAGATCCTTTCGGCGCGGGGCCACCAGGTGGTCCAGCTGCATGGGGGGGAATCGGTGGCGTTTTGCACCGCCCTGCGGCGCCAATGGGATGGGGAAATCTGGAAGGCGCTGCGGATTCGCACTCCGGCGGACTTGGCGTTGGCCTCCAGCTATGGCGATGTGGTGGATGGGCTGCTTCTGGATGCCTGGCAACCCGATCAACTGGGGGGCACCGGCCAGCGTCTCCCCCTGGATTGGTTGGCGGAGTTCTCTCCCAAGCCACCCTGGTGGCTGGCGGGGGGAATCACCCCGGAACGGGTGTCGACCGTGCTGAGCCAGGTCAACCCCACGGGACTGGACGCCTCCAGTGGCGTGGAGGTTTCTCCCGGCGATAAGGATCTTCAGCGGGTGGCGGATCTGGTGGCGGCGGTGCGACAGGGCCCTTCGCCACTACGTTGACCGCCGCGACGCACCCCAGCGCTGCCGCCAGGAGTTCAGTTGGTCAGCAAGGTTTCCTGCTGCTTGACCAGTTCGAAGAACTCCTGTTTCAGGCTGGGATCGTGACGAAAATCTCCCCGCATCACTGAATTGACCATCGAAGCCTGGGGCTCCTTCACTCCACGCCACTTCATGCAGTAGTGCTGGGCTTTCACCAGGATAGCCAGACCCTTGGGTTCACACAGGCGTTCAATCTCATCGGCCAAGATAATGACTGCTTCTTCCTGAATATGGGGGCGGGAGAACACCCAATCAGCGACGCGAGAGAACTTCGAGAGACCGATGACGCGATCGCCAGGTTTGATGCCGATCCAGCAGCTGCCCAAAATGGGGACGAGGTGATGGGAGCAGGCCGAGCGCACGGAGATGGGGCCGACGGTATAGATCTCGTCCAGCTCTTTGACGTTGGGAAAGCTGGCGATTTTTGGTTGCTTGTGGTAACGGCCTTTGAAAACTTCATGCAGGTACATTTTTGATACCCGCTCGGCAGTTTCCTCGGTGTTGTGGTCATTATCAATATCGATCACCAGGCTTTGAAGCAGATCCCGCACCTTATCGGCCACTTCGACTTGCAATTGCTCCAATTCCCCCTCCAGAAGATGGTCGGAGATGTTGTCGTTCGCGAGAAAGGACACTCCCTTGGCTTGCAACCGCTCGCGAATGCGTCGGCTCAGGGATTGGCTTAGCGCTGGAGGCACCACGGTTCTGGAGCTGAGACCATTGGGCAGGGTGGAGGTCATGGCAGGGAGTCAGAAGGCGCCGGCAGCAGGCATCAGGGTGAGATCTTCAATCACCTGGTCAGACGGCTGAAGGGCCAGGTGAAGCAGGGCGTCGGCCACCCGCTCTGGGGCAAGCATGGCACGGCGGTCGAAGTCACTGTGGACTGTTTTGCTGTCCCAGAGAGGTGTATTGACCGAACCGAGGGTAAGGGTGCTGACCCGGATCCCATGCACCCTTTCTTCAGCGGCCAGGCAGCGGCTGTAGGTGGCGAGGGCCGCCTTGCTGGCGCTATAGGCCCCCCAATCAGTGAAAGCGTTGCGGCAGGCATGACTGCTGACATTGATGATGATCCCCCCCCCTTCGGCGCGCATCCGTGGGATCACGTTGCTGCAGATCTGAAAGACGCTGGTGAGATTCAGCTGCATTAGCGCTTGCCATTGCTCCAAGGGCATGGCGGTTAATGGGCCGGTCCAGGCCGCCCCGGCATTGTTGATCAGAACCGTGGGGGTCAGGCCCCGGCCGCAGAGGTCATCCAGGGCGGGGGGGATCGCCGCTGGCTCGCCCAGATCGACCTCCGCGATCTCGATTCGGCGACCGGGGGTGCACAGTTGGGCGGCCAGGTCTGCGAAGTCCTGGCTGGGGCGGGCAACCAGCAGGAGATCGAAGCCATGGTCGGCGAAACGTCGTGCTGCTGCGGCACCGATGCCGCGCGACGCACCGGTGATCAGGGCTGCCACCAAGGCAGAACAAGCAATTAGGAAAACCTTAAGCAGCCGCGACAGGATCTGGGGCCGAACTCTCCAGAAACCGGCCCATCCGCCGGAACTTGGCATAGCGTTGATCGAGCAGTTGCTCAGGGCTGAGGCGATCCAGCTCTGCCAATTGGGCGAGCAACGCCGCCTTGAGGGTTTCGGCGGCCTGGAGTGGGGCCCAATGGTTGCCCCCGGAGGGTTCGTTCAGCACCTGGTCAATCACCCCCAGTTGCAGCAGATCGGCCCCGGTGATGCGCAGGGCCTCGGCCGCTACAGGGGCCTTGGCGGCGTCCCGCCAGAGGATTGAGGCGCAGGCCTCGGGGCTGGCCACCGTGTAAACGCTGTGTTCGAACATCAGCAGCCGATCGGCCACGCCGATGCCGAGGGCACCTCCGGAACCGCCTTCGCCGATGACGGTGGCGATGATCGGGACCCGCAGCCGAAACATCTCGCGCAGGTTGACCGCAATCGCTTCCCCCTGGCCCTGTTCCTCGGCCAGGACGCCGGCATAGGCCCCAGGGGTGTCGATGAAACTGAGGATTGGCAGGCGGAAGCGATCAGCGTGCTCCATGAGCCGCATCGCTTTGCGATAGCCGCCGGGGGAGGCCATGCCGAAGTTGCGGGCCACATTTTCTTTCATGTCACGCCCCTTCTGGTGGCCGATCATCAGCACGGCCCGCTCCCCGATTCGGCCGATGCCTCCCACGAGGGCCTTGTCATCGGAGCCGCGGCGATCTCCGTGCAGTTCGATCCAGTCGTCCGTGAGGAGCTGGATGTAGTCCAGGGTGCTGGGCCGTTGGGGATGGCGGGCCACCTGGATCTTCTGGGCCGCACTGAGGGAGCGGAAAATTTCTTCGCGGCGTCGAGCGGCCAAGGTTTCGAGCTGCAGAAGCTGCTGGCTCACATCCACTTCGGAATCCCGGGCGAGCTGGCGGATCTGTTCGATCTGCTCCTCCAGCTCCACCAGTGGCTTTTCAAAATCCAGCAGGGCACGACGAGCCATGGGAAGGGGCGAGCGAACGGGAGAAATCAGGCGACGGCGAGGTTGGTGGCCGGCTGCAGTTCGGTCTCAAGACCGAGGGCCTGGAAGCCATGGCGCAGGGAGGCGGCGCCAATGAGATCCATTTTGGCCAGGTTGATGTTGTTGCGACCCCAACTGAAGTTGCTGTGGATGCCTTCGAATTCAAGCAGCATGGCCTCGGCAAAACAGGCAAACATTTGGCGTTGGGGCTTGGCCATATCGGCGACGGCCATCATCTGCCAGCCGATATCACTACCAAATTCCACGATGCCCCCCTTGATGACATGAACACCTTCGGCGGCGGCTTTACTGTCCAGATTTTTGGGATAGCCCCCGTCGATCATCAGGCAGGGGCGCTGCAGGCTGGCGGTGTCGATGCTGAGGGTCTGGGGAAGGCTGGCAACCCAGACCACCACATCGGCCTGGGGCAGGGCCTCCTCCAGGCTGAGTATGCGACCGCACCCCAGTTCGCTTTGGAGCTCGATCAACGGTTGCGCTTGGCGTGCCACGAGCAACAACTCGGCGATGCCGGTTCGCTCCTTTAACCAGCGGCAGACGGCGCTGCCGATGTCTCCAGTAGCTCCGACGACCGCCACCCTGGCCTTGGCCAAGTCGATGCCGAGCCGAGGGGCATTCTGTTCCACCTGACGGCAGATCACCCAGGCGGTATGGGTGTTGCCGGTGGTGAATCGTTGCCAGTCGAGGGTGGTGGAGCGGATCTGCTGTTCTTTGAGCAGGTTGAAATTTTCAAAGATGATCGACGTGAAACCGCCTAAGGCCGTGATCTGGATATCATTTTTCTGAGCCAGCTCCATGGCGTTTAGAACTTTTCGCCGTGCCGTTTTGAATCGGCTCAACATCTCCGGCACAAAGCAGGAGTCGATGTAGGCCCCCTCAATCGTTGTTCCGGTTGGGCTGGTTACCCGTACTCGTTCAAGAAGCTGTGGCGGAGCACTGCACCACATGTCCAGATCCCCCTCGGCGTACTCGTCGTAACCCAGGCGCTTGGCCAACAGACGGGCATCGGCAAAGCTGGTGGAATGACCGATCAGGCCGAACATGTAGAGGGAAGTGACGGAATGGACCGAGCAGGCTTTTGCCGTCGACAGATCTTGCCACGACGGCCTTCTAGGACTCAGCCCATCAGAGCGGCAGCGGCCATCTTGGCGATTTCCCGGGAGCTGAATCCAATCTCAGTCAGAGCCTCCTGGTAGGCGATCAGGAAGTCTTCAATCAGGTCTTCCTTTTCCATGTGGAGAACGGCGGCGTCGCCGGCAACCCCATCAAGCATGCGCCGCACCAGGGGCAGGTTGTCCCGGTTGGCCTGTTCAAGCTCCGCCCGGCTGGCCTCCAAATTGGCCTTGAGCCACTCCTGGCCGTAGTTCAGGTGGGTGTACTCGTCCTTGACCACACCTTCGGTGATTTTGCGGGCAAAGGGATCGGCAACGGGGATGTAAATGTGGTAGGCCGAAATGGCAAAGGCTTCGATTAGCAGGGCCTGGATTAACAAGCAGGTCACCACCTTGCCTTCGCCCAGCGCGGTCTGAAAGTTGTTGCGCAGGGGCGAGAAGAACTCCTGGGCAAAGGGCATGTCCGCCACCACCCCAAGGTTGTTGGCACAGGCGGTGAACCCCTTCATGTGCTTCAGCTCCATCCGTGCCAAGCGGGCCAGCTCATCAGCCTGGTCAGGAAGGAGGGTGCCCAGCGCCATGTAATTGTCGTGGGCTTCCTGTTCGCCTTCGATCACGATCGCATTGATGCGGCTGTAGGCGTCCTTGTAGACCGGGCAGGTGAAATCGGGGAGAGCATCGGCTGCGTGGCCCATCGGTTCCGAGCCGGTGGCCAGGGATGCCACGGCTGGATTGGATTCGATGGTCGGCATGGCAACCGGAATGGAAGTGATAAGGGCGACTTTAGTCACCTCAGCTCACCGGTCGCCGGCCAGTCACTCCGCACTAAGGCCTCCAGGCGGTTGACCCAGCTCGAGACCAAGGCCTCGAATAGCTGGCCCCCCAGCTGGGCTGAGGCGCCGCTGGGGTCGCCCACAACACCGCTGGCACTGAGCTCGTGGGTGAGCCAAGCGCTTGGTGCCGCTCCTTCCAGGCTCCACCCAGCAGGGGGCTTCAGCCCCCTGCTGGCCGGGCCATCCGCGGCCGGGGTGGGTCCGGTGAGTTCCGGGGCCAGGTGCAGCATCAGGCTGGTTTCCGCCAGGCCGGCATGGAGGCCCTCACGTCGTTCCGGCTCGGGGATCAAGGGTGCGATGCCCTCCGGACCCCGCCAGAGAAAGCAGGGCAAGACCGCCAGTTGGGGCGCGTTTGATCGCAGTTCCCGGGCGGCCGCCTCCAGCAATCCGATCTGGCCCCCATGGGCGTTGAACAGCACCAGCCGCTGGAAGCCGGCCTCCGCCAGGGCCTGCCCCACCTGGTTGACCAAGGCAACGAGCAAGGAGGCCGGCAGGCTGATCGTGCCGGGGAACCCCCGATGCTCGGGGGAGAAGCCAAGGCTTTGCACCGGCAGCCGCCAGAGCGGCAGGCTGCTGTCCACTTGGTCCAGCACCGCGTCGGTGATCCGCTCGGCGAACAGGGCATCGGTGGCGATGGGCAGGTGGGGGCCGTGCTGCTCGATCGCACCAAACGGCCAGATCACCGTGCTGCCCCGCCGCCGGGCCTGCTCCACCACCATCGGCCAGGGCAACAGATCCAGGCGACGCAGGTGGGCTGGGACCTCCTTCATGGGCGGCAGATTCCGGGGGCAACGGGGATCCCTACAGTGTGAGATCTCGAGTTGTCCTGAGGACTTCCATGGCCGGTACCGGCAATCCCGCGGCGCGTCCGCCCCGGACCCCCGCCCAGCGCCCGGCCGCTCCCGCTCCGGTGCGTAAGCCGCCTCAGGTCGTCATGATCAAGAAGGATGCGGCCGAGACCAGAGAGCCGGCGTCAGAGGTTTCGCCGGAACCGGTGGCCCCCACCATCCCCCCTGTCGCCGCTGCCCGTCCCGTTCCAGCCGTGGCGGCCACCCCCGGCGACGACGACGACCGCTTCGCCATGGACATGGAGGGTCTCACCATGGCCGACCTGTTGGGGCCGGATCCCGGCAAGTCGCGCCGGGGTTCGCAACCCCGCCAGGACGCCGCAGCAGCGAATCCTGAGGCCGGCCGCCCTCAGGTTCGCACCGTGGACGACTTCGACTTCGATGCGGAGGCGTTCCTGGCCGCGCTGGACGAAAATGAGCCTGTGGGGACCACCGGTGAAGTGGTCAGTGGCGTGGTCATTGGCGTTGAAAGTGATGGGGTCTATGTCGATATCGGCGGCAAGGCCCCTGGCTTCATGCCCAAGAAGGAGTGTGGCCTGGGGGTGATCACGAGCCTCAAGGAGCGCTTCCCTAAGGGGCTGCAGCTGGAGGTGCTCGTCACCCGTGAGCAGAATGCCGATGGCATGGTCACCATCAGTGCCCGTGCCCTGGCCCTCCGCCAAAGCTGGGAGCGGGTGCGCCAGCTTGAGAAGGACGGCAAGGTGGTTCAGGTCAAGGTCAGCGGCTTCAACCGGGGCGGGGTCACCTGTGATCTGGAGGGACTGCGCGGGTTCATCCCTCGCTCCCAGCTCAACGACGGGGAAAACCATGAGGCCCTCGTGGGCAAAACCCTCGGGGTTGCTTTTCTTGAGGTGAATGGGGACACCCGCAAGTTGGTGCTGTCCGAAAAGAAAGCGGCCACCTCAGCCAAGTTTTCCGAATTGGAGGTGGGGCAACTGGTGGAGGGACAGGTGGTGGCGGTGAAGCCCTACGGCCTGTTTGTGGATTTAGGGGGAGTGAGTGGCCTGCTGCATCAGTCCTCGATTACCGGCGGCAACTTGCGTGATCTGCGGGAGGTGTTCAATCAGGGGGATCGCGTCAAGGCCCTGATTACCGATCTGGATCCGGGTCGCGGACGCATTGCCCTCAATACCGCCCTGTTGGAGGGCCAGCCCGGGGAGCTCCTGATTGCCAAGGACAAGGTGATGGAGGAAGCGGCCGATCGTGCCAATCGGGCGCGTTCCGTGCTGCGTCAACAGGAGCAGACAGCGGGATGACGACGGTGCCCGTTCCTGGCTCCCTGCGCATTTCAACGGACTGGGAGCTCGACTTCTATTCCAGACCCATTCTCGATGCGGAAGGCAAGAAACGCTGGGAGCTCTTGATCTGCTCGACCCCCGAACCCGGTCAGCCTCAATTCCGTTGGCTGAGGATTTGTCCTGCCAACAGTGTCAACTCGATCTGGTTGCGAGAGGCCATCCAGGCTTCCCTCGAGGAGGCGGAGCAGCGGGGCTTCGCGGCGCCACGTCGGATGCGTTGCTGGCGCAGCGCCATGCGCACGATGGTGCAACGCGCCGCGGAAGGCTTGGGCTTAGAGCTGGTGCCGAGCCGGCGCTGCTACCACTTGGTGGAGTGGCTGCAGGAGCGGGAAGCGCAGGTGTATCCGCAAGAACCCGGGTTTCTGGTGGGTCCCCTGGCCCCTCCTCCCCAGCTGATTCGCCCCGTAGCGCTTCCCTGGCCCGAAACCGTGCGGGGCGATCGTTGGAGCTGGGCCCACCTGCCGGCGGCAGCCCTGGCCGATGCCTTCGACTGGGAGGTCGGCTTTGCCGGTCTGCTACCCCTGCCTTCGGTCGTCAGCCAAGGTCCTGAGGCCCCCGCGGTGAGCGTGCCGGGCATTCGACTGTTCAGTGAACGCCGCTCCCTGGCGATGGCTGGGTGGTTGGCAGGCCTTGAGCCGGTGCGTCTGGAAATCTGTGACAACCAACTGGTGCTTGAAGCCGGTCTGGAGGATCGCTGGCTCCTGGCCACCCTGCCGGAGGGGGAAGCTGAGGCCGCCCAAGCCGCCTTCCAGGCCGCCCGGGAACAGGCCGGTGGACTCCAGTTCATCGCCGTGCAGGCCAGCGAGGATCAACCCCGCTTCGATGGCTTCTGGATGTTGCGGGATCTGCCGGATGGCTGAGGCCCTCGCAGCCCCCTTCGATGGCCCCGATGTCGGATTTAACGCCCTGCCCGGCTGGACCTGGGTGGGGAGTTATGGCGGCTATCACCTCCAGGCGGATCTGCTGAGTGATTTTGAACACGGCTTTTTCACCCGCCTCTGGGCTGGACGCGGCCCAGAGGAACTGGCCGCCTTCTTGAGCGCGGGGGTCAGCGTGCATCGTCCCCAGCAGGTCCACAGCGCCTTGGTGCTGCCGGCGAAGGCCGCCCGGGAGGAACCCTGGCCCGAGGCCGATGGACTGGTGAGTGATGCGGGGGGGCAGAGCCTGTGGGTCTGCGGTGCGGATTGCACCCCGGTGTTGTTGGCTGATCCCGTCAGTGGGCGGGTGGCCGCTTGCCATGCGGGCTGGCGGGGGGTGGTCGGCAGAATCCTGCCCGCCGCCCTTGTCCAACTCGAGGCCGCTGGCACCCGCCGGGAGGATTTGCTGGTGGCCCTTGGGCCGGCGGTAAGCGGGCCTAACTACCAGGTGGAGCGCAGTGTCACCCTGCAGCTGGCGGCCTGCCTGAGGCCGGACGGGCAGGCCAATGACGAGACCCTCGCAGAACTGCGGGCTTGCGGGGCCCTGCTGCCGGATCCGAACGATCCCCAGCGCGATCGTCTCGACATCCGTGCCGCCAGCCATCGCCAGCTGCTGTACGAGGGACTCAGGGCCGAGCACATCAGTGTTTGTCCCCTTTGCACCGTGGCTGAGCCCCTGTTGTTGCATTCATGGCGACGTGATCAGGTCAAGGCTGTGCAATGGAGCGGGATCGTTTCCCAGGCCTGAGTGCACTTCAGGAGCTGCATCGCTGGCCCGTTCGGTTTGATGGTCCTTCTCCAACCCTTGACCAGATCCTCAGACTCCCAGCCCTATTTGGTGGAAGGATCGCGTCTGTGGAGAGTGAAATCATGCCATGGGAGATCGGAGCAAGGTCCCTGCGGATTTCCTTATCAGCATCTGGGGTGCTCTGTGAAGGTCTGGCCAACGCAAGGTGCCGACTCCCGATCTGTTCAGATCGCCCAAATCAGCCGATCCGGACTTGCACAAATGCCCCTCAGGGAGGAAAATGCAGAAGTCGCATTTTTCACAACATGCTCACTGGCGCCGATCTCCTGGCCAAGGTCAAGGAGCTGGGGGATGTCAGCAAGTCTGATCTCGTCCGGTCCTGTGGCTACGTCTCCACCAAGCGGGACGGAAGCGAACGGCTGAATTTCACGGCCTTCTATGAGGCGCTTCTCAATGCCAAAGGCGTCGACTTTGGGGCTGCTCCCAAGGCTGGTAAAGCTGGTCGCAAGCTCAGCTTCAACACCAAGGTTCAGTTCAATGGCAACCTGATGGTGGGCAAGGCCTACACGGCCATGCTTGATCTCAAGCCCGGCGATGAGTTTGAGATCAAGCTGGGTCGCAAGCAGATCCGTCTGGTCCCCCTTGGCGCTGAGGACGAAGAAGGCTGAGGGCCATGGCTTCGGCCACTTTGATGCCATCGATCGCCGCAGAGAGGATGCCGCCGGCATAGCCGGCCCCCTCGCCTGCGGGGAACAGTCCTGGAGTATTCACGCTGGCCAGCCCATCGTTTCGGCGGGGTACTCGGATCGGCGACGACGTGCGGGTTTCGACTCCCGTCAACAGAGCTCCGGGTTGGAGATACCCCCTGAGGCGGCGATCAAAGTGGGGGATCGCTTCCTTGATTGCCTCCACCACGAAGCCAGGCAAGCACTCTTCCACTTGCCCGAAATGCAAGCCTGGCTGGTAGGAACCCCTCACCCCCGTGCTCCCCTCCGGTGGCGTTGGGGTGCTTGAGCGGCCCACCAGAAAATCACCAAGCCATTGGGCGGGTGCACGGTAATTCGCCCCTGCCGATTCAAAGGCGCGCCGCTCCCAGTGCCGTTGAAAGGCCACCCCCGCCAGGGGATCGTCGGGTCCCTGGCCATAGGGTTCCAGATCTGCCAGGGTCACATTCACAACAAGGCCACTATTGGCGTTGCGTTCGTTCCGGGTGTGTTGGCTCATGCCGTTGGTCACCACACCCCCCGGTTCTGAGGTGGCTCCCACCACCAGTCCACCCGGACACATGCAGAAGCTATAGACATCCCGCCCGCCCGTGGCATGGTGGACCAGCTTGTATTCGGCCGCCCCCAGGAGGGGATGGCCGGCACAGGCACCCCAGCGGGCCTGGTCGATCAGGGACTGGGGATGTTCGATGCGCAGGCCCACCGCGAAGGGTTTGGCCTGGAGGGTCACTCCCCGGCGTTGCAGCATCGCGAAACTGTCCCGGGCACTGTGGCCCACGGCCCACACCGCATGGCTCGCGTTGATGCAGGAGCCATCGGCCAGCTCTACAGCCCGCAGCTGGCGGGACACTGGGTCGAGGTCGAGGTCGTCGACCCGGCTTTCAAATCGAACCTCGCCCCCCAGGGCTTCGATGCGGCTTCGCAGACCCCGCACCACCGTGGCCAGCTTGAAGGTGCCGATATGGGGGCGGTGGTGCCAGAGGATCTCCGGATTGGCTCCAGCCGCAACCAGTTCCTCCAGCACCTTGCGCACATAGTGATCGGCTTCGCTCACCTGGCTGTAGAGCTTGCCGTCGGAGAAGGTGCCCGCTCCCCCCTCTCCGAACTGGGCATTCGATTCCGGGTCCAGGTCCCTGTCTCCGTGCCAGAACCCGAAGGTGTCCTGACTGCGCCGCCGCACCTCCCGGCCCCGTTCGAGCAGCAGCGGTTGGAGGCCCATCTGCGCCAGCAGCAAGGCGGCGAAATAGCCGCAGGGTCCGGCGCCGATCACCAGCGGCCGCTCGGGCAGGGCCCCACCACCGGCTTGGGCCACGAAGCGGTAACGGCTGTCCGGGGGGAGCCGCAGGTGGGGATCGCCACGATGGCGACGCAGCAGGCGCTGCTCCTCGCCCTTCTCGAGGGCCAGATCGAGGTCGAGGCTATACACCAATTGAATGGCCTCGCGGCGGCGGGCATCGACGCTGCGTTTGACAATTCGATAGCCCACCAGCACATCCGTCCCAATCCGCAGTCGGCGACAAATGGCCGTCTCCAGATCGGTGGGGCTGTGATCCAGCGACAGCTTCAGCTCACTGAGGCGCAGCACGGGGGGACAGCGGACGGGATGACTTCTGTCTAAGTCCCGGCCCCGTCCTGGTGGCCGTGCCTGCGGCCATGGCCTGCGGCGGTCCGGGGGCGTTGCGCAGCGGCGGCATGCCGCGGCGCCCAGGAGGTGCGATCGTGTGGGTTCATCGTCGCCAGCGCCGCCATGGGCTTGAGCCATTGTCCGCTCTGCCAGGGTCTGGCCCTGCTCTGCGCCGTTCGTTGCAGTGCCCACCTGTGGATGGTCTGGCTGCGCTGGGGTGCACCCCTGCGTCCGGCGTGGACAACGGTGCCGGCGACCATGGTCCGCTCCCCAGGCGCCTCACTGGCCTGACGGAGCCGGATCCATGGCCCGTTCCAGGTCTGCGACGGCCAGGCGGGTGCGGATCACGGCATCGGGATTGAGGCTGATGCCATCGATTCCCTCTTGAACGAGCAACCGGGCGAAGTCGAGATCGTCGCTGGGGGCCTGGCCGCAGATGCTGATCGGTCGTCCGCAGCGCCGGGCAGTCCGGATGGCCAGGCGGATCATGGCCAGCACCGTGGGATGCGATTCGTCAAATAGCTCGGCCACCAGGGCCGAATCGCGATCCAGACCCAGGGTCAGCTGGGTGAGATCGTTAGAGCCGATCGAAAATCCATCGAAGCGCTCGGCGAAGGCCTCGGCCCCGATCACGTTGCTGGGAAGTTCGCACATCACGTACACCTGCAGACCCCCTTCGCCCCGCACCAGTCCATTGATCGCCATTTCGGCCAACACCCGATCCCCCTCCTCCGGGGTGCGGCAGAAGGGCACCATCGGGATCACGTTGCCCAATCCCATGGTGGTGCGCACCCGCTTGAGGGCTCGGCATTCCAGGGCGAAGGCGTCGCGGAAGTTCGCTGAGTAGTAGCGCGAGGCCCCCCGCCAGCCCAGCATCGGGTTCTCCTCCACGGGCTCAAAGGCGCGTCCCCCCAGCAGGCGGGCGTATTCATCGCTCTTGAAATCGGAGAAGCGCAGCAACACGGATCGGGGATGGAAGGCGGCCGCGATGCGCGCCATGCCCTGGGAGAGGCGATCCACGTAGAAGTCAGCAGGATCCTGGAAGCCCCTGACCAGGGCCGCGATGGCGTCCCGCTCGGCTGGATCGGCGATCCGCTCGGGGTGGAGCAGGGCCAGGGGATGGACCCCGATGTGGTTGGCAATGATGAATTCCAGCCGGGCCAGACCCACGCCATCGCAGGGAATGGCGGCCAGGTGGAAGGCCTGCTCCGGGTTGCCCACGTTCATCAGAATCCGGGTGCGGGTGCTGGGCAGGCTGTCCAGCACCACCTCCTCCACCTGGAAGGGCAGGGCGCCGCGGTAGACCCGTCCCTGGTCCCCTTCGCAGCAACTGGCCGTGATCAGGGCGCCCTCCGGGATCCGCTGACTGCCGTTGCCGGTGCCAACAATGGCGGTGATCCCCATCTCGCGGGCGATGATCGCCGCATGGCAGGTGCGGCCGCCCTGGTCGGTGATTACACCACGGGCCAGGCGCAGAATCGGCTCCCAATCCGGATCGGTGCGCTCCGTCACCAGCAGATCTCCCTGGCGGAAGCGGTGACGTTCGGAGGGGTCCCTCAGGACCCTGGCCTGGCCGCTGCTCACCGAAGCGCCGATCGCCTGACCGCGGCAGAGTTCCTCGCCGCGATGGGGCTCCAGATGCCAGCTGCGCAGCACGGCTTCACACCGTTGGGAGTGCACCGTTTCCGGCCTGGCCTGAAGAATGAACAGTTGGCCGCTTTCGCCGTCCTTGGCCCATTCGATGTCCATCGGCGTGGGCTTACCCAGGCGCTCGCTGTAGTGCCGTTCGATCTGACAGGCCCAGCGGGCCAGTTGCAAGGCCTCACTGTCGCTGAGGGCAAAGCAGTCACGCAGCTGTTGGGGCACCGCCTCCTCCCGGAGCGGTCGCCCCGAGCGGTCGTCCCCGGCTGCCCCGTCGCCGTAGACCAGCCGGGTCGCCTTGCTGCCGAGCCGTCGGCTGATGATCGGCGCAAAGCCCTGGGCCAGGGTGGGCTTGAAGATCAGCAGTTCGTCAGGATTGACGGCCCCCTGGACCACGCTTTCCCCCAGGCCGTAGGCGGCGGTGAGCAGCACCGCGTCGCGAAAGCCGCTCTCGGTATCGAGACTGAACATCACACCGGCACAGGCCAGGTCAGAGCGCACCATGCGCTGCACCCCGATGGACAGGGCCACCTGCAGATGGTCAAAACCGAGTCGTTGGCGGTAGCAGATGGCGCGGTCGTTGAACAGGGAGGCGAAGCAGCGCCGGCAGGCTTCCAGCAGGGCCGCGTCCCCTTCGATGTGGAGGTAGGTGTCCTGTTGGCCGGCGAAGCTCGCCTCCGGTAGATCCTCGGCGGTGGCGCTGGAGCGCACCGCCACAGCGGGGGATCCCATGGCCCCATAGGCCGTGCCGATCGCCTGACAGAGCAAGGGGGGCAGGGGCGCCGTCCGCACCAAGGCGCGGGCCCGCTGACCCGCCTGTTGCAGGGCCGTGAGGTCGGTGATGTCCAGCTCTCCCAATAGGGCCTTCAGGGGAGCCGCAAGTCCGTTGGTGGCGATGAAGTCCCGGTAGGCGCGGGCCGTGGTGGCGAAGCCGTCGGGGACCGGCACGCCCTGGTGGCGGAGGTCGCGGATCATCTCCCCCAGGGAGGCGTTTTTGCCACCGACCACGGCGACCATATCCAGTCCCACGGTGGCCAGGGGGACCACCAGGCTGTCGGGTTCGTGCATCACCGTGGTCGCCGCTGTTCTGACTCTGACGATCTGGAGCAGGGGTGGTCATCGCGGTGACCGTCCTGTGCTCGTGCGGGCTGAGGACGGCGCTGCCTAGCGTGGCTGGTTTGCGAGGCTGGCATGGAGTTGGATCATTCCTTGCCGCCGGTTGTCGTCTCGCCGTCCACCGCCGTCGCGCTGCGGTCGCGATGCTGGGGCGCTGGGGCGGTGCTGGCCAGTGCGGTGCTGGCCAGTGCGGGGACCTGCCTGGCTCTGGTGGTGCCCCCGGCTCGGGCGATTCCCGAGGCTGAGGTGATGGCGAAGTTAGGGGTGATCCCTGTGTTTGTGATCACCAACGCCGAGGGCGTGCCCTTGCCAATCCCCCGCGACAAGACGATGATCTTGCCCTTGTTTCTGGATCGCTCCCGTGCGGAGAGTGAACGCAGCAAGTTGGCCAGTCGTAATCCTCAGCTGCAGACCCGGTTGTTACCCCTGCCGATGAATCAGGCCAATGAGAAGGTTTTGGCCATGCGTCAGCAGTTAAAGACTGGGCTTACTCTTGAGGCGCCAATTATTCCTCTCGCTTCTGATCTGGAGCAGGGTGGTGTAATTTTGCGGCAGCAGGGTTTGACGGCCAAACAGGTGAAAGATGGCTTGAATATTCCGGTCTTTTTCACGAAACCGTTTATCGTTCTTCCCACTCCTGGCGGAAAGCGGGGAGTGTTTTTCTTCAGTTACGGGCAGATGCAGGAGGCCCTGGCCTCCTTGCCCAATCGATCCACGCTGGTGCCCCAGGTGGCGGACCTCACCGCCGTGGTGCACGTCATGCTGGAGGCTGCCCAGGACCAGTGGATCTTTTATCCGACCCGAGAGTATTTCCGGCTGGTGAAGGAGCAGCAGGCCGAAGGCCGTGGCTCCAGTTCGTCCCAGCGCCAACCGGGGGCTGTGGCTCCCTCGGCTTTGCCGTCGGCGCCACCGCCCTTGCCCAAGCTCTGAAGCTTCAGTCCTCCCCGCTAGCCGGCGGTTCAGGGAGCAGCTGGGCCAGCAGGCCAACGCCGATCAGGAGCGTCCCCAGGGCGATGGCTAGACCCCGATTCTGGGCGGCGGGTCCCTCCAGCCAAGCGGCGGAGCTCAGGAAGGCTCCCCCCAAGAGCAGGGTTGGGACCAGCACAATCCCTTTGGCAGGGCGGTTGAGGCTCATCTCAGGCGGGGTGAGAGGGGGGAATGGATCGGGATAGCGGCTCCACGGAGCGCCTAGGGGGCTTTGGGGCCCGTCTTAGCTGCAGGGAAGGGCGGTGGCCAAGCCCGCTGCCACCATCGCTGCGCCCACATCCCGCCCTGGCTCAGCCTTGGTGGTGAGGGTGCTGAGGTGGGCTTGCAGCTGGCCGTCCTGGCTGGCGGTGGGCCGCAGATTGACGGCGCTGTGGCGGGGCAGGGCCTGTCTCAGCCAGTCGAGGGCTTCCTGGTGCTGACCGGGTGGGATCGCCACACAGGCCAGCTCCACGGCGTAGCTGCGATTCCGGTCCCCCACAATCACGAGCGTGGGAGAGGGGACCTGCAACACCTCCGCTGCCGCGGCCGGTTGGGCGAGGGCCATCAGGACCCCAAGGAAAATGGAGAACAAGGCTCCGAGAAGCCCCCCTTGGAGGCGATCTTGGACCCTAGAGGCGGAGCTCGAAGGCTTCGAATTTCCCCTCCCAATGCGCTTCGGGTTCAGAGCTTCGCCCCGCAACTGGGGCAAAACAAATGGGCGCTGGCGGTGTTGTCGCCGCAGGATCCACATTGGCGAATCGTGTCGATGGCCAGCTCGGGATGGCTGGGGAGTCCCACCATCTGGGCGTTGCTGGCCCCAGGGGGGACCATCGGGTAGCAGTTCTCGTTGCGGCGCACCTTCACATCCACGAAGACGGGGCCCGGATGGGCCAGGGCCTCGGCCAATTGCTGATGCAACGTGGCGCGCTCCGTGATCTGAATGCCGCGCACACCAAAGGCTTCGGCCAGGGCAGGGAAATCGGGCATTCCGCCTGTCATGTCCGAGTTGGAATAACGCTCGTCGTAAAAACTTTCCTGCCATTGGCGCACCATGCCCTGCCAGCCGTTGTTCAGCACCACTACCTTCACGGGCAGGTCGTACTGATTGAGGGTTCCGAGTTCCTGAATATTCATCAGGATGCTGGCATCACCCGCCACACAGATCACCAGCTCGTCCGGTTTGGCCATCTGGGCCCCCATGGCCGCGGGCATGCCATATCCCATCGTGCCTAGTCCGGCGCTGCTGATCCAGCGGCGAGGGCCGGTCGGTAGAAACTGGGCAGCCCACATCTGGTGCTGACCCACGTCCGTGGTGATGGTGGCCTCGGGGGCCAGTTCCCGCAGGGCCACCACCACTTCCTGGGGCGCAATTTCGCCGCTGGGGGCGGGAACCACGAGCGGGTAGTGATGTTTCCAGCGATCGATCCGCTGCAACCAGGCCTCGGTACGCCCTCCGGAGTTGTCTTGGGTGGAGGCGGCCAGCATGGCGGCCAGGGAGGCTTTCACGTCCGCCACCACGGCCACCTGGGGTAGCCGATTTTTGCCCACTTCGGCGGCATCAATATCGATATGAATCACTTGGGCGCGGGGGGCAAAGCTGTCTAAACGGCCCGTCACACGGTCGTCGAAGCGGGCGCCTGCGGCGATCAACAGATCGCATTCGGTGACGGCGAAATTGGCGTAGGCGGTGCCGTGCATGCCGAGCATGCCGAGGGACAGAGGGTGCCGTTCATCAAAGGAGCCTTTTCCCATCAAGGTGGTGGTCACCGGAATCTGGAACCGCTCCGCCAGCGCCAGCACCTCCTGGTGGGCGCCGGAGCTGATCGATCCCCCGCCGACGTAAAGCAAGGGGCGGCGGGCCTGTCGGATCAACTCCAGGGCCGATTCAATCGCCGTGGGATCGGGGGGAGCCGGCAGGTGGAATCCGGCAGGAATGGCTGTCCCCGGCTCGACGGGCACGTAGTCGAACAGTTCGGTGCCCACATCCTTGGGCACGTCGATCAGGACGGGCCCAGGGCGGCCACTCGCGGCAATCAGAAACGCTTCGGCCACGATCCGACCGATGTGGGCCGGATTGCGGACCACCCAGGAGTGTTTGACGATCGGCAGGGTGATGCCGAAGATGTCCGTTTCCTGAAAGGCATCGGTTCCGATGGCGGCGCGGGGCACCTGGCCCGTGATCACGACCATGGGGACGGAGTCCATCTGGGCGGTGGCGATGCCCGTGACCAGATTGGTGGCCCCAGGCCCTGAGGTGCCGAAACAGACGCCCACCTGACCCGTTGCCCGGGCATAGGCGTCGGCGGCATGGGTGCCCCCTTGTTCGTGGCGCACCAGGATGTGCCGTAGCCAGCCTCGCTGCTCGGCCTGAAACAGTTCGTCGTAAATCGGCAGAATCGCTCCCCCTGGATAGCCGAAGATGTGCTTCACCCCATGGCGGTGGAGCGCATCCATCAGGGCATAGGCACCACTCACCCGTTGGGAGGAGCAGGAGGTTGCCGAGGCATGCTCAGAACTTTCGGCAGCGACCAATTCCTGGTTGGCAGTGGCGGCTCCGGTCACGGGCGTCAGGGGGGTGAGCGTCACGGGGTCAGAAGGGGACGGTCTGGCGAGCGTTGAGAGCGGGCGAGCATCAGGAGGGAATCAGGGATCCCCATCCTGGTCGTGAACAGCGGCTCGGCACGGCAAGGAGGCTCAGCCAGGGGACGGAGGCTCGGTACGGCTTCGCTCATCGCATCACGGCAACATTAGGGGCGCGGGAGCGTCTTGGGGATGGCTGAACACGGCTTTCGGCCATGGCCCGCAACACCCGGGCTGGATCGAGCCATTGCCCCCGATAGCGCAGCCCCCAGTGGAGATGGGGTCCCGTGGTCCGTCCGCTGACGCCGACCCGGGCAATGGGTTGACCGGCGCGCACCGCCTGGCCCGTTGCCAGGATCAAGCCGCCGCTGCGGTAGGTGCTGGCCGTGGTGCTGCCCTCCAGGTGGCAGTAAATGTGGTCGTAATCGCCGGAGCGGATCACCAGGCCGTTGCCGCAGGCGCCGTCGCTGATCACTTGGCTGACCCGGCCACTCCACCAGCTCAGCACCGGAGAGCCCAGCGGCGCGGCGATATCCAGGCCGTAATGGGGTTCGGTGGGCCCCCCGAACGCCCCGTCCCGGAGGCCGAAGTGGCTGGTGTAGGCCACGAAGTTGGTGACCGGAAAAATTCCGCCTCGCCAGGGGTTCTCCGGCGCCGCGAGGCCCACCGGTCCCAGGGCGATCGACCCCAGGGCCAACGTTCCCCGGGCCATCGAGGCCAGCGCTGGCAGGAAGCCCGCCAGTCGGCGTTGCGCCTCAGAGCAGGCCAAGGGCATGCAAGGGGCCATGGCCGCTGATCAGTTCCAGCAGGAAAGCGGAGAACCCCACCATGGCCAGGCGGCCGTTCCAGACCTCTGAACTGTTGTTCCAGCCCCACGCCCATTTGTCCTGGGGATAGAGCTTCACCTTGGTGGGCAGCTGGGCGGCCTGGTCGAGATTCACCTCGGGTCCAGCCATCGCTTCCTGCACTAGGTCGGCAAGGCCCTTGATGAAGGTGGGGTCGGTATCCAGGGCCGGCACCCGGTGGAAGCGGGCGATGCCCGCTTCGGTGGCGATTTCGCGGTATTCGATGTCGATTTCTTCCAGGGTTTCGATGTGCTCCGAAACGAAACTGATCGGCACCACCACCAGATCCTCGACGCCCTGTTCCCCGAGATCATGCAGGGCATCCTCGGTGTAGGGCCTCAGCCATTCCACCGGGCCCACCCGGCTCTGGTAGGCCAGGGTGGAGGGGTTGCCATGGCCCAGAAGCTGCTCAAGGCGCAGCATCACGAGCCGTGCGCAGGCCTCGATTTCCTGTTGGTAGGGGTCTCCGGCCTCTTCGACATAGCTCTTGGGCACTCCATGGGCGCTGAAAAACACATGGGCTTCGGCCGGCTTCGGGCAGACTTCAATCTCCCGGGCGATCAATCCGGCCATGGCGTCGATGTAGCCGTCATGGTCGTACCAGCTGCGGATGCAGCGAATGGGCAGACGGCTGAAGGCGGGGTCAGCCAGGCGCAGCCGTTGTAGTTCCCGGAAGCTGGAGCCGCTGGTGCTGATCGAGAAGTGGGGATACAGGGGCAGGACTATGACTTCATCGATGGCGTCGGCCTTCAGATCCGCCACCGCCGATTCCGTGAAGGGATGCCAGTAGCGCATCGCCACGTAGCTGGTGGCTTCCACGCCGCGCTGGCGCAGGGCGCTCTGCAGTTCACGGGCCTGCTGCTCGGTGATGCGCCGCAGGGGGGAGCCCCCGCCAATCGAGCGGTAGGCCGCCTGGGATTTGCCGCTGCGCAGGGTGCTGATCAACCACGCCAGGGGTTTCTGCAGCGCCGGGATCGGCAACCGAATGATTTCCGGGTCGGCAAAAAGGTTGTAGAGGAACGGTCCCACGTCCTCGATGCGTTCCGGTCCGCCGAGGTTCAGCAGCACTACGCCGACCCTGGCCATGCCCGTGTGCAAAACGAAACACCGAGCGTAACTCCCGCTTCCCAACAGTTGGGGTGTTCCTGGCCGCAGCGGCCCTGGCCCGATAGCGTCCGGCCGACGCGTTCACCCCTTCCCCTGAGTCTCCCAAGCTCCGCTGCAGTTGCCGGGCCGACGGCCGTCGCAGAGGGGTTCGCCGAGCGGCTGCGGGACTGCAATGACCGCATCGCCGCAGCCGGAATCGCCCTGCGACTGGAGCAACGGGGGGAGCGCCTGGGGCTGAGGGGGCCGCTCCCCTGTCGCCACGGTGGCCCCACCTGGCCTGTTCAGCGCATCGCCCTGGGTGTGCCCGCCAGTTCCGAGGGTCTGGCGTCGGCCGTGGCCCAACTGCGCACGGTGCAGGATCAACTCCAGGCCCAGCGCTTTCGCTGGGAGGACTGGTCGCGCCGTGGTCCCCGCTCCGCTCCGGCCCAACGGGTCAGGGCCGATTCGCGGACGAAGCCCCCTCAGGATCCAGTGCCGGTGCTGGAGGCCGCGCCCTCGGCCATCGCCGACCAGTTGTTGGGGTTCGAACAGGCGTTCTTTCACGATCCCCGTCGGCGGCGCCAACCCGCCGGCAGCCGCTCCACCTGGACGTCGGCCTATCGGCCCTATCTGCGCCGGCTGGCCGCCCTGGCGGCTCCCTCCGCCCGTCGTCTCGATTCGGCCCTGCTGGTGGAGGTTCTCGAAAGCTATGGGCTGGCCACCCGGAGTCGTCAGCAGTGCGGCATCGCCCTGGCGGCCCTGGCCCGCCACCACGAGATCGCCCTCCCTCCCGATTGGCGTGAACGCTGCGGAGGCTACGGATTGCATGTCGCCCGCTTCCGTCGCCTACCTACCGACGGGCAGATCCTTCAATGGGTGGAGCTGATTCCCAACCCAAGCTGGCGGCTCGCCTACGGGCTCATGGCCACCTACGGCCTGCGCAATCACGAGGTGTTCTATGCCGACCTCTCGGCCCTCGCCCCTGGGGGGGATCGGGTGATTCGCGTCCTGCCCAGTAGCAAGACCGGCGAACATCAGGTGTGGCCCTTCCAGCCGGAGTGGGTGGAGCGATTCGAGCTGGAGCGACTCGGGCTCGATCCCGCCTTGCTGCCAGCCGTAGCCACCGATCTGCGGCGCACCACGCTCCAGCAGGCGGGGCGGCGGGTGGCCGAGCAGTTCCATCGCTACGGCGTGCCGATCACTCCCTACGACCTGCGCCATGCCTGGGCGGTGCGCACGATCCATATCGGCCTGCCCGACACCGTGGCAGCCCGCATGATGGGTCACTCGGTGACAATTCACACCCGCACGTATCACCACTGGATCACCCGTCGGGATCAGCAGCAGGCCGTGGATGCAGCCCTCTCCCGCCAGAGTGGCCTGGCCAGCTCCCGCTTCGCTTGAATCCAGTGACCGAACCTGATCCCGTGGTGCCCGCCGCTCCGCTGCCGGACCTCGATGCCCAGGCCGCTGACCTTGGCCCCGGGGGCGAGCTGGCCCCAGAGTCGGACGTGGAAGGCTATCGACGCCGCATGGCCCGCCGTCGGGAGGTGCAGCAGCAGCGGGTCGGGGAGCGCAATCTCGAAAAAGGTCTGGTGCTGGTGTTCACCGGGGAGGGCAAGGGCAAAACAACGGCGGCCCTGGGGCTGGTGCTGCGCACCCTCGGCCATGGCGACAAGGTGGCGGTGGTGCAGTTCATCAAGGGGGGGTGGCTGCCGGGGGAGGCCCTAGCCCTGCGCAGCTTCGGTGAGGCCCTGCATTGGCATGCCCTGGGGGAGGGGTTCACCTGGGAAACCCAGGATCGGGAGCGGGATCGGCAGCTGGTGCAGGCCGCCTGGCAGCGTTCCCTGGAGTATCTGGCGGACCCGGAGCGCAAGTTGGTGGTGCTGGATGAGGTGAATGTGGCGATGAAGCTGGGCTATTTGGAGGCTGATCAGGTGGTGGCGGGGCTGGATCGCCGTCCCGCCCTGACCCACGTGGTCCTCACCGGGCGCGGGGCGCCGGAATCCGTGTTGGAACGGGCCGATCTGGTGACGGAGATGAAGCTCGTGCGCCATCCCTTCCGGGAGCAGGGGGTGAAGGCCCAGCGCGGGATTGAATTTTGAAGCGTTGTTTCTGCAGGGTGCGCTGCCAGGCGTCCTGTCAGGG
>CAIOCZ010000111.1 GCA_903856805.1 uncultured cyanobacterium | reverse complement strand
GTGGTCAACCGCACCGGCGCCTCCCGCCAGAGTCCTGAATTTGCGGTGATCGGCGGCCTGCAGGAACGCCTGGAGCAGGCCCGCCAGGCCATTTTGGCGGGCACCTCCCTGCAGGACCTGCTGGAGGAGCGGGATCAGCGGCTGCAGTCGCAGGTGATGTATTTCATCTGATCGCCGCGCCCACGATCCCCGCGTCCCACGGCCGCCGCTTGCCCTGGATTCGGGAAAGACCGCTAGACCGATGGGGATTTGGTGTTATCCTGGCGGCCGTTGCGGGGCCCCCGTGCGCTGTCCCTTCCGAATGACCTGTGCCGGTGTTGTGCCGGCCCCTTGCTTCACGCCCATGACCTCCGATCCCGTTCCCTTTCTGTTGCCGCCGCCCCCATGGCCCTCCCATCCCTGAACCGGACCCAGTCCCAGTCCAAAGCCCTTCGTCTCACCCTCCTGCCCAACGACGTTCTGCCTGAGGGGCTCACCTGGCGCATTCATGACGGTTACATCCGCACCGCCACCTGGGATGCGGAGGGTGAATCGATCACCCTCGGCCTCTGGGGACCCGGCGATCTGGTCACGAATGCCCACTCCAGCCTGGACCCCGTGGAGGTGCAATGCCTCACCACCGTGGTGGTCGAGCAGCACGCCCCCACCGAGGCGGAAACCCTCGCCTTCCTTCGCCAGCAGATCCGAAATACCGAGGAGATCTTTGAGATCAACCGGATCCGTAGCGCCGAGCGTCGGTTGTTGATGCTGCTGCGCTGGATCGGCCTTCGCTTCGGCCAGGTGAATAGCCGCGGCTACCGCTTCTCGCTCAAGGACATGAATCTCACCCACCGGGCCCTCGCCGATGTCTGCGGCCTCACCCGGGTCACGGTGACGAAGAACCTCAACCGCTACAAGACCCTCGGCATGCTCCAGAAGGTGAGCGACGCCGATCTTTTTCTCCCAAAAGACGGCCTGACGGCAGCCATTTGATTCCCTCGTTGCCCCCACCTCCCAAACGTCCAGCCCCAGCGCTGGACGTTTTTTTATCGATAGGGAGGTGGGGTGTCCGATGGCCCCGTGTTAATGGAGATGGCGATAAAGATCGGGGAGAGTGGTTTCGGCCAGCTCCTTGTTCCAGCGTTCAGACATATTCGCCAGCCAGGCATCGGCGGGTGATAGGGGTGGGCTGGCGACTCCAGCCGCCCCAGGTTCATCACTGCCGGCTAAGGATCTGTAGAGCTGCAACACATTGATCTGGTCGGCCTCCTGGATCAGGCGATAGCCGCCGCAATTGCCCTTGATGCTCTCCACCAGACCGAGCCGGCGCAATTCCCTCAACACCACGGAGAGATAATGGGGGGAGAGGCCGAACTTGGTGGCGATCTGGCGGGTTTTCAGGGTGCGATCGTCCTGCGCCAGTTCCACCAGGCTGATCAAGGAATAGCGGAACGTGGTTGAAAACACGCGCTGGCGACGGCGGAGTTGGAGCGTGGTGACAGCCGGACCGCGAAGCCCATCGCCCCACGGCTAAGGCTAAATCGCTCGGGACTTCGTGATGTAATCCCGGAGCTATGGAGCCCGCCTTGAATGTGTCCAGAATTACAGGGGGTGGTCGCCGATTTCAATTCAGATGTTGTAGTCGGGCACGAAGGTGCGGGCCTCGCGGCTGCGCACGTGCAGGTGATCCCCCACCTGAAACGCCGCCAGGTTCATTTTTTCCCGGGGGATCTGGGCCGTGATCACCTGCCCATCGGCCAGCACCAGTTCCGCCTGCACATCCCGGCCCAGGTGACTGAGGCGCCGCAACTGGGCCGGCACCGTGTCGGCCTGGATCTCGTGGAACACCTCCACATCATGGGGGCGGATGAACAGGGGGCTGTCCTCGCTGGAGGCGGCCTGGGGGGGCAGCGCAAAGCCGGGCCGCGGCAGGGTGCCGCCCGGCACCACATTCACCGCCCCCACGAAGCCCATCACGAAGGGGGTGGCGGGGTGGTCATAGATCTCGGCGGGGGTGCCGATCTGTTCGATCCGGCCTTCGTTCATCACCACGATCCGATCGGCCACCTCCATGGCCTCCTCCTGGTCATGGGTCACGATCACGGTGGTGACGTGCATCTCGTCGTGGAGGTTGCGCAGCCAGGCCCGCAACTCCTTGCGCACCTTGGCGTCCAAGGCGCTGAAGGGCTCATCGAGCAGCAGCACCCGGGGCTGCACGGCCAGGGCCCGGGCCAGGGCCACCCGCTGCCGTTGCCCTCCGGAGAGCTGGGAGGGAAAGCGGCCCCCGAACCCCTGGAGCTGAACCAGATCGAGCAGCTCATCCACCCGGCGCTTGATCGCCTCCTTCTTCCATCGGCGCAGCTCCAGCCCGAAGGCCACGTTCTGGCGCACGGTGCGGTGCTTGAACAGGGCGAAGTGCTGGAACACGAAGCCCACCTCCCGGTCCTGCACCGTGCGCGTGGTGGCCTCCTCGCCCGTGATCCAGATGCGGCCGGCATCGGTCTGTTCCAGGCCGGCGATCAGGCGCAGCAGGGTGCTCTTGCCGGAGCCGGAGGGGCCCAGCAGGGCCACCAGGGAGCCGCTCTCCACATCCACGCTCACGTTGTCAACGGCCTGGAAGGCCCCGAAGCGCTTGGTCACGTTGGCCACGCGGATGCCCATACGGGGTGACAGCGGAATGAATCGATCGGCCCATTCTGATCACTTGGGTTGATCGGTTGGTCGAGCGCTTGGGCCAGGCGAGGCATCCACCTCGGGCTCCCGGGGGCGCGCCAGGCGGAGCCGGTGGCGTCGCCAGTGGAGTCGCCGATACCCCGTAAGCACAGCGAGGAACCGCCCATTGCCCCTGGGGCGGGTGTACGGTCCAGGCAGGATTCCCTTGCCGAGCCTGGCCGCCATGACCGTTGCAGCACCACGCCGCGGCCTCGTCCTGCCGCGCTGGTTCCGGCCGAACGTGTCTTGGAGCATCACCTGGGCCTACCTCGCCCTGGTGTTGTTCCTGCCCCTGGCGGGCATGCTCCTCAAAGCCGCCGGCGTGGGCCCCGCGGCCTTCTGGGAGACCGCCACCAGCCCCCTGGCCCTCAGCACCTACCGCATGAGCTTCGGCATCGCGGCCGCCGCCAGCCTGATCAATGGCGTGTTCGGCCTGCTGATCGCCTGGGCCCTGATCCGCTCCCGCTTCCCCGGCCAGCGCCTGCTCGATGCCCTGATCGACCTGCCGTTCGCCCTGCCCACGGCGGTGGCGGGCCTGGCCCTCTCCTTTGTGTATGGACCGGAGGGCTGGCTGGGGGGGCCGATCCAGCGGCTCACCGGCCTGCAGGTGTCGTTCACGCCCCTGGGGGTGGCGGTGGCCATGGTGTTCATTTCCCTGCCCTTTGTGGTGCGCACCGTGGAGCCGGTGCTCCGTTCCCTGGAGAGAGAGCAGGAGGAGGCCTCCTGGTGCCTCGGGGCCAGTTCCGCTCAGACCTTCGTCCGGGTGGTGCTGCCCCAGCTGATGCCGGCCATCCTGGCGGGGATTGCCCAGGGCTTCAGCCGGGCGGTGGGGGAATACGGCTCGGTGGTGATGATCTCCAGCAACGTGCCCTTCAAAGACCTGATCACCCCCACCCTGATCGTGCAGATGATCGAGGAGTACGACATCGATGCCGCCACCGTGATCGGCTCGGTGATGCTGATCTTTTCCCTGGTGAGCTTGATCGTGATCAACGCCCTCCAGGTCTGGGGGCAGCGCTACCAGGGGGGCGACGCCAGTCGTTGAGCCGCCGGCCCTTCCGGTTCCCGTCCATCCCTTGAGTGCGATTGCGTTCGATTTTCCCCATGGCCTTCACCATCCCTCCCCTCCAGGACATCCGACCGCCCCGCTGGGTGAAACCCAGCTTCGACGGCCGCCAGCTGCTGCCCGCCCTGATCCCGATCCTCGCCTGCCTTTATGTGGGGGTGGTGATCCTGGTGCCGGCCCTGGCCGTGGTGGTGCAGGCCTTTGCCAAGGGATTCGGGGTGTTTCTCGACAACTTCAAGTCGCCCGAGCTGCTGGCGGCCCTGCGGCTCACCCTGATCGCCAGTGCGATCGCCGTGCCCTGCAACGCCATCTTCGGGTTGGCGGCCGCCACGGCCATCGCCCGCCACCGCTTCCCCGGCAAGGCTCTTCTGCTGAGCATCATCGACCTCCCCTTCTCGATCTCGCCGGTGGTGGTGGGTCTGATGCTGGTGCTGCTCTATAGCCCCACCCATGGTGTGTTCTCTGGCCTGTTGGAGAGCACGGGCTGGAAGGTCATCTTCTCGCTTCCCGGCATCGTGATGGCCACGATCCTGGTGACCTTCCCGTTTATGGCCCGGGAGGTGATTCCGCTGCTGGAGGAGGAGGGCTGGGAGCAGGAGGAGGCGGCCCGCACCCTCGGGGCTAGCAATTGGCAGGTGTTCTGGAAGGTCACCCTGCCCTCGGTGCGCTGGGCGGCCCTCTACGGCCTGATTCTCACCACCGCCCGGGCTTTAGGCGAATTCGGTGCGGTGTCGGTGGTGAGCGGCAACATCCGCGGCGAAACCCAGACCCTGCCGCTGTTCGTGGAGGATGCCTACAAGCAGTACCACACCGAAATGGCCTTCGGAGCGGCGCTCGTGCTGGCCGGCGTGGCGATCGTTTCGCTGTTGCTCAAGATCGCGGTGGAACAGCTGATGGACCGCGATCGCAGCCCTGGCAAGGAGACCCCCTAGGTCCCTAGGCCCTCGATCCGGCGCCGTGGACCTTGCCACGCAAGGGCTCATTCACGCTTGGGCACCCGCAGCCAGCAGCTGGGCAGCGCCTCGCCGGAGGGGAAGCGGAGCTCGGCCTTCACCCAGGGCTGGGGCTCCTGCAGTTCTTCGCCCGCATGGAGCCGTCCCAGGACCCTGGGCTCGAAGGGATCAAACAGCTGGGGCAGGTTGAGCACCTCCACCAGGCAGGTGTCGTCGTTGTTGGAGATGGTGAGAAACATCAGCGGCGCCCGGCATGGCCCCAGCCTGGGGATGGGCCTGTCTCGATCGGGGCTGCGGCGCCACCCTTGGCACCCCAAGGCCGCAGTGGTGCTGCAGTATTCAGCGTGGACCCCGCCGGGTTCGCCCCCGCTGATCCCCCCGCCAGGAGGCTGACGCGTCGAGCGTCCGTGTCTAGAGGAGAGGCATCCGCCCATCTCCCTTCCCCGTTCCATGGCCCATCACCAGATCCTGATCGTCGGCGGCGGTGCGGCCGGACTCACCACCGCGGCCCGCCTGCGCCGACTCAGGCCCCAGCTGGAGATCGCGGTGCTGGAACCGTCAGCCGACCACGACTACCAACCAGGATGGACCCTGGTGGGGGCCGGGGTGTTTTCCCTGGCGGAGACCCGTCGGGCCGAAGTGGATCTGATTCCTGAGGGGGTGCGTTGGATTCAAGCCGCCGCCGTGGCCTTCGATCCGGACGCCGCCACGGTCACCACCAGCAGCGGCGACACCCTCAGCTACGACCTGCTGGTGGTGGCGACCGGCATCAAGCTCTGCTGGGATCGCATCAAGGGCCTGCCCGAGGCGCTGGGGCGTGATGGCATCACCAGCAACTATGCCCGCGAGCTGCTGCCCTACACCTGGGAAACCCTGCAGGCCCATCGGGGCGGGCCGGCGATCTTCACCTTTCCGCAGACGCCGATCAAGTGCGCCGGAGCTCCCCAGAAGATCATGTATCTGGCCGATGACGTCTTTCGCCGTTCCCCTGGGGTGGCGGAGCGCAGCCAGGTGATCTATGCCACGGCCACGCCGGGGCTGTTCGCCATTCCCACCTTTGTGGAGCCGCTCAAGCAGGTGGTGGCGCGCCGCGGCATCCAGACCCGCTTTCAGCACACCCTCAAGGAGGTGCGCGCCGCCAGCAAGGAGGCCGTGTTCGAGGTGAAGGAGGGCGAGAGCAGCCGGGAGGAGGTGCTGCCGTTCGCGATGCTCCATGTCACCCCGCCGATGGCCGCCCCCGATGTGGTGGCCCAGAGCCCCCTGGCGGTGGCGGGACCGGGGGGCTGGGTGGACGTCGACAAGTTCACCACCCAACACGTTCGCTATCCGAATGTGTTTTCCCTGGGGGATGTGTCGTCGCTGCCCAATTCCAAAACAGCGGCGGCGGTGCGGGGCCAAGCCCCGGTACTGGTGGCCAACCTGCTCGCCTATCTGGATGGCCAGCCCCTCACGGCTCGCTACGACGGCTATGCCTGCTGCCCATTGATCACGGGCTACGGACGAACAATTATGGCCGAATTCAACTATGAAGCCCAACCGGTTCCCTCCTTCCCCTTGGATCCAACCAAGGAGCGTTGGAGCATGTGGATGGTGAAGAAAAATCTATTGCCCTGGCTCTATTGGAATCGCATGCTCAAGGGGCTGGATCACGAACGGCGCTTTGTGCCCGGAGTGGTCCAATCTTGATCGTCATGCAGACGTTGGCGCTCCGTTGCTTGGCGGTCCGCTGAGGGCAGGGGCCGTTGCCATGGAGGGGTGAAAAAGCGGTGGCTGCGCTCCGCGTGGGGGTTGCTGGTGGCCAGGCAGTAGCCCCCCACGAGGCTGAGGCTGCCTTGGGCGGTTTGAATCAGCATCGATCAGACCAAGATGTGGTTCATGAATTGTTAGCCCAAAAGCACCCTGCCCGGGTGTCGCCCGCTACAGGGCTCCCTGGTCTGGGGGCTGGGCGAGGGGATCGTCCGGCTCCAGCAGGCTCTCCTTGCTGGACTTGAGATCCTTCCACATGGATTTGATCTGATCGAAGGCCTCTTCCTGACTGAGTTTGCCGTTGGCCTGCAGGCTCACGATCAAACCAACCCGCTCCGCGAAGGTTTCCAGGTTGTGATGAAAGGCCAGGCGGGTGGGGCTCCAGTCAGAGCCCCGATAGCTGCCATGGGCTTCCAGGGGAGATTGCATGGGAGTCGGGGTATTGGTCAATTGACGCGATTTCGGTGAACTTGGGCGTTGGCAGAATTTTAAGTTTAAAATCTAGTCGACTGAGGTTAAGAGCGATTCATGGCGTGGTGCGGTTCCGAATCTGTGGCAATTGTCATGCACAGCACCTTCTGTGGGCCGATTGCTGGCTGAAATAGGTCCCTAGGACGCGCACGACGCTGTGATCATTACGCCTCTGGTCGAGTTGGTCCGTCTTTGGGGTCCGCGGATCGGCGGCTGTTTGTTGCTGCAGGCTTCGATCGCTGCAGGCGGTGTGCTCTTGAATCACGTCATGCTGCCGGAGCCGCCTTGCTGCGCCCCACCCCTGGAGCTTTGAATTCTCAGCGGCTGGAGGAGCGTCCTGCCAGTCTTCCAACCCCCCTCTACGTCCATGGCGGTCGCGGACCCACCCACATGGAAGTGGTGGTGTTCGAGCCGGAGGGTCCCGTGCGGCACAGCCTCACGTCCCTGGCCCAGCTTCGGGCGCTCCAGCAGGGTGGGTTGCCCCTCTGGTTGCGTATCAGCGGTCTGAGGGATCAGGCCCGCATCCGGGAGCTCTGCGATCACCTTCAGGTGCCGCCGATTCTGTTGTTGCCCTTGCTGGAGACGCCCCAGCGCCCCCGGGTCGATTGTCTCGACGACGCCGTGTTGGTGGTGTTGCATCGACTGGCCTTTGCCCATGACCCCAGCCATCTGATCAGTGAACAGGTGGGGTTGCTGCTGCTGCCCCGCCTGTTGATCACCGTGGTGGAGTGCCCCGTGGGCGACCCCTTTCCCGATCTGACCCGTTGGTTGGAATCGAGGGCCAGCGCCGTGGAGGACCGGGATCTGGATGACATCCTTCATTTCCTGATCGATGATCTGCTCGACGATCTGTTTCCGATGCTGGAGCAGATGGCCAATCGCCTCGATGACCTGGAGGAGGCGGCCCTGCGCAGGCCCAAGCCCAGTTTGCTCACCCGGACTTTTCAGTTCCGTAGCAATCTTCGGGTGATTCGCAGCCAGATCTGGCCCCTCCGCCATCAGATCCGCCTGTTGCTGCGCCAGCGCCAGCACTTGATCGGTCCCGAGGCCTTGGGGGGGTTCCAGGAGATGGCCGAGCTGGTGGAACTGCTCTACGAGAACTGTGAACTGCTGCGCGGCCAGTGCGATGCCATTACCCAGGCCTACGCCGCCAGCATTGGTAACCGGATGAATCAGGTGATGAAAACCCTCACGATCCTCACCAGTATTTTTGCCCCGCTCACCTTCATTGCTGGCATCTATGGCATGAACTTTGAGCACATGCCGGAACTGGCCTGGACCTATGGTTATGCCTATTCCCTGATTTTCATGACCTTTGTGGCGGTGGCGCAGGCCTTCTGGCTCTGGCGCCGCGGCTGGTTTCAGGACTGGACGGCCCAGCGCTGACCACCGGGGGACGGGGGCGCCCATGCCTGTGAGATTCACCCCGTTTCTTAACCTGCGACGGGTAGGGCGGCGGTCAGAGTTAATTGAGAGGTTTCTTGCCCGATGGCTGAGAGCATCGCCCGCAGCAGTGGAGGTCACGCCACCGCCTTGATCGCCCTGTCCTGCCGCCGGTTAGTGGAGCTCCAGGCCCCGGTGCTGGCGGATCAGGATCCGGAGCCGTTGCACCAGATGCGGGTGGCCTTGCGCCGGCTGCGCACCGGCCTGCGTCAGTTCGCCCCGGCCCTGGTGATGCCGCCTGGGGTGAGTGATCGCCGCATCGCCAAGATTGGTCGCCGCCTTGGCCTCGCCAGGGACCTGGACGTGCTCCAGGACCACCTGCGTCTGCAGCTGCTGCCCCAGTTGCCGGAGGAGGAAGTGCAGGCCCTGCGACCCGTGCTCAAGCAATTGCGCCGGGAGCGGCGCCTGGCCCGGGAGCAGCTGGTGGACGGACTGCGGAGTGGCGGCTATCTGAAACTTTTAGTGGAACTTCAGGCGTGGTTGCGGGCCCCGCGCTTCACCCCCCTAGGGCAGGAGCCGCTGGCCGGCTGGCAGGTGGAATGGGCCCTGCCGATGCTGGCCGGTCTGTTCAGCCATCCCGGCTGGTTCGTGGACGACCCCAGCGGCGATCTGGAAAGCCTCCACGACCTCCGCAAGCGTTGCAAGGGGGCCCGCTATGCCCTGGCCAATCTGCGGCCCCTGCTGGGGGACCATGGCGAAGCGTGGCTGGACCGATTTCGGCAGGTCCAGGATCTGCTGGGGGAGCTCCATGACCTCCAGGTGCTGCAGCGGGCGATTGATGACCAGCTCCCCGGGCGCCTGACGGAATCCCTGCCCCAGCTGGACGGACTCCTGCGGGAACGCACCCGCGGTCACTGGGTCCAGTGGCGCCAGCAGGCCGCCCAGTTGCAGCAACCGGATCAACGCCGACGGTTGCTGTTGGAGCTGTTGGAGGATTCCCGAACCGCAGTGATCCAACAGGGCGGAATCGAATCTTGAATCCTTCTTAACCAAGGCATAACGACCTGGGTCGGCTCAGGTTGCTAACCAAGGTTTGCCCCACTGAACACAGGCAAGTCGATGACCTTCGCGACGAAGGCCCTGATCGCCCTCTCCACGGCCGCCCTCGGCAGCACGGCCATCGCCGGCGCCGCCCTGGCTGAATCAGCGATCAACGGTGCGGGGGCCACCTTCCCAGCGCCCTTCTATCAAAGTGCCTTCGCCGGGCTTGCCAGCACTGGCGTGAAGGTGAACTATCAATCGGTGGGCTCCGGCGCCGGGGTGCGTCAGTTCATTGCCGGCACCGTGGATTTCGCCGCCAGCGATGAGCCGATCAAGGCCTCGGATGCGGCCAAGGTGAAGCGGGGTGTGATTCAGTTCCCCGCCATCGGTGGCACCATCGCCATTGGGTACAACAAGTCCGACTGTCCCGCCCTCAAGCTCACCCAGAATCAACTGGCTGAGGTGTTCATGGGCACGATCAAAACCTGGGACCAGCTGAAGTGTGGCAAGGGGCCGATCACGGTGGCCCACCGCTCGGATGGATCCGGCACCACTTTTGCCTTCACCAGTTCCCTCGCGACCTTCTCGTCTGCGTGGAAGGGTAAGGTGGGCGCCGGTAAGAGCGTCAACTGGCCCGTCGGCGTCGGCGGTAAGGGCAATGAGGGCGTGGCGGGTGTGCTCACCAACACTCCTGGCTCGATCGGCTACATCAACCAGGCCTATGTGAAGGGCGCCATCAAGGCCGCCGCCATCCAGAACAAGGCCGGTAATTTCGTCAAGCCCAACCTCAAGAGTGGCTCCGCTGCCCTCTCCAATATCAAGCTGGATTCCATGCTTGCTGGGGAGGATTTCAACCCCGCCGGGGCTGAAAGCTATCCGATGTCCACCCTCACCTGGATCCTTGCCTACGAAAAAGGCAATGGCGCCAAGGCTGGCACCATCCGCAAGGCCCTGCTCCATCTCCTCAGCCCCGCCTCCCAAAACAAGGCCGATGACATCGGCTACGTCCCCCTGCGGGGATCGGTGATTGAGTCCTCCCGCAAGGCCGTGGCCAAAATCGGTCAGTGAAGCTAGGCGCTGGGCCCCTCGGGGCACGGCCATCGGTTGCAACGGGCTGGAGTCACCTCCAGCCCTTTTTTGTGGACGCGTTCACCCCCTTAGCCGCGCCTTAACCAGACCACTACCACCCCTTGATGGCTGGGAGACTCCTGATTCCTAGGGTTTGTGCATCCGTTGCCCGGCTTCACCATGGTATTCACGCCGTCCCGTCGTGAAGCTGGTCATGCCGACGGATCCAGGGATCTGCTCGAAGCCAGTTATCAGAAGCGCAGCCTGGTTCACCTCTCGGCCGGCAGCACTGTTCCCCTGCTCAAGCATCACATCTGGTTAGTGGTGAGGGGGATGGTGAAGCTGGGGTCGATCACCATCCATGGCGACGATCTGCTGCTCGGTCTGGCCGGCCCCAACGAACCCTTCGGTGAACCGTTGGCGGGGGTGGAAGCCTGTGAGGCCAGGACCCTGTGCGATACCGATCTGCTCTGCTTCAGCACCGCTGAAATCCGCCAGGATCCTGCCCTGGCGGCGACCCTGCTCCAAGCCATGGCCAATGGCTATCGCCAGAGCCATGCGTTGCTGGCTTTGATGGGTTTGCGCAGGGTGGAGGAGCGGGTCCGGGGTTTCCTGGAGTTGTTGTCCCAAGAGTATGGCCAGCCCTGCGATCAGGGGCTGCGGCTGAACTTGCGGCTCACCCATCAAGAGGTGGCCAGCGCCCTCGGCACCACCCGGGTGACCGTGACCCGCGTGATCGGAACCCTGCGCGAAGAGGGCTGGCTGCAGATTGACGAGCAGCGCCGATTGGTGATCAGCCACTTGCCGGCCCGTCGCTGACCGCGAGACTGGGCGGATGCAAGCAACTTTGCTCGTCGTTGAAGACGACGACACGATCCGCGACACCATCAGCGACGCCCTCAGCCTTGAGGGTTATGTGGTCACGGCTTGCGGTGACGGCCGTGAAGCCCTGAAAGTCTTGGAGAGGGCGAGGGCCGATCAACCCTTTTCCCTGGTGGTGCTCGATCTGATGCTGCCGGGCCTGGGGGGGCTGGACCTCTGTCGTCAGTTGCGCCTGGCGGGCAACCACACGCCGATTCTGGTGGTCAGCGCGCGCGATACCGAAACTGATCGGGTGTTGGGCTTGGAAGTCGGGGCCGACGACTACCTGGTCAAACCTTTTGGCATTCGGGAACTGGTGGCCCGTTGCCGGGCCCTGTTGCGCCGCAGTCAGGTGGCCATTGCTGTGCCGGGCGGCCCGGTGAACGTGCTCCAACATGCCAATCTCAGCCTCTATCCGGAGGAGTGCCGCGTCACCCGCGATGGCCTCGATCTGAATCTATCCCCGAAGGAATATCGATTGCTGGAGTTGTTCATGCAACATCCTCGCCGGGTGTGGAGCCGCGATAAGTTGCTGGAAAAGGTGTGGGGTCACGATTATTTCGGAGACAGCAAGACCGTGGACGTGCATATCCGTTGGCTCCGCGAAAAGCTGGAAGCCAATCCCTCCGCTCCCCTACACCTCATCACGGTGCGTGGGTTCGGCTACCGCTTCGGTTGAGTGGGCGCACTGGTCCTGGCGGTCTTGATCGGCATGGCGGTCGGCGCCCTGGTGGCGCGGTCGCGCCCCCGGCGGGCCGAACTGGTCGGGATCGAGCTGTCCCAGGTGTTGCGCTGGATTGAGGAGGTGCCCGGTGGCTGGTTGATCTTGGACCCCGACGACCGGGTGCATCTGATCAATGCCCGCGCCGAGCGGCTGCTGCAGTGTCCCGGCGCGGCCCTGATGCATCAGCCCACCCTGGCCCAGGTTTGCGCGGCGCCGGAAGTGCGCGAGCTGGTGCAGAGCGCCCGCCTGCGGGGACGGCTGCAGCGGGTGGCCCTGCTGCTGGGCGACCAGGACCTGGAGCTGTTGGCCCTGCCCGGCGACCGGGCCTGGGTCGCCCTGATGCTCCAGAGCCGCCGTTCCCTGGAGGCCCAATTGGAACAGCAGGAGCGTTGGGTGAGTGACGTGGCCCACGAGCTCAAGACACCGCTCACCGCCCTGTTGCTGGTGGGGGACAGCCTGGCGGCCAGGGTGACGAGTGACAACGCCGTGCTGGTGGAGCGCCTGCAGCGGGAGTTGCGTCGACTTCAGGATCTGGTGCAGGATTTGCTGGAGTTGTCTCGCCTTGAAAACACCCTGCCCGACGAGGGGAGACCCGCCCAGCGCCTTGATCTGGCCGATCGGGTCGAGCAGGTCTGGGCCGGATTACGCCCCCTGGCCGACCAACGGGGGGTGACCCTGCGACTGGATCATCCCGATGCTCCGGTGATCGTGCCGGGGGACCCCTCCCGGCTGCACCGCGCCCTGCTCAATCTCCTGGACAACGCCTTGCGCTACAGCCCTGATGGGGGCCAGGTGCAGGTGCGTTTGCTGCTGGGGCCGCAATGGTGCCTGGTGTCGGTGCGCGATCAGGGGCCCGGCCTGAGCGAGGACGATCTGCAGCATCTCTTTGAACGCTTCTACCGGGGCGATCCCTCGCGGGTGAGGAGCCGGCGGGTTGGCAGTGGACTTGGCCTTTCCATCGTTCAGCAGATCGCCCTCACCCATGGGGGACGGGTGCAGGCCGGCAACCATCCCGAGGGAGGGGCCCTGATCGAACTGTTGCTGCCCCTCCCCTCCTGAGTTGGGGTTCCGTGGGAGCCTGGCGTCAGCGTTGTCCCCATGGTGATGGCCACCACTGCCGCCTCACGCCTGGCCGGGGTGATCAAGCCGGTCATTCCCCAGGTGGCGGCGCTGATGCAGCGCCGGCCGGATTGTCTGTCCTTGGCGCAGGGGATGGTGGACTGGGGCCCGCCCGCGGCGGTGGGGGCGGCGGTGCGGGCGGCCTTGGAGCACCAGCACCCCGCCGCCCTCGATCGCTATGGCCCCCTGGTGGGGGATCCGGCCTTTCTTGAGGTGATCCGCCAGGAGCTGGGGGTGGGGCGTGGGCTGGATCTCGATGGCAGTGCCCTGCTGGTGACCGCCGGCAGCAACATGGCCTTCAACGCCATCGCCCAGGTGCTCATCGATCCGGGCGATGAGCTGCTGCTGCCCGTGCCCTGGTACTTCAATCACGCCATGGCGGTCCAGTTGGCCGGGGGCCGGCCGGTGCCCGTGGCGGCCGGCCTGATCCCCGATCCAGATCGGCTGGCGGCGGCGATCGGTCCGCGCTGTCGCGGGATCGTCACCACCTCCCCCAACAATCCAAGTGGCGTGGTGATTCCCGCCCCGGTGCTCGATGCCATCAACCGGCTCTGTGCCGAGCGGGGGCTGGTTCATATCCATGACGAGGCCTATGCCGAGTTTGTTCACGGCCCGGAGCCCCACCGCAGCCCTGGTCGCCTGAGCGGCAGTGCCGGCCACACCATCACCCTCAGTTCCCTCTCGAAGGCCTATGGCATGGCGGGCTGGCGCCTCGGCTATATGGCGGTTCCGGAGGCGCTGCTGCCGGCCTTGGTGAAGGTGCAGGACACGGTGTTGATTTGTCCGCCGCTGCTGAACCAGCAAGCCGGCCTCGCGGCCCTGGAGGCCGGTCCGACCTGGTGTGCGCCGCGAATTGAGCGTCTTGGGGACCGGCGGCGCCAGCTGCTCAAGGCCCTGGGACAGGCCAGGGAGGCGGAGGTGCCGATCCGGCTGCTGGCGGAGCCCGATGGCGCCTTCTATGCGCTGCTGGAATTCACCACGGACCTCCCCAGCTGGACCCTGATCGAACGGCTGGTGCTGGAGCACGGGGTGGCCCTGCTGCCCGGGGAGTGTTTTGCCCTGCCCACGGGCCCGGGTCGGGTGGGGATGCGACTCAGCTACGGCATGCTCGGCGACGTTGAGCTGGACCGGGCCCTAGGGCGTTTGATCACGGGGCTCAAGGCCCTGGGCTAAGGCTGAAGCCGTTGGGCGAGCGGCTTCAGGGTCAGGGGGTGATCGGGGCGCGGATCAACCAGAGGGTGTCGCCCTCCAGCCAGAACAGAAGCAACTGGTTGCCGAGCACCACCGCCTGGCGGTGGCCGGTAGGAACCTCCTGGGCATTGGCCGTGGCCGCCGCCATTTCCCTGAGCTGGACGGTGGGGGGCAGCGCGGCAAGATCGCCAGGGCCACTGTCCTTGGCCTCGGCGCCATTCCAGAGGGCCTGATAGGCCTGAACCGCCTGACCGGAAGGCCGTTGCAGGCCCGTCAGGCCGGCCTCGGCGAGGGCCGAATCATTGGGATTGGGAGAACCACTGGAGCTGGCCAGGCGTTGGGCCGCCAACAGGGTGGCCAGGGGCCCGTTGGGGGTGGCGGCCATGCCCAGGTTCGCGGCGGCTTCGCTGGAGGGGGTGGGTTTGGCCGTTCCCGGCATCAGGTGAATCACCCGTCCCGCCGGGGCTGCCCCCGATGGTTTGGTCGCGCCAGCGGGCCGGGCGGTGGATCCGGGCCCCCGGGCCGGGCTGGATCGCACCACCACCACGCCACCCTTGTTGGGTGCTGGGGCCTCGGCCGAAGGCTTGTCCTCGGCCGAAGCCTTGTCCTCGGACTTGCCGTCCGGCTCCGGCGGGGGAGGGGGCGGCAGGGTGCTGGCCCCAGGCAGGGGCACCGCCGTTAGGGCGGGAGGCACCGGTGGGGGCTGGCGGCTGAAACGAAGCAGTTCGGGGCTGTTGTCCTCAGCGGTGAGCCCGGCCTTGGCCTGGGGTGCGCTGTGGCGCAGGGGGGTGGTGGCCAACCAGACGCTATGGAGCAAGAGGGCCACGAGCATCGGTAGGGCCGCAGTTTTGAGTGGTCCCTCGGGCACGGCCCGCCAGCGGCTGATCGCCTGGTGGCTCCAGCGTCTGGGTGTCTGGCTCCAGGGGCCCCAGGGCAGCCGTTTCAAGGCTGGTGGAAGTTGGGGTGGGGAGAACTTCATGGCAGTTGGACCTCCAGGGGCAAACCGCTGGGTTCGAGTTGGCTAATGAGGTGTTGCACAACCCCCCAGGGCACCGAGGCGTCCGGGAGAAGCCGCAGCCGCAGGTTGGCGTTACGCCGGGTGGCTTGGGCCAGCAGGCCTGGCAACTGCTGGGGTTGGATCGGTTGGTTCCAGAGGCGTAACTGGCCCTGGCCATTGAGATGGAGGGCCACCACCGCTTGGGCGGCGGGGCGCTGGGCCAGCCGTTGGGGAAACAGGCTGAGGGCCAGGGCCGCTGTGGCCAGAGCCACAGCCATCAGGCCGAGGCCGAGGCTGTCGAGCAGCAGGGCGGAACGATTCATCGCGGCGACCCGCTGAGCTCAAGGGCCACCGGATGGGTGCTCTGGCGACGCAACCAGGCCAGAGAGCTGGTCACCTGACCAAGGGACAGGGCCGCAGACGGCAGGAAGCGAATGTCATTGGCCAGGGTCTGGTGACGGAGGACCTGGGCCATCGCGGTGGTATCGAGGGGGATGCCATTGATGAACCAGTGCTCATCCCCGCCCTGCACCACCCACAGCGGCTCACCGCTGGTGAGGGCGACGGGTGGAAGGGAGCGGGGCTGACGCTGCTGCATCAGATCGGGCAGGGCGGCGACGGCCCCGCCGACCACCAGGGTGAGGCCCACCAGGCACTGCAGGGCGAGGGTCATGGCGCGGTGGGCAGGGAACGGCGTCGCTGCAGGCGCCGCAGGCGCTCCAGTTGCCATTCCCGCAGGCTCAGATTGGCGTGGAGCGCGAGGGTGGCAATCAGGCTGATGATCAGCCCCAGGGCGGTGCTGATCAAGATCCGGCCGTAGCCGTTGAGGTTGGCCCCGGCGGGAAGCACCAGCTGGGGACCGAGGCTGGCGAGCACCTGCATCAGCCCGAGCACGGTGCCAATCAGACCCAGGAGGGGGCCGATCACCGCGGCCGCCTGCAGAAGGGATTCCCCAACACGCATCTCAGAGTCCAGATCGTCGATGATCAGTTGGCCCTGGGCGGGATCCCCCTCACGGAGCAGACGCTCCCAGCGTCCCCGCGCTTCGCTCCGGTGCCGCCACCAGAGCAGCCAGTAGCGACAGCGATCAATCGTGATCGTGGTGACTCCGATGGAGAGCAGTAACAACAGCACCCCGGTGGGGCCATGCAGGCCTGGAATCAGGCCCCCACTTCCGGCTTTCGTCACGCCTGGCCTCCCAGGAACGCGGTGGTCAGAGGCAGACAGGACATCACGAACGAATTCGCCAGGGAGGGCAGCCTGTGCAGGCCGCCCGGAAATTTGACGGGACTTTAAGGGAATCCTCGTTAATTTGCGGTGTGCTGGCGTTGACAACGGCAGCAGATGGCTTGGGGGAACCACGAACGCCGTTGTTTCCCTGGGGGGGAGCAAGCCAGCCCAGCAGGCTCTGTCTAGGGTGCCGGGCGGACCCACCCTTCGTAGTCCCACGTCACCCCTGCGATGAGCGCCATCCACGCCGACAACAGCCTCAGCATCGGCCACACACCGCTGGTCCAGCTCAATCGGGTCACGGCGGGCTGCGGCGCCAGGGTGCTGGCCAAGATTGAAGGCCGTAATCCCGCCTATTCGGTGAAGTGCCGGATCGGGGCGGCGATGATCTGGCAGGCGGAAAAGGATGGCCTGCTGGGGCCTGGCAAGGAGTTGATCGAACCCACCAGTGGCAATACTGGCATTGCCCTGGCCTTCGTGGCGGCCTCCCGCGGTCTGCCCTTGACCTTGACGATGCCGGAGACGATGAGCCTGGAGCGGCGCAAATTGCTCACCGGATATGGCGCTCGCCTGGTGCTCACGGAAGGCCGGCTTGGCATGAGTGGGGCGATCAATGCGGCCAAGGCCATGGCCGACACCGATCCGGACCGTTATGTGCTGCTCCAGCAGTTCATGAATCCCGCGAATCCCCAGATCCATCACGACACCACCGGCCCTGAGATCTGGAGGGACACCGATGGCGTGGTGGATGCGCTGGTGTCGGGGGTCGGCACGGGCGGCACGATCACCGGCGTCAGCCGCTACATCAAAACCACCCTGGGGCAGCCGCTGGTGGCGGTGGCGGTGGAGCCCGCCAATAGTCCGGTGATCGCCCAGACCCTCGCCGGCGGGGCGCTCAAGCCCGGTCCCCATAAAATTCAGGGGATCGGCGCCGGTTTCGTCCCCGCCAACCTGGACCTGACCCTGGTGGATCGGGTGGAAGCGGTGGGCGATGAGGAGGCGGTGACGATGGCGCGGCGGTTGATGCGGGAGGAGGGCATCCTGGCCGGCATCTCCTGCGGGGCCGCCACCGTGGCGGCCGTCCGCCTGGCCCAGGAGGAGGCCTTTGCCGGCAAGACGATTGTGGTGGTGCTGCCCGATTCGGGC
>CAIOCZ010000110.1 GCA_903856805.1 uncultured cyanobacterium | reverse complement strand
CCCCCCGGGGGATGGCCGAACGGCTTGCGCCCCGCCTCTATGCCGATGCGCAGGCCCTGGCGACCACGGCTCCGGCCCCTCTCTGGCCGGCGACCCCCAAGCTGCCGGATGACGTGGCCGAGTTGCTGGCCTGCGCTCAGGCGGCGGCGGCGGCGGGCCATGCCGCCCCCTGGCAACCGGTGCTGCCGCTCTATCCCACCGGACCGGTGCCGGCGCCCTGATGGCCCGCCGTTCCTCGAGCCGCAGGGAGTCGCCGCTGCTGCGGTCCGCGGTCCGCCCGTCGCCAAGGAGGGGGGCAGATCCCAGGCCTGTGACCACGCCATCCCGCCGCTCCCCCTGGCCCGCCATCGCGGTTGGCCTGGCGGGCCTGGGGCTGTTATGGCTGTCGCGGGGGTGGTGGTGGCCGCCGCCGCCGCCGGCGCAAATGATCCTGGTGCTGGGTGGCGACGCCGCCAGGGAGCAGGCCGCCGCCCGCTTGGCCCTTCGCGACGGGCTACCGGTGGTGGTGAGCGGCGGCACCAATCCCGAGTACGCCCACTGGTTGTTTCAGGATCGGGGGGGACTTCCCGCCGATCGGGTTCAGCTCGATTACCGCGCCGTCGACACCCTCAGTAATTTCACCTCGCTGGTGGACGACCTCCGCCGTGCTCACATCCGCCATGCCCTGCTGGTGACCAGCCGTGACCACATGCCCCGGGCCCTGTTGGTGGGGCGGATCGTGGCCGGCAGCCGCGGCATTCAGCTCACGCCGGTGCCCGTCTCCTGTGGCAGTGCGTGTGTGGTGGAGGGGCGGCGCAAGGTCTGGGGCGATGGGGTGCGGGCGGCCCTGTGGGTGCTCACCGGCCGGGATCTGAGGAGCTGGGCGGCAGAACGGCTGGCTCCTTGGCTGGAGCGAGTTGGCGCCCGTTGATCAGCCCTTGGTCGAGCAGCTGGTTGATTTGCTCCTGACAGGCCTGGGTGGTGGCCTCCAGGTCGGGTCGGCGGCGGGAGGCAGGGGGTGGTATCGGTGTGCCGATCCGGATGTGGACCGGCACCAGGCGCGGGGAGCTTTGGCCGGGACCCAGGGCCCGATGGCTGTTGATGATCGCTACGGGGAGCAGGGGGACTCCGGCGCGGGCCGCCAACAGGGCTGCCCCCGCCTGGGGCGCATTGACCCTGCCATCGCTCTGACGGCTGCCATCGATGAACACCCCGGTGGCCCAGCCCTCCTGCAGCCGATCGGTGGCCGTGCGGATCGCTTCGCGATCACTGGCCCCTCGGGACACCGGGTAGGCCCCACAGGCCCGGATGATCGCTCCCAGGAGGGGCACTCGGAACAGCTCCGCCTTGGCCATGAAGGCCACGGGGCGGCCCAGGGCATGGCCCAGCAGGGGCGGATCGAGATGGGATCCGTGGTTGGCCACCACCACCAGGGCCCCCTCGCCGGGCACATTGGCGTTGCCGGCGGTGCGCCCCCGAAACAGCAGGCGGTAGATCGGAAACACCAGGAGGTAGCTGATCAGCCGGTAGGTGAGGCTCGGTTTCGGCGTGCTCAGCAGGGCGGGTGGCTCGGCCCGCTGGCGGCGGCGCAGCACCCGCCGCATCGGGCCGCTCACAGACCCAGATCCTCGCGGCTGCCGATCTGGGCGGTGCCGATGGTCGGGCAGTCGCGTTTGATCAGGCCGCTGAGCACGTTGCCGGGGCCGATTTCGACGGCGGTGCCGATGCCGGCCGTTTCCAACTGGGCCATGGTTTCGCGCCAGCGCACACCGGTGACCATCTGGCCCATCAGTCGCTGCTTGAGGGCGGATCCCTTGATTTCAGGGGTTGGATCGGTGTTGCTCAGCACGGGCACCTGGGCATCGGCGAATCCAAGGGGCTCCAGCACTGTGGCGAAGCCGGTGGCCGCCTCCGCCATGAACGGCGAATGGAAGGCCCCGGAGACCGCCAGGGGGATGGCCCGCTTACAGGCCAGCGCTCCAGTCACGGTGGTCACCCCCTCCGGGGTCCCGGACAGCACCACCTGGGCGCTGCTGTTGTCGTTGGCGATCACCACCCCGTCGGTGGCGGCCACCAGCTGCTCCAGTTCGCTTCGATCAAAGCCGATCACGGCGGCCATGGCGCCGCCGCCCGCGGCCGCCATCAGGGTGCTGCGGGCGTGCATCAGGGCGAGGCCCGTGGGCGCATCGAACACACCGGCGGCGTAAAGAGCCACCAGCTCCCCCAGGCTGTGGCCAGCCACCAACTGGGGCGTGCGGCCCTGGGCCCGAAGGCTATCCACCAGCAGGCTTTCGATGACGAAGAGGGCCGGTTGGGTGTTGCGGGTGTCGTTGAGGTTGGCGAGATCCCCAAGGCCGGGGTCGCCATCGCCGGCACAAATGGCCAGCAGGTCGCGGCCCAGCAGTTCGGAGGCCTGGGCGAATCGCTCGCGGGCGCCGGGCAGGTCGATCAAGCCAGCGGCCATCCCCACCTTTTGAGAGCCTTGACCAGGAAACACCCAGGCAATCGACATCGGCCGCCAATCTTCGGTGTGCTGGAGGTTACGCCGCGACGGCAGACGGCAGGGAGGCGTCAATCTGGGGGCCGCTCCACCGCACCAAGGCGCCTCCCCAGCTCAGCCCCGCACCGAAGCCACTGCTGGCCAGCAGGTGACCAGGGCGCACCCGGCCATCGCGGACGGCCTCATCCAGCATCAGTGGAATGGTGGCGGCGGAGGTGTTGCCATAGGAGGCCAGATTGCTCAACACCCGGGTGTTGGGCACCGCAAAGCGTTCGGCGACGGCATCGAGGATGCGCTGGTTGGCCTGGTGCAGCAGCAGCCAATCCAGCTGCTCTGCGGCCACACCGCTGGCTTCCAGTAATTCCGCCAGCACGGCGGGCACTTCCCGTACGGCGAATTTGTACACCTCCTGGCCATTCATGTGGATGGGCGTGAACCCGCCCACCTGGGCCGAGAGGCCCGCCACCAGGGGGCGATGCTGGGTGGACTGGGCGAGGGTCAGGCAGCCGTTGCGGCTGCCGTCGGAGCGCATGCGGAAGGCGAGGAGTCCGTTCTCAGCCGCTGGACAGGCCTGAACGGCCACGGCGCCGGCCCCGTCGCCAAACAGCACGCAGGTGCTGCGGTCATCCCAGTCCACCCAACGGCTGAGCTGGTCGGCGCCGATCACCAGGACGCGACGCATGCCGGCCGATCCGATGTACTGGGCGGCGGTGATCAGGGAAAAAAGAAAGCCGCTGCAGGCTGCGGTGAGATCGAAGGCGACGGCATTGCAAGCCCCCAGGGCCCCTTGAACCCGTGGGGCCGTGCCGAAGAGGTCGTCCGGGCTGGAGGTGGCCAGCAGGATCAGGTCCAGGTCCTCGGCCCGCCAGCCGGCATGGTCGAGGGCAGCCTGGCCGGCGGCGGTGGCCAGGCTGGTGACCGTTTCGCCGGGACCGGCCACCCGGCGTGCGCCGATGCCGGTGCGGCTGCGGATCCACTCGTCGCTGGTGTCGACCCTGGCGCTCAGATCCAGGTTGGTGATGGTGGCCGCAGGGACGGCGCTGCCGCAGCCCACCAAGGCCATGCCTGGAGTCCCCTCAACCGGTAAGCGACCCCCTCGGGTGAGGTCTGGGGCGAGGTCTGTGGGGAGCGACACTCGGTTCTGGCCCACGCTGGCTAGGGATCAGTCAACCACAGGTGCCCGCGACGGCCGTGCTGTCGGAGTTGGTGCTGAGGGCGTGCAGATCGTCCATCACGCCATGGCTGGCGGCCGAGTGGGCCAGGCGCAAGGCACTCACCACCGACAGGGCTTTGCTGCTGCCGTGGCCGATCACGCAGATGCCATCGACCCCCAGCAGCAGGGCCCCGCCATGCTCGGCATGGTCGAGGCGCTTCTTGATCCGCACCAGATTGCTGCGCAGGAAGGCGGAGCCCACCTTGCCGCGCCTCCCCCTGGGCAGCTCGGCCCGCAGCACGTCCAACAGCACACTGCCCACGGATTCGAGGAATTTCAACAGCACGTTTCCCGTGAAGCCGTCGCAGACCACCACGTCGAAGGCGCCGGAGAGCACGTCCCGTCCTTCACAATTGCCGGCGAACAGGAGGCGGCCCTCCTCGGCCAGAAGGGGATAGGTGCGCAGGGAGAGGTCGTTGCCTTTGCATTCCTCCTCCCCGATGTTGAGCAGGCCAATCCGGGGCTGTTTCACCTGCAGCACATCTCGGCTGTAGATATTGCCGAGCAGGGCGAATTGGTGCATGTAGGCCGGCTTGCAGTCCATGTTGGCGCCCACGTCCAGCACCAACACCTGCTGGGCGGGATCCTTGGTGGGGAACAGGGCGCCGATGGCGGGCCGGTCGATGCCCTTCAGCCGACCCAGCCGGAAGATGGCCGAGGCCATGACGGCACCGGAGTTGCCGGCGGAGTACACCGCCGTGGCCTGCCCCTCCTTCACCAGATCCATCGCCCGGTTGATGCTGGCGTCGCGCTTGCGGCGCACCACCGTGGCCTCTTCGTTCATGCCCACGGAGGGGCCGCTGCTGATTACCTGCAACAGGCCGCTGGCCACGGCCTCGTCCAGCTCCTCCTGGAGGCCCAGTTCGGCCACGGCCCGCTGGAGGGGGCCCGATTCGGCCACGAAGCGAATGCGAACTGGGAGGAGCTGCACGGCCCGGAGGCAGCCCTCCAGGATCGGCCCCGGAGCATGGTCGCCCCCCATGCCGTCGACGGCGACCCAGAGGCGTTGGCGGTCGTCGATCTCGATGTCCTCCGCTCCTCCACCGGGACCCTGCTGGAGGCGCCGTAGGGGGTCGAACACGAGGGGCTGGAGGACCGAGCCGGCCATGGTGCCGGCGGCTCCGGCAACACTCCCGGCCATCGAGCCCGCCATGGAGGCGGCACCGCTGGCGGTGGAGGTGGCGGTATCGACCAGGCTGGTGACCGCCGCATTGCGGCGATACCAGATGACCAACCGACGGATCGGTCGGCTGGGTTTGGTGCGGTTGACGCGGGGCCGCGGTCTGCGGTCGCCGCGGTCAGGCTCCTTCGGTGGCAACGGCTTCAACGATGCGCTGGAACAGGTAACCCGTTCCCCGGGCCGTGAGAATCAGCTCGGGGTTGGCCGGATCATCTTCCAGTTTGGAACGCAGACGGGAGATATGCACATCCACCACCCGGGTGTCCACGTGACGTTCCGGGGTGTAGCCCCATACCTCCTTGAGGATTTCGCCGCGACTGAACGGTTCGCCCGAGCGGCTGACCAACAGCTCCAGGAGACTGAATTCCATGCCCGTGAGGCGGATCCGCTCCTCCCCTCGGTACACCTGGCGCTTGTTGGTGTCGATGCGGAGGTCGCTCACCTGGATCAGGCCGGAGTTGGGGATCCCGGCCACCTGTTCCTTTTCCACCCGCCGCAGCACGCAGCGGATCCGTGCCTCCAGTTCCTTGGGGCTGAAGGGCTTGACCACGTAATCGTCGGCGCCGAGCTCGAGCCCGGTGATCCGATCGGCCACGTCCCCCAAGGCGGTGAGCATGACGATCGGCACGTCCGATTCCTTGCGCAGCTCCTGGCAGACCCCATAGCCGTCGAGCTTGGGCATCATCACGTCCAAGACCACCAGATCGGGCGCGGTCCGGTGAAACGCCTCTAACGCCTCTTCGCCATCGCAGGCCGTGACCACCTGATAGCCGATCATCGACAGACGGGTTTCCAGAATCCTGCGGATACTGGCCTCGTCGTCCACGACAAGGATGGTTTCTTTGGCGGGGGAGGGGAGGGAGGCCGTCATTGCGGCATCAGAGCCGTTACTCGTGTCCGGTCTACTGAAGTGGCCCGTGGGCCGCGGATTCATCGAACGCCACCTTTCTTCATAGTTTCGCCCCGGTGCCCTCCCTCGCCCCCGGGGTTGGCCCCCTGGCTGCCCTGTCCTTTTCGTTGCACCCCTGCCGTGGCTCGCCCCAGTTCTGCCTTTGTCTGTCAGGCCTGTGGCGCCCGCACCCGCCAATTCTTCGGCCGCTGTGCCAGCTGTGGGGGCTGGAACACCCTGGTGGAGCAGCGGGAGTCCGCCCCGGATCTGCGCCGGCGCCGGCCGGTGGCGGAGGGGCAGTCCGCCGCGGATCCGGGGCAGCCGCTGCGCTCGGCCCCGATCGAGGCGGTGGGGGAGCGGCCGTTGCAGCGCCTGGCGAGTGGCTACGGCGAGCTGGATCGGGTTCTGGGCGGCGGCCTCGTGCCCGGCTCCCTCGTGCTGTTGGGCGGCGATCCCGGCATCGGCAAATCGACCTTGTTGCTGCAAAGCGCCCGGGCGATGGCGGCGCGGGTTTCGGTGCTGTACGTCAGTGCGGAAGAGTCGGCTCAACAGGTGAAACTGCGCTGGCGGCGGTTGGCGGCGGCGGGAGTGCCGGAGGGGCCGCTGCCGGAGTTGCCGTCGGAGTTGCGGCCAGAGTTGCGTGAGGATGGGCCGTCAGCCTCCCGATCCAGCCTCCAGTTGCTGGCGGAGACGGATTTGGAGCTGGTGCTCCAGGAGCTGGAGGCGTTGCGGCCGGCGGTGGCGATCATCGACAGCATTCAGGCCTTGCATGATGCGGAGCTGGGGAGTGCGCCGGGGTCGGTGGCCCAGGTGCGCGACTGCGCTGCCGCCCTCCAGCGCTTGGCCAAGCGTCAGCACACCGCCTTGGTGCTGGTGGGCCATGTCACCAAGGAAGGCCTCCTGGCCGGCCCCAAGGTGCTTGAGCATCTCGTGGATGCGGTGCTCACCTTCGAAGGGGACCGTTTCGCCAGCCATCGCCTGCTGCGGGCCGTCAAGAACCGTTTCGGGGCCACCCACGAGCTGGGGGTTTTCGAGATGCGCGACCGTGGTCTGGCGGAGGTGAGCAATCCCAGTGAGCTGTTTCTGGGCGGCACGGGCCCCAGTTCCGGCTCAGCCACGATCGTGGCCTGTGAGGGAACCCGGCCGCTGTTGGTGGAGCTGCAGGCCCTGGTGAGCCCCACCAGTTATGCCAGCCCTCGCCGCACCGCCACCGGAATCGGGACCAATCGGCTGCATCAGATCCTGGCCGTGCTGGAAAAACACCTCGGCCTGCCTCTCTCGCGGTTTGATTGCTATCTGGCCGTGGCTGGGGGACTGGAGGTGGAGGAGCCGGCGGCGGATCTGGGGGTGGCGGCGGCGGTGGTGGCCAGTTTCCGGGACCTCACCCTGCCCGCCGGCACGGTGTTGATCGGTGAGTTGGGGCTCGGGGGCCAGCTGCGGCCCGTGGGCCAATTGGAATTGCGGCTTCAGGAGGCGGCGCGGCTTGGCTTCCGCCGCTTGGTGCTGCCCCGGGCCAGTGGGCTGGCGGCAGTGGCGGCCGGGCTTGACCTGCAGCTGCTGGAGGCCGGCAGCGTGGCGGAAGCCCTGGTGGCAGCCTTGGGGGTGGATCCCGCCGACGATCGGGCCTAGGCAGTCCCGACCGGGGCGATGAGGCGCTTCGAATGATGCCTTTCTGTGGACATTTACTTCAGAAGTAAACGTCCACGCTGCCCCGTCCGGAGGTTTTCAACCAATTCTGGGCTTCGATATAATTATTGGGCGCCATACGGATCGCTTTGGTCCAGTATTCGGCGGCTTGGTCGTACCGACTGTCAGCTTCGTCGGCCTCGCCACGTTCCTCGGCGAGGGAGCCTAGATGGTGGTGGATGACCGCCATATTGTTGAGGGCCTGGGGCATCTTGCCGTTCAGGTCAAGGGCTTGGATGTAGTAGTTGAGCGCTTTTTCGTGGTCGCCATTGCTGGTGAATACCAGCGCCATATTGTAGAGAATGAAGGCCTTGTCATTGGGGTCCTCCTCCAGTTTGAGCGCTTCTTCGTAATTCTCTAGCGCTTCGGCGTACTCCCCGTCGCCCTGGGCGCTCATGCCATCGCGGTAGTAAGCGAAGGCTTCCTTGGCCCGGCGATTGGTGGGCAGCACCTTCAGGATCAGGTCTGCCATCACCGTGAAGCTTTTATCGATGAAGTTGTCGTTGCGCTGCGAGCGGGGCACGGGGCAAGGTGTCAGGAGCTGCCCACCATCCTGCCGGGTGCAGGGCGCTGTCAGGGCAATCCCGTGCGCTGCCCCTAGCGTGGCCCTCTTTCCACGCCAGGTTGTCGGCGCCCATGTCCGTTCCTGCGCCGCCTGTTTCCTCCGATCCCCTGTTGCTGGAGGTGGAGGGGATGAAGTGCGGTGGTTGTGTGCGGGCGGTGGAGCAGCGGCTGTTGCAGCACCCGGGTGTACGGCAGGTGAGTGTCAACCTGGTGACCCGCACGGCCTGGGTGGATCTGGATCCCACCTTGCTTCCCGCCGTGGATTTGGCCGGGGATTCCGCTGGGGATCGCGCTGTGTCCACTGTTGCGGTGGAACCGCTGGTGGCCAGTTTGGCCGGGCTGGGATTTGCGGCCCGGTTGCGCGACGGTCCTGCGTCGTTGGCGAGCCGTGTTGATCAGCAGCGCCAGCAGGACTGGTGGCAGCGCTGGCGCCAGCTGGTGGTGGCTCTGAGTTTGCTGGTGGTGTCCAGCCTGGGCCACCTGGCTGATGCCGGCCAGTTGCCATGGCTTGGCCCGTTCAAGCTCCTCGGCAACCTCGGCTTCCACGCCCTGATCGCCACCCTGGTGTTGGCGGGGCCCGGTCGACCCATTTTGGTTCAGGGCTGGCGCAGCGCCCTGGCCGGCCGGCCCGGGATGGACACCCTCGTAGGCCTGGGGGTGGGCAGTGCCACCGTCACCAGCCTGGTGGGATGGCTGTGGCCCGCCAGTGGTTTGCCCTGTTTCTTTCATGAGCCGGTGATGCTGCTGGGTTTCGTGCTCACGGGCCGCTTCCTGGAGGAGCGCGCCCGCTGGCGCACCGGCCGAGCTATCAGTCAACTGGCGGCCCTGCAGCCCGATCAGGCCCTGCTCCTCCTGGACGATGGCCCGCCCCGCCAGGTGCGGGTGGGGGGGCTGAGGCCTGGCGATCGCCTGCGGTTGCTGCCGGGGGATCGGGTGCCGGTGGATGGGTTGGTGTTGGAGGGCACCTCGGCGCTGGATTGCTCCAGCCTCACGGGGGAGCCCTTACCCATGCAGGCGCAGCCCGGTTCGGAATTGGCCGCTGGCACCCTCAACCTCGAGGCGCCCATGGTCATGGAGGTGCGCCGCAGCGGTGGCGAGAGCGCCATCGCCCGCATCGTCCATCTGGTGGAGCAGGCCCAGGCCCGCAAGGCCCCCATTCAGGGGGTCGCTGATCGCATCGCTGGTCGGTTCACCGTGGTGGTTCTGGGGCTTGCGATCGCCACATTTTTGTTCTGGTGGCTCTGGGGTGCGGGCCACTGGCCTGAGTTGCTGGCCCCCCCCAGCTCCCCAGACCACGCCGGTCATGCTGGGCATGGTCAGCGCCTGCTCGGGGCCGCGGCGGCCACCCCCCTGGCCCTGGCGTTGCAACTGTCGATTGCGGTGCTGGTGGTGGCCTGCCCCTGTGCCCTCGGTCTGGCCACCCCCACGGCTATCACGGTGGGCCTGGGGCAGGCCGCCCGTTGCGGCCTGTTGTTTCGGGGCGGGGATGCCATCGAGACCGCCGCCGCCCTCAAAACCGTGCTGTTCGACAAGACCGGCACCCTCACCCTGGGCCGTCCCCTGGTGGAACGGGTGGCCCTGCCCGCCCAGGCCCAGGCTGACGCCGCCGATCGGGTGATCCAGCTCGCCGCCAGCCTGGAACAGCACAGCCGCCATCCTCTGGCCCATGCGCTGCTCCAGGAGGCCCAACGGCGGGCGTTGCCGTTGTTGCCGGTGCTGGAGGTGCGGGGCCTCAACGGCTCCGGTCTTTTGGGCGAACTCAGCGGGGAGCCCGAGCCGCTGCGCGTGGGTCGGTTGGCCTGGTTAAGGGCGGAGGGGGTGCAGTCCGACGCCGATTTGGCGGCCCAGGTGCCGCTGTTGGAGGCCGACGGCGCCAGTCTGCTTGGGGTTGCTAGCGGCACCAGGTTGCTGGGTCTGGTGGCGGTCCAGGATCGGCCCAGGCCGGAGGCGGCGACCACCCTGGCGGCCCTGCGGCGCCAAGGCCTCACCTTGGGGGTGCTCAGTGGCGACCGTCTGGCTCCCGTTCAGCAGCTGGCCAACGCGCTGGCTCTCCTGCCCTCGGAGTTGGTGGCCGAGCTCAGCCCTGAGCAGAAATTGGAGCGGATCCTGGCCCAGCGGGGTGCGGGCACCGTGGCGATGGTGGGGGATGGCATCAATGATGCTCCGGCCCTGGCCGCGGCCGACCTGGGCATCGCCGTGGGAACCGGCACCCAGATCGCTCAGGAGAGTGCGGGCCTGGTGATGCTTGGTGATCAGTTGGGCGGCTTGCTGACGGCCCGTCGCATCGCCCGTCGCACCATGGCCAAGGTGCGTCAGAACTTGCTATGGGCCTTCGGCTACAACCTGATCGCCTTGCCCCTGGCGGCGGGCCTGTTCCTGCCCCGGTTCGGTCTGGTGTTGTCGCCACCCCTGGCGGCCCTGTTGATGGCGCTGAGTTCCCTCACCGTGGTCCTGAACGCCCTGCTGCTTCAAGATGACGATCCCCACGCGCAGGAGCCGTCCGGGTGAGTGCCGAGTCCATGCCGCGAGGGCGGTTTGTGGTGCTGGAGGGCATCGACGGCTGTGGCAAGACCACCCAGCTCGAGGCCCTCAGCCGTTGGCTTCCCACCAGCGGACTGCTGGCCCCCGGCGCCCAGGTGGTCTGCACCCGGGAGCCGGGGGGGACGTCCCTGGGGCAGGCCTTGCGTCAGCTGTTGCTCCATCCCCCCGAGGGCCAGGTCCCCTGCAGTCGCACGGAATTGCTGCTCTATGCCGCCGATCGCGCTCAGCACGTTCAGGAGAGGATTCTGCCGGCGTTGGCGGCCGGCCATTGGGTGCTCAGTGATCGCTTTACTGGCTCCACCGTTGCCTATCAGGGGGATGGCCGTGGCCTGGATCGGGAGCTGATCGCCGAGCTGGAGGGGATGGCCACCGGGGGCTTGCAGGCCGACCTCACCTTTTGGCTCGAGCTGCCCCTGGCCGCGGCCCTGCGGCGACGGGGCGATTGGCCGGCGGACCGGATTGAGGCGGCTGGCGAGCCGTTCCTCGGGCGGGTGGCCGCTGGCTTTGCGCGCCTGGCCGCCGAACGGGGTTGGCAGCGTCTCGATGCCAGCCAACCCGTGGCGGCGGTGACCGCCGCCGCCTGCGAGCACCTGCGCCAACTGGAGATCCCAGTCCCCCGCCCCCATGGCTGAGCTGTTTGCCGATCTGCGCGGCCAGCCCCAGGCGGTGGCCCTGTTGGAGGCGTCCCTGGAGCGGCAGCGGTTGGCACCGGCCTACCTGTTTGCTGGGCCCGATGGGGTGGGTCGGCGCCTGGCGGCGCTGCGATTCCTGGAGGGGGTGCTGGCAGGACCGGGGGCCTGGGCGGCCGGTTCGCCGCCGCTGCGGCGCCGTCTGGAGCAGGGCAACCACCCGGATCTGCTCTGGATTGAGCCCACCTACAGCCATCAGGGCCGCCTTGTCGCCGCTTCTGCAGCGGTGGCCGAGGGGGTGAGCCGCCGCAGTCCCCCCCAGATCCGCCTGGATCAGATCCGAGAGCTGTCCCGGTTTGTGGCCCGCCGTCCGGTGCAGGGCAACCACTGCCTGGTGGTGCTGGAGGGGGCCGAGGCGATGGCGGAGGCCGCCGCCAATGCCCTCCTCAAAACCCTGGAGGAGCCTGGGGAGGGGGTGGTGATCCTGATCTGTGCCGCCCCTGACCAGTTGTTGAGCACGATTCGATCGCGGTGCCAGCGGATCCGCTTCGGCCGCCTGGAACCGGCGCTGATGGCGGAGCTCTTGGCCGATGATCCCGAACTGGGCCCAGACCCCTCCGAGCTGGTGGAGCTGGCGGCCGGATCCCCTGGGGCCTTGCTGCGCCACCGGCAGCAGTGGCAGGCGTTACCGGAGGGGGTGGCGGCCGGCCTGCTGGCACTCCCTGCGGATCCCCTGGCCGCACTCGCCCTGGCCAGGGATCTGAGCGAAGCCCTGGATGGAGAGCAGCAGCTGTGGCTGCTGAACTGGTGGCAGCTGGCCCTCTGGCGGCGGCATGGCCGGGTGGACCAGATGCGTCGCCTGGAACGCCTACGCCAACATTTGCTGTCGTTTGTGCAACCTCGCCTGGCCTGGGAGGTGGCCCTGTTGGAGGTGGCCGGGGTGGTGCGGGGACAAGCCTGAGGCTCAGACGGCTTCGATCCTGTTGGCTGCGTTGGCGTTAGCGGCGGCGGTTTTGCGACTGGCGGCCCGGATCTCACGCACGGTGTCCTCTTCCTGGATGAGCCGCTCGCCGCTGGGGAGTTCCAGGCAGTAGCCCGCTCCGTAGACGGTTTTGATGAAGCGGGGCTTGCGGGGATCGGGTTCGAGCTTCGCGCGCAGGTGGCGCACATGCACCCGGATGGTTTCGATGTCGTCGTCGGGCTCGTAGCCCCACACCTCCTTGAGGATCAGGGAGGGCGCCACCGTCTGACCGTGGCGCTGCAGCAGGCAATGCAGCAGCTCAAACTCCAGGTGGGTCAGCCGTACGGGCTCGTCAAACCAGATGGCCTCGAAACGCTCCGGGACCAGGGTGAGGCAGCTGTAGCTGAGGATTTCGTTGTGTTTGGTGGACAGCGGGGCCCGTTCGCTGCGTCGCAGCAGGGCCTTGACCCGCACCATCAGCTCCTCAAGATCGAAGGGTTTGGTGAGGTAGTCATCGGCGCCGGAATTGAAGCCGCTCACCTTGTCTTTGGTCCCGCCCAGGGCCGTGATCATCAGAATCGGGATCTTGGCGGTGCGTTCGTCGCGACGGAGCCGCTGGCAGAGGGTGAGCCCATCCACCTTGGGAAGCATCAGATCCAGCAGGATCACGTCAGGGGCGTATTGCAGGGCCAAGGCCTGGCCACGGATGCCGTCGTCGGCCCGCTGCACGTCGAAGCCGCCATGCTCAAGGTGGCCTGCCACCAGATCACGCATGTCGCCGTCGTCTTCGATCAGCAGGATGCAGGACTTCATATGTGGGGTTGGAAATCCAGAGGGCCTGGGCCACAGAACTGTGAGGCATTGTCTCTTTTTTCAGGGGGCACTGCCGGGCCAGTTGGCGCCGTTGCCATCGGCCCATGCTCCTTTCGAGCCGATTTGGTGGGATCCGGTGGCACCGGCACCGATCAGAAGTTCGGTCCCCACTGGAGTTGGAGCGCTCAGCGGTCAAGTGAAATCGAGTGAATCTTCATTTTTTCTCCGGACGCGCTCCGTGATCTGCGGTAACTCTGGGCGGGGAGAGGGTGGGAGCACAAACTTAAAAAGGCCCCATTGGGGCCTAATCAAGGTCGTGGACGTCGTCGCTATGAAAAAACTCCCCGGGCGGGATTCGAACCTGCGACCAATCGGTTAACAGCCGACCGCTCTACCACTGAGCTACCGAGGAATGGGTGCATCGCCCTGGAGGCGAGACCTGCGTTGCTTGAAAGCAACTGAAGGACCTTACCGCTCGGTTGGTCCGCTGGGCAAGGGGGTGAGGCTGCGCCGCAGGGCCTGGCCGGATTGCCAGGGGCCCACCTGCCCCCGTTCCATGCGGGCGGCGCCGTCGCAGCTGTCCAGTTCTTCCAGGCGATGGGTAATCCACAGGGCGGAGAGAGGCTGGTGGGGGCGGCTGCAGAGGGCGCGGATCAGGGCCAGCACGTCCTGCTGACTGTTGGGGTCCAGCAGGGCCGTGGGTTCATCCAGCAACAGCAGCGTGGCGCTGCTGGCCAGGGCACCAGCGATCGCCAGGCGCTGCTTCTGGCCGCCACTGAGGGTATGGATGGGTCTGTGATGCAGGCCGGCCAGCCCCACCTGGGCCAGCAGGACGTCGGCACGGGCTTGGCGCTCCTGCGGGCTGAGGCCCTCCGGCAACGACAGCTGGAGATCACTGCCGCAGCTGGGCATCAACAGCTGATGGTCGGGGTTCTGAAACACCAGGGCGGCCTTGCCAGGCATGTCAATGAGGCCCCCGCAGGGGGGCAGCAGGCCCACGATCAGCCGCAGCAGGGTGCTCTTGCCGCTGCCGTTACTGCCCACCAGCATCCAGAGGCCTGGGTGGGGGAGCTCCAGGTGGCATCCCCGCAGGGCCGGTTGGCCGTTGGCCCAGGTAAAGCTGAGCGCTTCCACCCGTAGGGGAGAGGACGGGGATGGGCTCACACGGGGCGGCGTCGAAGAGAAAGCGTTGGGAGAGCGGTGGGTTCAGGTGTCAAAGCTGAAGCCGGGACGGCGGTTGCCGGCACCGGACGCCGATTTCTCGTACATCTGCACCGCCACGATTTCGCTGCTGAGCAGGGTGATCTGTTTCTGCTCGTCCTTCTCGCAGTGCAGTTCCAGCAGGCGTGGTTCGCCCCGGTCCAGGGCCTGGCGCACGTCGCCATACACGGCCTGGGCGGCCTGGAGCTCTTTGCGCTGCACAGCGATGGGCATGGGGCTGAGCCGGAGGGAGAGCTCGATGACGTACACGGAGACAGCGGCGAACGGGACTGGCAGTCTGACCAATGGCCGGAGCAACCGTTTAGTCAGCCGGATCAGCCTCTGGTGATGGCGGGGATGTTGGGGACCGGGACGCTGTTGATGGCCGCCTTCTCCTGGGTCAAGGCGTGGCGATGGCTGGCCAGCTGAGCTTCGATCTGGTCGCGCACGATGTCGCGATACTCGAGAAAGTGTTCGTTGTGGGCGCAGACGGCGAGGTACTGCTCGGCCACCCCGGGATTCGCCACCAGGACATGGATGAGGTGGTGCCAGAAGGACCAGCGGGTGGACCTCTGGATCCCCTGGCGCCAACACACGATGGCCAGGGCTCGCACAACCACCCACTCGGGCCAGCTGGGGGCCGTCTTGACGCGGGGGGCTCCAAGGCGAAGGAAGTAGCGGTAGACCCGGTCGAGATAGCGCTGGGGCTCATAGAGAGCTTGGAAGGCTTCCACGTATTCGTGAGCAATGGCCTCCACGGGCCGCGTGGGAATGAAATTCATCAAGGTTGTTTGGTTGATGTTGCCGTCCTTGGCCATCAACCGCCCCTCCTGTTCCAGGCGATGCCACAGGGCGGTGTGGGGTAGGGCCTGGAGCATGGCGAAGGTCGTGGTGGGGATGGCAGCAGCCTCCGCGAAGGCCACGATTCGTCCGCCCGCTCCAGCCTGCTCGCCGTCGAAGCCGATGATGAAGCCGGCGATCACGCGCAGGCCGGAGCGGGTGACCCGGTCGATGGATTCGAGGAGGGGTGAGCGGTTGTTCTGAAATTTTTTTGTGAGTTGGAGGCTGGCCTCATCAGGGGTTTCAATGCCCATGAAGACGGCTGCAAAGTTGCAGGCCAGCATGAGATCAATTAATTCCTGGTCTTCCGCTAGATCAAGGGACGCTTCTGTGTCAAAGCGAAAGGGGTAACGGTGGTCGCGTTGCCAGATTTCTAATTGATGGAGAAACAGCTTGACGTTGCGTTTATTGCCGATGAAGTTGTCGTCCACCATGAACACGCCGCCACGCCAGCCAAGGTCGTGAAGTGCCTGAAGCTCGGCGATCAGTTGTTGGGGGGTCTTCGTGCGAGGCTTGCGGCCATACAGCACGATGATGTCGCAGAACTCACACTGAAATGGGCAGCCTCGTGAGAACTGCACGCTCATCGAGTCGTAGGCGCTGCGCTCCAGAAGGTCGAAACGGGGGATCGGGGTCGAGGTCACATCGGGTTTCTCCCCATGGGCACTGAATCGGCCGCTGGTGGCGCCGTTGGTCCAGGCTTCTACGAATTGGGGCAGGGTGATTTCGCCCTCATCGAGGATCAAAAAGTCGGCGCCGGCGCTGGCCAGTTCCTCCGGCGTGGAGCTGGGGTAGGGGCCGCCGACAGCCACGGGCTTGCCATGGGTGTGGGCTAGGCCAATATGGTGAATACAGTTCTCTTTCTGCACAATCATGGCCGAGAGGATCACCAGATCTGCCCATTGCCATTCAGCCGCGCTCACCGGGCGAATGTTCACATCCACTAGGCGGAACTCCCAGTCCTGGGGCAGGATCGCGGCCACGGTGATCAGACCCAAGGGTGGAAGCAGCACCTTGCGGCCGACGAGCTCAAGAATTTTCTCGTAGCTCCAGAAGGTTTTGGGGAATTCGGGATAGACCAATAAGGCGCGCAATTGGTCTATCGCTCCAATTTCAGGGTTCTGAGGGGACCCTAGCGGCGGCGGCGACACCGGCCTGATGCCATGAGTGGAAGTACTCATTTCCTGGGCGCCAGCGGGGCGGCTTTCGCGCTGATCCCTCGCTGGCCCCTAAGGTTGGGGTGTAACGCTTCGTTAAGCGCCTCTCATGACGATCGCTGTAGGCCGTGCGCCGTCAGAGCGGGGATGGTTCGACGTCCTCGACGACTGGCTCAAGCGCGACCGCTTCGTTTTCGTGGGTTGGTCCGGGTTGTTGCTGTTCCCCTGCGCCTACCTGGCGCTCGGAGGCTGGCTCACCGGCACCACCTTCGTCACCTCCTGGTACACCCACGGCATTGCTAGCTCCTACCTGGAGGGCTGCAACTTCCTCACCGCCGCCGTCAGCACCCCTGCTGACGCCCTCGGCCACAGCCTGCTCCTGCTTTGGGGACCTGAGGCCCAGGGTGATTTCGTCCGTTGGTGCCAGCTGGGCGGCCTCTGGCCGTTCGTGGCCCTGCACGGTGCCTTCGCCCTGATCGGCTTCATGCTCCGCCAGTTTGAGATTGCTCGCCTGGTG
>CAIOCZ010000109.1 GCA_903856805.1 uncultured cyanobacterium | reverse complement strand
TGCCGTGCGGGCGGCACTGCTCACCCGGCCCTGCTGCCGTTCCTTGAGGCGATCCATCAACACCGCGTCGTAGGCGGCCTCGATGCGGGAGCGGGCGAGCGGATCCTCCCCCACCTCCTCCAGACGGGCCTGCTTGGCCGCCTGGACGGCATCGAAGCTGGCATCCGGGGCAATGCCCAGTCGGCTGTAGGGATCGATGGGCTCGCCGGCCGGGGGCAGCTCGGGACTCTCGGAACCGTGATTCATGTCTAGGAGCGTATCGAGGCGGGCCTAAAAAAGCGGTTCACTGCGGTGATATCCGGCTTCCTGTTGCAACTGGCGGTGGCAGGCTTCCGCCTCCTCCCAGGCCAGGTGGCAGCGGCGCTTGAGCAGGGGGAGCTGGGGCGGCAGGTGGGAGCCCTCCCGCATTTCCACCATGGCGGCGCCAGGGGCATTGGGCTCGGGCCGGAAGCTGACGTAGTCCTGGCCTCCGTCACTGCGGGGACGAACCAGCCAGAGCGGCGAAACGGAAGTCGGCATCGCGGAGACCGTCCGTTGCGGTGTGACAATTCATTGCATCGATTCTGGCGGCCCCGGGGCCCGCCTGCGACCGGATCAGAGCGCGATGGGCTCGACGCCGCTCACCACCGGTGCCACCGCACTCAGCTCCAGGTCGGGATGGTCCTCCCGGAGCTGGTTGAGATTCCAGACGTTGCGGAACAGCAGCACCGGCCGGCCCCAGGCGTCCCGGACCGTCTTGCAATTGAAGATGCGCCCCACGGCCTCCAGGGCCGGCCAGCCACCGCTCACCCAGCGGGCCACGGTGAAGTCGAGGGGTTCGAGGCGGGTGGCCACGCCGTATTCATGTTCCAGCCGGTATTGCACCACCTCCATCTGAAGTTGGCCGACCGCCGCCAGGATCGGGTCCCGTTTGCTCTGGTCGGTGTCGTAAAGAATCTGCACCGCACCCTCCTCCCGCAACTCATTGACTCCCTTGCGGAAACTCTTGAAGGCGGAGGGATTGGGATTGCGCAACCAGGCGAAGATCTCGGGGCTGAAGCAGGGGATCCCTTCGTATTCCACCCGGGTTCCGCTGTAGAGCGTGTCGCCGATGGCGAACATGCCGGGGTTGTTGAGGCCGATCACATCGCCGGGGTAGGCATCCTCCACCACCTCCCGTTCCTGGCCGAACAATTTCTGGGGACGGGAGAGGCGAATGGCGCGGCCGCTGCGGGCGTGTTGCACGGTCATGTCCTTCTCGAACTTGCCGCTGCACACCCGCACAAAGGCCACCCGATCCCGGTGCCGGGGATCCATGTTGGCCTGCAGTTTGAACACAAAACCGCTGAAGCCCGGGCGCAGGGGATCCACATCCCCCTCGCTGGATTGGCGGGCCGTGGGTTTCTGGGCCAGCTCCAGAAACGCATCCAGAAACGGCCGCACGCCGAAGTTGGTCATCGCGGAGCCGAAGAACACCGGGCTGAGGTTGCCGGCATGGACCTCAGGGAGATCGAGATCGGCCCCCGCCCCCTCCAGCAGCTCCAGTTCCTCCAGGGCCGTGGCCAGCAGATCCGGTTCCACGAGGGTGGCCAGCTCCGGGTTGGAGGTGCTCAACCGCCGCTCGGCGCTCTGGCGCCCCCGCTCGGCCCGCTCGAACAGCACCACCTCCCGACTGCGCCGGTCGATCACGCCCCGGAAGCGGTCGCCGCTGCCGATCGGCCAGTTCACGGGCCAGCAGGCCAGGCCCAGCTCCTGTTCGATCTCATCGAGCAGCTCCAGGGGCTCCCGCCCGGGCCGGTCCATCTTGTTGATGAAGGTGAAGATCGGGATGCGCCGCAGGCGGCACACCTCAAACAACTTGCGGGTCTGGGGTTCAAGACCCTTGGCCGCATCTTCCAGCATCACCGCATTGTCGGCGGCGGCGAGGGTGCGGTAGGTGTCCTCAGAGAAGTCCTGGTGCCCCGGGGTGTCGAGCAGGTTGATCGTGCTACCGGCGTAATCAAATTGCAGGACGGTGGAGGTGATCGAAATGCCGCGCTGTTTCTCCAGCTCCATCCAATCCGACGTGACCTTGCGCTGTTCGCCCTTGGCCTTCACCGCCCCCGCCTGCTGGATGGCCCCCCCGTACAGCAGCAACTTCTCGGTGAGGGTGGTCTTGCCGGCGTCGGGGTGGGAAATGATCGCGAAGTTGCGACGGCGCGCCACCGCCTCGGCCAGGCTGATCTGGTCCGGGCTGGGCTGGGTGGGGGAGCTGGTCATGGGCCCAGCCTGCCAGGCAGGTCGTCGTTGCCGCAGTGGCGGGCCAGCAGGGCCGCGCCGAGGCTGAGGTCGTCCTGATGGGCGAAGGCCTCCTCCTCCAGCTGCCGCACCGTGGGGCTGGCCCCGGCATAGACGCTCGAGGCCAGCAGCTTCTGGCTGGCTGGTGCCAGGTGGCGCGCCAGGCCCAGGGGCCGGGGCAGGGCCCGCAGCCCGCCGGCGCGGCAGCTCTGGGCCACATGGATGGCCTCATGGTTGAGCACGATGGCGAAGTCCCGGCTGCCACGGCTGGCCACATCCGGCCGGATCCGCAGGCTGGCACTGCGGGGTTCCCATTCGCCGGCGGCCCCTGGCCGGCGCAACGGCGCCAGCTGGACCCGGAGGCCGATGCGCTCCAGTTGCTCCAGCAGGTTGGCGATGGCCTGCCGCTCCCGGCCGTAGCGGGGGGGCGTCTGGAGCAGGGCCTGGATCTGCGCCAGGCTGAGGGGTGGATCCCCCTGGCGGCGCCGGTAGATATAACGAACCCGTCCGTCAGGCAGGCGCTGGAGGCGGGGCAGCCAACTGCGGTCACCCTCCTCCAGCTGGGCGAACAACAGGGTCTGCCAGCTGGCCCGCAGGGGCTCCTGGCGGGCCCAGATCGAAGTGGGGGGTTGCTGCACCTGGGCTCGGCTGGGAGCGATGGAGCCGGCCATGGCGCCCCCCAACAGGCCGCCCCCCAGCAGGACCCCGAGCAGTGCCCTGACAGCGCCGGCCGAACTGGGACGCGGCTCAGCCATGGGGCATCAGGCCCCATACCTCCAGGTAGCGATCGGCCAGGGGGGTCACCTGCAGGGTGGTGAGGCCCGCCTGATCGAGCTGCTGGCGCACCTCCGCCGGGGTGAAGGCGGCCCGCAGGGAACGGGCGTAATCGCGGCGCAGCAGGGGGGGCGCCTGGGCGGCATGGCGCTTCACCAGGGCCCGCAGGCTGGCCGCATCGGTGGGGCGGCGCAGGTCGCGGAGGAACAGCAGCGCCCCCGGCGCGGCCCAGGGCCGCAGGCTGCTCCACAGGGCCTGGGGATCGTGGAGATGGTGCAGCAGGCTGTTGCTCACCAAAGCACTGAAGCCCGCCGCCGGCAGTTCCGGATCGACGGGCGCGAGGGGCAGGAGTCGCTGCAGAAATCGCAGTCGGGGGGCGAGATCGCGCTGCTCCTGCCGGCGGCGTTCGGCAATGGTCAGCATGGCGGCGGCGCCATCGAGGCCCCACACCTGGGCCCTGGGCCAGGCGGCGGCCAGGCGGAAGCTGATGTTGCCGGGGCCACAGCCGAGATCGAGGATCGCCGGGCCGGGGCCCTTGGGGAAGCGGGCCGCCAGGCC
>CAIOCZ010000108.1 GCA_903856805.1 uncultured cyanobacterium | reverse complement strand
TCCCACCCCGATCCATCTCGAACTCGGACGTGAAACGCAGCTGCGGCGACAATAGTTGGGGGGCAGCCCCCTGCGAAAATAGCTCGATGCCAGGTAAAACATTGCTCAACCCAACAGTCAACCGGTATCAACCGGCTGGCCATGACGGATACGGAAAGACAAGCGACGGCCTTTTGGTCGTCGCTTTGTTGTATGGTTTGATTGCTGATGACCTTGGCATCCGTCGGGCTTGACTAGATGAAAAATCAATTGATGTGGTTGTAATGTCCAATCTAAGGTTGCTTTGATGAGTGGTGTTGGGGCTTGTTAATGTACTCTGGCACGGCCAAAGCATTGAGTCGCAAGCTCCTTCCCTTTTGGGATGCTTATCTTCTTTGGTTGCGTTTGGACTGTGTTGATTTGAGTGCGGCTTTTGCTTATCACACAATTCAGGCGTTCTTCCCGGCTTTGTTGATTGCTCTTGCTTTCGCTTCGCGTTTACTTGGTCATGACGAACAGCTTGTGGCACATTTGGTGGATAGGGCGAAATTGGTTCTCCCAATGGATGCATTAATTGTATTCGAGGATACACTCACCCGCTTTATTCGCCAGGCTTTGGGTGCTGGAGTCCTTGGTGCTTTCTTATTGCTGGTTTCGGCAAATAATATTTATCTTGCCTTGCAAAGAGGTGCGGATCGGATTTGGTGGAATCGTCCGTTCGGTCGCGAGCACTTGCTTTGGAATCAAGTCGTGCTTCGCTTCGTCTTACTTCGCCTCAAGGCTTCTTTGCTTTTGATCTTAATCGGGATGCTTTTTGTGCTGGATCAGTTGATCAGTAATCTGCGTTTTTTGGGATTAGTTTTTTTTCGGCAATGGTTCTTGAGTAAAGCCCCTGCACCTCTGCTCGCCTTGGCTTCTGTATCAGCAGGGGTTGATCTGCTTTTGTCTCTCATGCTTAGTTTTCTGGCCGCTCTCGTGTTGTTTTGGTTTCAACCTTCGAAACGGATTCCTATGCGTACGCACGTGCCGGGTGCTTTATTGGCAAGTGGATCAATTACGCTGTTGAATCTATTGCTGGGTCGGGTTCTTGTCGCCCTTGGTCTGCGTTTTCAGGCCTATGGTGTCGTTGGGGGCGTGCTTGTGTTGATGTTGTGGATCTGGCTTGTTGGAGTTCTTTTGTACTATGGTCAATGTTTTTCGGTGGTCTGCTCCCGTCGCGCAGATGGGGGGAGGCGATCCACACTTTGTGATGGGTAGCGTTTGGCGCTGGCCCGGGCAAAATGGTGTTATTCGTTTGAGCGTTCCTTGAACAAGCCTGCTTTGTTGATTCGCTCGGTGCCCGCTACTTTTTTGCTGGTTTCCGCGGCTGTTGGCTCTGTTGTCCTGATCGGCATCACCACCGTGGCTCTGATTCCACTCCTGATTGGTGTGGGGATCGTTGCAGCATGGGTTGTGTCCCTTGTGCTGGGTGTTTGGGCGGCGATTGAGGGGCTCGCGGCCATGGAGCGTTGGTTTGAAAATGACAATCGCTTTCAGCGTTGATGCAACGTTCCTTCCTCTGGTTTTGGATTGGTGCTGCAGGTTTGCTTCTGTTGCTTCCGGGCCCCGCGGGTCGCCTTTTACTGGATCTCATTGGTGGTCTCACGTTGGCGGTTTTCCTTGTGCCCTTTTTGCTTGCTGGTGTGGCTGTAGTCGCCTGGCAGCTCTTGCAACGTCGCTTACAAACATGTGAGGTTTGTGGCTCTACCAGCCTTGGAGGCTCGGCATGTGTTGCATGCGGACATCCTTTCCCCGGTACTGAGGTTGTTGATTCGACAGGTCTTCGTGATATCGATGCAAGTACGGCAACGATTGACGTAGATGCGATTGACGTAGATGCGAAGGGGCGAAAGCTATGACTAAGGCGGGAATCCCATCTGTTTTGCTTGGCAGAGTCTTGATGAGGGCCTGATGAGAAAAGGCGAACTGCTTCAGCTGCAGTTGATCTGAGCCATTGACAGCCCTAAGGAGACACTGGAAAACCCAGGTCATCCACGCGAAAATGACGTCGTAATCGCAGGCCAGGACTGGGTTGATGGGCGCCAAGCAGCTCGGCTTCTCGGATTACGAGCTCACCACGGCCAAGAAGCAGACCAAGCGGGAGAAGTTTCTCTCTGAGGTGGAGGTGGTGGTGCCATGGCAGGGGCTGATTGACTTGATCGAGCACCGTTAACCTCTCTGATGCTCGCATAGATCGTCAACCCCGTCCATCGTCATTGTGGGCCGCCCCCCTTTCCGTGGACAGGTCCCTAAGGGTCACGCCATGACCATCAGACTGTCCATCAATGACCAATCCCACCAAGACCAGACGCCAGTTCCCGGAGCAGCAAAAACTGGAGGCCGTTGCCCTCTTCATGCAGGAGGGCCTCTCCTGCAATGCGGTGGCCCAGCGCCTCGGCCTGCACTCCAGGAGCCTGGCCCGTTGGGTTCGCCAGGCCCGTATCGACAGCGGGCAGGTGGTCCCAGGGACCACGGCCTCCTGACCAGCGACGAGCGCATTGAGCTCAATCGCCTCCGTAAGGAGAATCGGGAACTCAGGAGGGAGAAGGATTTTTTCAGGCTGGCGGCAGCGCACTTTGCCAAAGAGCAGCTGTCGCCGAAAGGTTTCGCCTGATTGATCAGTTTGCTGATCGGCATGCCATCACCTGGCTGTGCCGGCAGCGGCAGGAGGCGCCGGGGGAGCGGGCGGCGGACAACGCTGTGATCTCCGTGCAGCCGGCTGCCATGTCGGGCTGCATCGCGTCGCTCGGTTGATGCGCCTCAACGCCCTGAGGGCCAAGACCCGCAGGGCGTTCCGGCCCTGCACCAAGGCAACAGCACGGCCTGTGGGGTGGTGGAGAATCTGCTGCAACAGGACTTCCAGCCCCCAGCTCCGAACCTCTATTGGGCGGGTGACATCACCGACATCCGCACCAGCGCTGGTTGGCGGTACCGAGCGGTCCGGATTGATCGGTACCGCCGCCGTGTTGTTGGCTGGAAGCTGGCTCACCGCATGGATACAGCCCTGGTAATGGAAGCCCTCAACAGGGCCCTGGGCCACCGCCGGGTGGAACCGGAGCAACTGATCATCCACACGGACCAGGGCAGTCAGTATCGGGCCTCCGACTACCGCAAGCTGCTCCAGAAGCATGAGATCAGCTGCAGCATGTCCGCCAAGGGCTGCTGCTGGGACAACGCAGTTGAGGGGAGCTTTTTTTCCACCCTCAAATTTGAACTGGACCTCGATGACGATGCTGAAACTCTGTTCAATCCGGCTCAAATCCAGAGGTCATTGGCCTTCTGGATCGAGGGCTACCACAACCGCGAACGCCGCCATTCAACGATCGGTTCCCTCAGTCCAATCAATTACGAGCAAAGCCTTGCGGCGACCCCTACAGTCGATTCTGTGAAGCCCTGAGACCTGTCGACGAAATGGGGGAACTCCTAGGTTCTTTGATCATGCGAAAGAGTTGAGCCTCCTCCCCATTTGCCCGACCCATAGATTACAGAAACCGCGTGCAAGGGAGGACCCGTTGAATCCAACCCAACCCTTGGCCATTCATCGCCGCGCTTTCGTGCACAGCACCGTTCTGCTGGCGCTGTTGGCCATTGCCCAGCTTCTGCTCCTGCAGCCCCTGCCCGCCCTGGCGGCGGACCCGTGCCCTACCTCCATGGCCCTGATTCCCGGCGGCAGCTACCGCATCGGCGCCGGTGCCCAGCTGCCGGAGGAACAGCCGGGTCGCGTCCTGCGGATCAGCCCCTTCTGCCTGGACCGATCGGAGGTCAGCAATGACCGTTTCGAGGCCTTTGTGGCGGCCACTGGCTATGTCATGGTGGCGGAACGACCCCTGTCTCGCGACCAGTTTCCCGACCTGAAGGCCAGCGAGCGTGCCCCGGGTTCGCTGGTGTTCCAGCCCGTGCCCGGAAGCGGGCCGATTGAGGAGCTCAGCTGGTGGCACTGGGTTCCCGGGGCCGACTGGCGCCATCCCGAGGGCCCCGGCAGCGATCTGGCCGGGCGCGGTCAGCACCCGGTGGTGCAGGTGGCCTATGAGGACGC
>CAIOCZ010000107.1 GCA_903856805.1 uncultured cyanobacterium | reverse complement strand
CCTGCGCGAGCACCACCCCGAGGTGCTCAGTGATCCGGAACTGCGCGAGCACTTCAACCATGGCCTGTTCCATGGCTTTGATTTCGACACCACGATGCTGCGCATCGGTGCGATGAACATGCTGCTGCACGGGGTGGAGAATCCCGATGTGAGCTACCGCGATTCGCTCTCCGAAGACAGCGCCAGTGAGGAGAACAAGTACACGTTGGTCCTGGCCAATCCGCCCTTCGCCGGATCACTGGATTACGAGAGCACCAGCGGCAAGCTGCAGCGGGTGGTGAAGACGAAGAAAACTGAGCTGCTGTTCATGGCGTTGTTCATGCAGCTGCTCAAACCCGGCGGGCGGGCGGCGGTGATCGTGCCCGATGGCGTGCTGTTTGGTTCCAGCAAGGCCCACAAGGAACTGCGCCGCACCCTGGTGGAAGACCATTTCCTCGAAGGCGTGGTGTCGCTGCCCAGCGGCGTGTTCCGCCCCTATGCCGGCGTGAGCACGGCAATCTTGTTCTTCACCAAAACCGGCCGGGGCGGCACAGACCACGTCTGGTTTTATGACATGACTGCCGACGGCTGGAGCCTCGACGACAAGCGCAATCCGCTGCTGCCACTGGAGAAACTCGGGCCTGCTCCCAAAGAGACCTTGGCCGAAGCCGAGCAATACAAGAACAACCTGCCGGATTGCCTGGCCCGCTGGCGACAACGCAAGGATTCCGAGCGGGATCGGGAACGCACCGCCCAGAGCTTCTGCGTGCCCAAGGCCGAGATCGCCGAGCAGGGCTACGACCTCAGCCTCAACCGCTACAAGGAGCTGGTGCACGACGAGGTGGAGCACCGGCCGCCGCTGGAGATATTGGCGGAACTGCGGACGATCGAGCAGGAGATCCTGCAGGGGATCGAGGAGCTGGAGGGGATGTTGCGATGACGCACCCATGCGTTGCACTTGAGGAGTGCTGTGAATTCCTCGATCACATCAGAAGGCCTGTCAAGGAATCCGAGCGAGTTAACGGTCCCTATCCCTACTTCGGCGCGAACGGTCAACAGGGGTGGATCAACGACTATTTGTTCGATGAGCCGCTAGTGCTTCTTGCAGAGGATGGCGGGCACTTCTCCAACCCTGAAAGGGGAATCGCCTACAAAATCATTGGGAAGACCTGGGTCAACAATCATGCTCATGTGCTTCGCCCAAGGGAAGGGATCATCGATGTGGACTATCTCGCTCACGCTCTCAAAAATAAGGATGTCCGACGACACTTGAGTGGGTCGACCCGTGACAAACTCACAAAAGCTGGTGCATGTCAGATCGAAATCCCGCTCCCCACGCTGGAGGAGCAGCGGCGCATCGCGGCGATTCTGGATAAGGCATCAGCGATCAAGAGCTGCAGTGAAAAAGCGGCCAGAAATGCGGCGGATATCAAAGCCAGCCTATTTGACGAAGCTTTCATCGCTCATGACCGCCATGGTCATTGGGAGCAGCTTGCGCTGGGCGAGCTCTGCGATGTCCAAGGGGGTCTCCAAGTGACATCCGCACGCTCTGCCATGCCGATCAGAGTTCCGTATCTTCGGGTTGCGAATGTCCTCAGAGGCAGGCTTGACCTTGCCGAGATCAAAGAAATCAACTGCAGCCAGCCAGAACTTGACAGGACACTGCTTCAACCAAAGGATCTTCTCGTAGTAGAGGGCCATGGAAACCCTAACGAAATTGGCAGAGTAGCAATGTGGACCGAACAACCTGGCGAGATGGTTCATCAGAATCACCTAATCAGGGTGAGATCCAAGGCAAGCTCATTGGACCCCGAGTTCTTGTGCTTTTACTTAAACTCTAGAATGGGTCGCAGGCATTTACTTAAACGAGCAAACACCACATCCGGCCTCAACACCATATCGACCTCAGTGGTTAAATCTGCCCCGATTATACTCCCGCCCGTCGACGAACAAAGGTCGTTTTGCGAAACAATCAAAAATATCGCTCAGCTTGAGGCGAGCCTGCTCGTTAGCTCTGCTTTGCATGCTCAGTTATCTAGGTCACTCTTGAGCGAGTCTTTTGATAAATGAAAGCCACAGAAGCCAAGCTCCTCCAGATCCTGGGCGCCGTCTCCCAGTTCATCATCCCGATCTATCAGCGCACCTATTCGTGGACGCTGAAGGAATGCCAACAGCTCTGGGCTGACATCCTCCGCGCCGGATCCACTGAAGAGATCGGTGTGCACTTTATCGGCTCGGTGGTACACATCGACGAGGGCCTCTGGCAGCCGAGTTGTATTCACTTGTACACGTCGCGTCGATGGCCGATCTGCAGCACGAGCACCACAAGCTCATGATCCTCGATGCT
>CAIOCZ010000106.1 GCA_903856805.1 uncultured cyanobacterium | reverse complement strand
GACTTCTCCGGATGGAACTGGCAGGCGGCGATGCCGTCCTGCCACACCGCCGCGCAGATGGGCCGTCCGCCGTAGTCCACCAAGGCGGTGGTGCAGCTGTCCTGGGCCGGTTCGGCGGCGTAGGAATGGACAAAGTACACCCAGCTCTCCGGGTGTGCCGTTGGCAGCAGGGCGCTGGGGGTGGCCTGGAGCAGGGGGGCCCAGCCCATGTGGGGCAGCGGCTGGCCGGGCAGACGCGGCAGGGCACGCACCCGTCCCGCGAGCAGGCCCAAGCCCTCGGCTTGGCCCTCATCGCTCGCTTCAAACAGCAATTGCAGGCCCAAACAAATCCCCAGGATGGGTTGCCCCGCCTGGCAGGACTGGCGCAGCGCGTCCACGAGGCCGGCGCTGTGCAGACGCTCCATGGCGGGGTCGAAGGCTCCCACCCCAGGCAAGACGAGCGCCGTGCAGGCGGCCAGTTGATCCGGATGATGCACCGTCGCCACCGTGGCCCCGATGCGTTCAAGGGCCCGCTGCACCGAATGCAGGTTGCCCATGCCGTAATCAATCAGCCCAATCCGGACCATGGCGGGGAAATGACGAAAGCCGCAGTGCAGCTCAACCTTCAACGTAGCTCCTGCCTGGAGCCAACCCCGCGGAGAGGCGCAGGGGACGCAAGCCCCTTCAATCGAGGTACCATGCGTCGACCACGGTCCGCAGGATCGCCTTGAGTTTGCCGCTGATCCTGCGACCCAGCCTTTCCGTTCTGGTGATTGGCCTGGCAGCCCTGGCGTGTCCTGCGGCCCCGGCCGCCACCAGTGCACCCCTGGCCCTGGGACCCGCCCCCAGCTGGCGGGTGATTCAGCAGCAGCCGGTGAGCGCCGGAGCCTGGCGGTCCATCGCCAGTCCCGCGGCGGCGGCCCCGGCGCCGGCCACGCCCGTGGCCCAACCTTCCGGCGGCCCCAGCCCCTGGGGGGCCCCCACGGCGCCCCAGCCCCTCGAGACACTCGCCGACCTGCCGGATCCGATCGAGGGACCGAACCAGATGCTGTTCCCCTCCCTGGGCGGGGCCCTACCTGGAGCCTTTGGCGCGGCTTGGGGGGACTATTCAATCGGCTTCTCCGCCGCCACCCCCGGCAAGATTCGCGACAACGTTGACGGCTCCTTGAACGCCAGCGTGGGTTTCGGAGATGCCAATAAATACGTTTCCGTTGAATTGGATTTCGGCGTTGGCAGCATCAAGCGCTTTGCTGGCAATTACGGCTTTTCGGCGAGCATCAGTCGCATGCTGGTGAGTTCTTCCCGCTGGCAGGTGGCCGCCGGGGCAGGTTGGAGCGATTTGTACAGCACGGGCTACGAGGGCCGGGTGCCCCCCAACGGCTATGGAGTCGTCACTGCGGCAACTCCGCTGCGGCCCAAGAACGCAGCCTTTCAGCAGGTGCTGCAGATGAGCCTTGGGGTGGGGGGCAATAATTTCGCCTCCATGGATGAGAACTTCACCGGACCGATCTTTGGTTATTTCGGCTCGATTGGGGTTGAAGTGAGCCCCAGACTGGGAGTTTCGGCCGGGGTCAGCGGCCGCGGTACCAACCTGGAGCTGTCCTACGTCCCGTTCAGTGATCTGCCGATCTCGCTTGGACTCGTGGTGGGCGATGTGTTCAATTCCTCACCCTGGGGGACGGTCGGAGCCCTCACCCTGTCCTGGGGCGACAATTTTCGCACCGGCTTCTTCAGGCGCTAGGCAAACCCTGTTAACATAGTGAGAGAACTCCATTCCCAAGCTGATGCTTTCCCTCGACCTCGGTCGATCCGCTCGACTGCTTGCTCTTGGCAGCGCTACGGCAGCCATGGCGGCCCTCCAGTCTCTCCCCGCTCAAGCGGGTCGCGTTGTGCGCCCCACTCCGCCCCCAGGCACCACGCCTCCGGTTGTTGCTCCGACAGTTACCGTCCCGCCCCCCGCTTCCCCACCCCTCGCCGGCGCCAATTCCGGAATCCGTAGCACGACCACCGGTTCTGCCG
>CAIOCZ010000105.1 GCA_903856805.1 uncultured cyanobacterium | reverse complement strand
TCCCACCCCGATCCATCTCGAACTCGGACGTGAAACGCAGCTGCGGCGACAATAGTTGGGGGGCAGCCCCCTGCGAAAATAGCTCGATGCCAGGTAAAACATTGCTCAACCCAACAGTCAACCGGTATCAACCGGCTGGCCCTGCCCGATACGGCAAGACAAGCGACGGCCTTTTGGTCGTCGCTTTGTTGTATGGTTAGATGGTAGAACTTGATGTGATCATGAGCGGTGTAGGTGAATTTGTTGCCAATTGCCATCTTGGCATTGCCAGATTCTTGTTTCTGTGCAGCTTGTCGTGATCGGTTGGCCGTTCTGCATTCGTTGGGTAAGCCGGCAATAGCTCAGTACCACTGTATCTTCGCCTATCCAGCGCAAATGGGGGCGAACCATGGTGACGACAACTAGAGATGCATTGGCCGATGGCGAATAATTGTTTTGAATGTCCGAAAAATAGAAGTGGTGGAAGTCTAGTCCTTCGACTAAATTTCCATTCGTTTCTGGTTCAAAGCATGAAAGTTCAGGACTGCAGAACTGTGAATATGTTTTCCAGTCGCCTGTCGCCGCGCTGTTCAGCATGGCTTGGTTGATTTTAAGAAGCTCTTGGTCTCGGGGCTCGTTCATGCTGAATTTAGTTGATGGGAAGTTCTAGTATTAGGGTCGAATAGTCATTGACGGATGGAAAGCCAGCACATTCTCCGTGTGGATTCCCATCTCTGATGCTGAATATCGTCTGTATTCCTGCGCATTTGGCGGCTTCAAGTTCCTGCCTTGAATCGCTGATGAATAAGATTTGATTTCCGGGGACTTGCATTGTATTTGCGATGTCTTTATAGCTTGTGCTGACGTGTTTTGGACCGATCTTTGTGTCAAACCAGTGGGAGAACAGGTGGCTTAAGTTTCCCGCGTTGCTATGGCTGTAGATTAGCTTCTGCGCGGCAACTGAGCCGGAGGAGTACACGCTTAGAGTTATTCCTTGGTCGTGCCAGTCTTGCAGCGCTTGTGGGACGTCATCGTAGAGCGGCCCAATAATGTCCCCGTTTGCATAGCCTTCCTCCCATACCATTCCCTGGAGATCTTTTAATTCGGTGAGCTTGCGATCCTGAGTGATGAGTAGATCCAAATATTGCTCAAGTTTTTCGCCCTGGGACCAGAGGACGGAAGCGGATTCATCCTGATCTTGTTGCCAGGCTTCTCGAACTTTTTGGAGCAGGTTCAGTATTTCGGCGTTTTCAGAATTCCGCTGAAGATACTCGGGAATGTTGATGCGGGCATAGGGGAAGAGCGTTTCCGCTACGAAGCTGACTGGGCAGGTTGTCCCCTCAATATCTAGCAAGATGTGGCTGATGCCACGGAACAAGATCGCATTATTCGCTGGTACAGCGTTGTTCATGGTGGTCATGGGGTGCGGGTTGCTGCAACCATGGCTTCGAGTAGAAGTTGCCGCCAATGTTGCTCCAATAGAAACTCGAGGATCTCTAGGTGCCGTTGTGCTTGAGGCAGATCCTGCCCCCATGCATAGAGTCCATGGCCTGCGATCAGTAGGCCTTGCGGTGCCTTGGCGAGGAGTGGAGTGGCTGCCTGGCTGAGGCGGGCGAGATCTTGATCGTTGGCCAGGACGGGAAGCTTGATTTGGACCTCATGGCTCGTGATCCCTTCCAAGCCTTTAAGCATCTCCAGATCTGACAGCTCCAACCATCCCCCCCGTGTGGGGGACAACGGGTCGTTCTTGGGGCGAGGATTGGCGGTGTAGTGCCGTGACAGCAAGGTGGCGGCCTGGGAGTGGGTATGCAGCACCGCCCCTGCTCCGGTGGTGTGGACGATCGCAATGTGGAGCAGGGTTTCGGCGCTGGCGCGTCCCTCGCCATGAATCACCTCTCCTGCACCATCCACTTCGATCAAGTCTGCTGGGAGCACCTTGCCCTTATCGACGCCACTGGGGGCCATCAACAGCACCAAGGGATTCTGGCGGACAACGCAACTGAAATTACCGCCCGTGCCGTCACACCAACCGCGGGCGTGGATTGCCGCCATGGCATCCGTCAGTTGTTGGGCAAGGAGGAGGCTCACGGTGGTGTCGGATTGGTGGTGCTCCACGTCAGGATTGGCACTGGGGGCACCAGTGGCTGCTGCGCCCTGCCAATTTTTCGCGGTGGATGGGTGTGCCACAGCGGCGGCAGGGGTGACCACCGCGGCGATAGACCCAGGCCATCCCACCGTAATTGCCGTTACGCCCGCTGAGGTCGCGGAAATCGCTGAAGGTTGTCCCTCCCGCCCCAATGCTGACCCGTAGCACCGTTACCAAAGCGTCATGAAGGCGTCCGAGCTGCTCCAAGCTAAGTTTCCCCGCCACGGCTTGGGGCCGGATGCCAGCGTTAAAGAGGGATTCGTCGGCATAGATATTGCCGACCCCAGCGACTAAGGTCTGATCCAATAGCGCTGTCTTGATCGCTCGCTGGGAACGATGCAAGCGTTGGGCCAGATATCCCGCGTCGAAGTCTTCGCTGAAGGGTTCTGGGCCAAGCCGGGCTAGCCCCGGAACCACTTGATCCACAGGGATGCCCGGTGGGATCCACCACATCTGTCCAAAGCTGCGCACATCAACGAAGCGCAATTCCTGCCCCCCCTGCCCCCACATCCGCACCCGGGTATGGGGGCACGGGGAGGTGGGCTGTTCAAGCCAGAGAAACTGGCCAGTCATCCTTAGATGGACGACCCAATGCCCAGTTTCTGTCCCACGGATCAAGCTGGCAAGCAGGTATTTGCCGCGCCGCCGCCAATCTTGAACAACACAACCCTCTAGCCCTTGGCAGAACAGGGAAGGCTCGGCCGGGCTGGCGATGGAGCTGGCCCGGCACACTTTAACGCGTGCAATGGTGAAGTTCTGGAGCTGGCGTACCAACCCCAGGCGCACGGTTTCTACTTCGGGAAGTTCAGGCACCGTCGTTCCTGAACTGGGAACTCAGGCCTTATCGAGCTCGGTTTCGGCGAAATTGTTGGTGTTGATGCCGCCTTCTGAGCCGCTGTAGCCGTTGTAGTTGACCTTGTCGAAGCGCACGACAACGGGGTACCGGATGCCGGAGGTATCGACCGAGGCCACCGTGCCGACCTCGTTGAACCAGTAGGACTCGGGACGCTTGATGCGAACTTTGTCGCCGCGGGAGATGGCCATCGCTGGACTGAACATCGGGTGACTGTCGCTGAGACCTTACTTGGGGTGGTGCGTCTAGGTCCGCAGGACGTCACGTTTCGTCGTCGGGGCGGTGGGGTCGCGTGGCAGCATCCAACCTTCCCCCGTTGCCGCCGATGGTTCCCCAGGAGGCCCCAGCCCTCAGCCTCGAGCTGCCGGATCCTGACCGGGATGACATCAGTACGATGGAGTTCCTGGCCAGGCTGGAGGAGGCCTGGGCCGTGTGTGATCGCTTCGATCTGCAGACTGAGATCTGGCGAGGTCGGATTCTGCTTGCAGTGCGCGACCGCGAGAAACGCGGCGGGGAGGGTCGGGGCACGGGTTTCCTGCAGTGGCTTCGCGAGCGTGAAATCAGTAAGACCCGCGCTTACACCTTGATTCAGCTGGCGGAGTCGGCCGATGGGCTGGTGGGCGACGGGCTGTTGTCTGAGGGCAGTGTCAATAATTTTTCCAAGCGCGCTTTCCTCGACACGGCCCAAGCCGATCCCGAGGTGCAGCAGATGATCAGCGAGGCAGCCAATGAGGGGCAGCAGATCACCCGCAAGCAGGTGCGCCGTCTCAGCGACGAGTTCACCGCAGCCACCAGCCCCCTGCTGCCGGAGGAGATCCGGCAGCGCACCGCCGACAACCTGTTGCCGCCCCGTGCGATTGCGCCACTGGTCAAGGAGTTGGCCAAGTTGCCCGCGCCCCAGCAGGACGACCTGCGGCGGGTGTTGCGCGAGGAACCGGAACTCGACCGGGTCAAGGATGTGACGATGACGGCTCGCTGGCTGAGTAAGGCCGCGGAGGCCGGCCTGGCGGTCCGTGCCCTGCAGCAGGGGAATCTCGATCTGGACAAGGCGATTCAGGAGGCCCAGCGGCTGGATGCCCTAGGCATCCTTTCGGATGCGGTGTACCAGGCTCAGCAGGTGGAAAACGCCGTCCTCAAGCTCCACACCAGCTGGCGGCGTCTGGGGGGGTTGCAGGAGCGCCTCTGGGTGGAGAGCGGCAGCAGTACCCCTCATCTGCGGGACCTGATCACGGCTCTGCAGACCCTCAGCGGCGCCACCATGCGGGTCTCCCTGGGGGAGTTGGCCGGGGGCAAGCGGGTGCGCTTGCAGCTGGTGGAGGAAGCGCCGGACCATCTGGAGCCCCCGTTGGCTTGAAGGTGGGGGTTAGGGTCGGCTCCGAACGAATGCTGGAGCGCTGGTGGCGGCGGATCCGCTGGCACGGGCCCTCGACCATCATTTCGGCTGGACCGCCTTTCGGCCCGGTCAACGTCAGGTCATTGAGGCCCTGCTGGAAGGGCGTGATTGTCTGGCCGTGTTGCCCACCGGTGCCGGTAAGTCGTTGTGTTATCAGCTGCCAGCCCTGGTGCGTGATGGCCTGGTGGTGGTGGTGTCCCCGTTGGTGGCCCTGATGCAGGACCAGGTGAGCCAGCTGCAGCGCCGTGGCATCGCCGCCGCCTGTTTGTATCGCGGCCTGCCGACCCCAGAGCGCCATCAGTTGCTGCAACGCCTCCGGGATCACCGCCTGCATTTGCTCTATCTAGCCCCGGAACGGTTGCAGGTGGAATCCACTCGCCAGCTGCTCGACGAGGAGTTGGCGGCGGGTCGGCTGGTGGCCCTCGCCGTGGACGAGGCCCATTGCATCAGCGCCTGGGGCCACGATTTTCGGCCCGATTACCGCCGCTTGGGGCAGTTGCGGGCCCTCTGTCCGGGGGTGCCGCTGGTGGCCCTCACCGCCACTGCGGCGCCCCAGGTGCGCGCCGACATCATCCGGTTGCTCCAGTTGCGTCGGCCGCTGATCCAGGTGCGATCGGCGCGACGCACCAACCTCACCTACGCCATGCGGCGTCGCTCCTCCCACCCGTTGCCGGAAGTGCTGGAGGCGGTGCAGCAGGCCCGGGGTGCCGTCTTGATCTACGCCCGTACCCGTCGTTCGGTGGAGCAGTGGGCCCAGCGGCTGTGTGGGGCGGGCGTCGCGGCCATCGCTTACCACGCCGGCATGGATCCCCAGAGTCGGCAGTTAGCCCTGGAGCATTTCCAGGGGGAGCCCAGGCCGGTGTTGGTGGCCACGGTGGCCTTTGGGATGGGGGTCGATCGGCCGGATGTGGGTCTGGTGCTCCATCTCGACCTCCCCGCCAGTCCCGAGGGCTATCTCCAGGAATCGGGTCGGGCGGGCCGCGATGGGTTGCCAGCCCACTGTCTGGTGCTGTTCGATCCCGCCGATCGGGTGAGCCTGGGCTGGGCGATTCGGCTGACGGCGCAGCAGCTCTCGGAGGAGCAGCGTCGCCAGGAAAGCCAGCGCTTGGAACTGGCCCAGTGCCAGCTGCGGCGCATGGAGGCGGTGGCGGAAGGGGAGGAGTGTCGGGAGCAGGCCCTATTGCTCACCGTGGGGGAGTTGGTGGCCCCCTGCGGCAGCTGCGACAACTGTCAGGGGTCCCATCGGCGCCGGGACTGGTCCGGTCTGGCGGGCCAAGTGCTGGCGGCCTTGGAAATCCGCAGTGGCCGTGACCTGCGCAGCTTGACGGAGGAACTGGCCCGCTCCCCTGGGGTGGATGAGGAGCGTTGGGCCTGGCTGGCACGGAGGCTGGTGCAGGAGGAACTAATCAGCGAAAGCGATGACGGCGCCCAGCGGCTGTGGCTCCGCAGCACCGGCCGCAGCTACCTCAAGACCCCCTGGCCCCTGCACTGGGCGGCCTGATCAGCTGCTGGGCCGTTTGCAGAGATCATTGACCATCTGCAGTTCGAAATCCGCCTGGGGGTCGTCCCAGGTTTTCCACTGGCCCGTGGCACTGGTGGCATTCAGCTTGCGGGCGGTGCAGTTGATGGCCAGGTAGAGGGATTGGCCCTGGGCGTTGAGGGTGGGGGCCACCAGGCTGCCGCCCATCGGCTGCCAGTTGGCCCAATCCACCTGGAGGGGGCCATAGCTGCGCCAGTCCGGTTTGCCGCCGCCCGTCGGGGCGCTGCTGGCGCTGGCGATCGCCGTGTTGGTGGGCTTGCTGGTGGCGAGCGGCGTGGCGACTGGTTTGGGGACCTTCGGCGTGTCGACCTTCGGCGTGGCGACCGTGGTGGACGAGGGGCGCGGTTTGGGGCTGGTGCTGCCGGTGCTGGCTGCCGCGACTGGGGTGGTGGTGCTGACGACCGGCTTGGGTTGGGGTTTGGGCTTCGGTGTGGGTGCCACGCTGGCCTCGGTGGCGGTTTCGGTAGCGGCTCCGGTGCTGCGGGGGGCTGGGGGTGCACCCTTCAGGCGCAAGCGGGTGCCCACGTCCACGACATTGGGATCGCTGATCTGATTGAGGGCCACCAGACGGCTGAGGGGCAGGCCGTAGCCCTCGGCAATGCCGGACAGGCTTTCCCCGGGCCGCACCACATGGTCACTGGCCCCGCGGTTGTAGGTGAAGGCGGTGGCGGTGGCGCTGCTACTGGTGGCCTTGGCGCTGCCACTCACGATCAAGCTGGTGCCCACGGCAACGCGATCGGGATCGGTGATGCCATTGAGGGCAATCAATTTGCCCAGACTCATGCCTTCCCGCTCGGCGATTTCCGAGAGGGTTTCCCCTTCCTGCACGGTGACGCGCCCTGCACCGGAGCCGCCCTGGGACGCACTAGCTGGCTTCGCTCCGCCGGGGAGGGTGAGCCGTTGGCCCACCGAGAGCTGGTCGGGATCGCTGATCCGGTTCAGCTTCATCAGGCTGCTGACGCTGACGTGATGGCGTTCGGCGATGTCCGAGAGCGTTTCGCCCTCCTTGACGGTGATTTCAGCCGCCAGGGAGGGCAGCGGCAGAACCACGGCAAGGGCCAGGGCGACGAAGAGGCGGCGCATGGGCACGGCGGAGGTCTGGCGGCACCTTAAGAGCCACCACGGGGCTCGCCCAGCCCCCCCGGAGCAGAAATGTTCTGCTTCAGCCCAGCAACCGTTGCAACAGCGGCAGCTTGCCGGCGTAGGGGGGATAGCGAAACGGGAGATCCAGCCAGAAGGGGCGCTTCAGCACACTCCGCTGATGGGAAAAGGTGCGAAAGCCGGCTTCGCCGTGATAATTGCCCATACCGCTCTCTCCCACCCCACCAAACGGCAGGCGATTGATCCCCGCCTGCATCACCACATCGTTGAACCCGACGCTGCCGGAACTGGTCCTGCTGAGCACTTCCCGCTGGGCGATGGCACTACGGCTGAAGAGATAAAGGGCGAGGGGTTTGGGTCCAAGGCGGATGCGGTGGAGCGCGTCGTCCAGATCGGGCACCGTGAGCACCGGCAGCAGGGGGCCGAACAGTTCCTCCTGCATCAGCGGATCGTTGGCGGCATCCTCCACGGCGATCAGGGTGGGTTCGATCCTCCGGTGGGCGGGGTCGCTGCGCCCCCCCCAGAGCACCTGGCCCCGAGAGCGTGCCACGGCCAATAGTGTCTCCAGCCGGTCGAACTGGGCTTGGTTGACGATGCGGCCCAGATCGGGACTGTTCAGGGGATCGGGCCCATGGAACCGTTGCAGTTCGGCGGCGATGCCTGCCACCAGGGGCTCCCGTTGCTTGGGGGTGACCATCAGATAGTCGGGGGCGATGCAGGTCTGGCCGGCGTTAAGCCCCTTGCCCCAGGCCAGGCGCCGGGCGGTGACGGCCAGGTCGGCATCGTCCAGCACGATCGCCGGGCTCTTGCCGCCCAGTTCCAGGGTGACCGGCGTGAGATGGCGGGCCGCCGCGGCCATCACCAGGCGCCCCACCCGGGCGCCGCCGGTGAAGAAGATGTGGTCGAAGCGCTCCTCCAGCAACGCGGCGGCTGTGGCCCCATCCCCCTGAACCACTTGGACCACCTCGGCTGGAAAATGCTGCGCCACTAGGGCGGCAATCAGGGCGGCGGTATGGGGAGCGTGTTCCGAGGGTTTCAGCACAACATGGTTGCCCGCCGCCAGGGCACTCACCAACGGATGGAGACACAGCTGGAAGGGATAGTTCCAGGGTCCGATGATCAGCACACAGCCAAGGGGTTCCGGGTGGAGCGCCGCCCGGCCTGGACGGAAGCTGGCCGGCACGGGAATCGGTCGTGGGGCCATCCAGTGCCGCAGATTCCTGCGGGTCTCCCGCAACTCCTGCCGCACCGCCACCTGTTCGAACCAGCCTTCCACGTCCGGTTTGCCGAGATCGGCCTCCAGGGCGGCGGGCAGGCTGATGCGGCAGCTGTCGATCAGAGCGGTGAGCCGGTCGAGTTGCTCCAGGCGCCAGGCCAGAGGCCGGGTGTCGCCGCGGTCCACCGCCGCGCGCATGGCGCTGATCGGAACGGGAAGGGAGAGGGCCACGGGGGGATCAGCCGAGGCGGCCCAACCTAGGGAGGGGTTGCGCTCTCTCCGCAGCCCCGCTCAAACACGGTGAGGCGCAGGGCGTCCAGCTCGGGGGATCTCGGGCCTTCGAAGGCGAACAACAGCCCCCAGGCCAGGGGGATGTCTTGGCGATTCAGAGCCTGGTTGACCGCCTGCAGCCAGGCGGCCGGATCGTTGGCCAGGTGTCGCAGGAGGGCCTGGTTGCGGGCCAAAACCGTCGCAGGGGCGGCCATGAGTTGAACCGTCGCGACGCTGTCGTTCGCGGCCGTGAGGGGGCGCAGCCGCAGTTGCAGGAGTTCACCGGGCTGCAACGGCGCCAGCGGCCACGGCATGGGGCCTTCAATGGGGCCATGGGCCCCGGCCTGTCGCTGCCAGAGCAGTCGTCCATTCTGTTCCAGCCAGACCGCGGCGAACTGGCCTTGGGCGAAGAGGGTGGGCGCCCTGAGGGCCACCACGGCCTGGACGGTTCCGTTGGGCAGGGTCGTGAGCCGGGGGGCGATCACACAGATGGACTCCTCGTTGGGGCTGGGGTGGGGCGTTGAGGCCCCTAGGGCCCAGGGATCCAGGGCCTGGTGACCTACGGCCATCACCAGGCAGGTCGCCAGGCTTGCCGCCGAGGGTGCGCTGCGGGAGCTCATGGCGACCAGCATGGCGGCAGCCTTTCAGCTGCATGGCCATGTTGGGGTCCGCGGATGGGTCGGTGGCGGTGATCGGTGCCGGCATCGCCGGCTGTGGCGTGGCGGCTCGGTTGCGGCAGCTGGGCTGGCGCGGGCCCATCCGGCTGTGGGAGATGGGCCGGGCCCCGGGGGGACGGGCCTCCACCCGTCGGTCCCGCTTCGATCCCAGCTGGCGGCTCAATCACGGGGCGCCCCTGTTTCAGGGCGAGGACCCGGCGGCGCTGGCCCTGCTGGAGCCGCTGCGGGTCGGTGGCTGGATTCAACCCTGGATTGGCTCCCTGGCCTGGGTGGATGGGGCAGGACAGCTCCATGCAGGGGCCATGGATCCGATGGAGCGGGGGACGCTCTGGCAGGGGGCGACGGGCATGGACGGCGTGGCCAGGGGCCTCCTGGCCCTGGCGGGGGCGGAGGTGGCCTTGACATCCGGCACCATGGTGCACGGTTTGGCGCGCTCAATGGCGGGCGGATGGCGCCTGCTGGCGCGCGATGGCGGGGTGCTTGGTCAGGCTGACTGGCTGGTGCTCAGCGGCAGCCTGTTGGCCCACCCCCGGAGCTGCCGGCTGTTGGCCCTGCCGGTGCCTCCCCTGGGGGCGGCGGTGCGCCAGGGGGAGGACCCCCTGCTCGACCAGGCCCTGGCGGCCTTGGGGGCGTTGCGCTATGAGGGCCGCTGCCAGCTGCTGGCGATGGTGCCGGCGGAGCGGGCTCCGGCTTGGCGGGCCCTGCCGTTCCAGTTGTTGCGCTGTGATGGCGCGGCCCAACGGCGCTGGGGGGTGGAACGGCTAGTGCTGGAGCCGGGCGCTGATGGCCGTTGTGGCGTGGTGGTCCATTCGACCGCAGACTTCGCCGCTGCCCATGCCGAGGTGATCGGTGCCCGTTCCACCGCGGCGCGCCTGGGGGGAGATTCCGGCGATGGGACCCGCCAGCGGGAGGTCATCACCGCCCTGGCCGGGGCGGTGGCGGAGTTGCTGGCGCCCTGGCTAGGGGCGGCCGCGACGCTGTTGGCCGACGTGGAT
>CAIOCZ010000104.1 GCA_903856805.1 uncultured cyanobacterium | reverse complement strand
GGGTTGGCCACGGGCAGGGGCTCGGTCACAGGGAGGGGTCGCTCACGGCTGGAGCCATGGTCGCCCGGGCCAGGAACGCCTCGGCGGCGGTGGTCAACCGCTCGCGCCGGGCAGGGTCGATCCGCTCCAGCAGTTTCACCATCATCGAGAGGCGGGGATTGGCTTGAAAGAAGCCCTGGTGCCGGTCGATGAAGCGCCAGTAGAGGCCGTCCCAGATCTCACACCAGGGCCCCTTCTTGAAATCCCCCATCTTGAGGATGTAGTTGGAGCCGCAGATGTAGGGCTTGGTGGCGAAGATGCCGCCATCACTCATCAGGCCCATGCCATACACATTCGGGCCCATCACCCACTCATAGGAATCGAGATAGCGCTCCATGAACCAGCGGTGCGCCTCCTGGGGCTGGATCTCGGACAGCACCATCAGGTTGCTGATCACCATCAACCGCTCGATGTGGTGGTTGTAGCCGAGGCGGTTGACGCGGGCGATGGCGCCATCCAGGGGGGGCAGGCCCGTGCTGCCGTCGCTCCAGCAGGGGGCCAGCCGCCGCTGGTGGTTCCAGAAGTTACTGCCGGCCTGCCGTTCGCCATGGACGCGATCGATGCCGCGCACGAACTCGCGCCAGCCGATCAGCTGCCTCAGGAATCCCTCCAGGGAGGCGATCGGCACCGGTTGGCCCCGCTCCTGCCGGTGGTGAGCATGATCCAGGCAGGCCGCGATCACCGCCGCAGGGGTGAGCAGGCCGATGTTGAGGAGGGGCGAGAGCAGCGAATGGTTCAGGGTGCCCTGGCTCTGGCTGATGGCGTCCTCGTAGGGCCCGAAACCATCGAGCCGCTCCTCCAGGAACCGCCGTAACCAGGCCTCCGCGCCGGCGTGATCAAAGGGAATCCAGAGCGCTCCGAGCTCGCCGGGGTGGTGCGCGAAGGAGGAGGCGATCAGGGCCCGTACCGCCGGATCATGGGGGCTGGCCGCCACCAACGGCAGGGGCGGCTCCTGGAAGCCCTTGGGCAAGCGGCGGCGATTCTCCACATCGAAGCTCCATTGGCCGCCGGTGGGGGTGCCGTCGGGGTCCAGCAACAGCCCCAGGCGCTGGCGCTGCCTCTGGTAAAAGGTCTTCATGAAGGGGCGACGCTGGCCTTCGAACCAGGACCGGCTCGCGGCGACCGATTCCAGAAAGGCGGGGGAGGGCAGCACCGTGAGCTGCACCGAACGCTCCCGGCAAAACCGTTGCAGCCGCTCCTCGAAGCCCCGGTCGGCGATGGCCGCGACCTGCAGCTCGCGCCCCTCCCCCAGCTCGGCCTCCAGCCGCTGCCAGAACGGCATCGCCCGCGAGGCGGGCAACTCGAAGTAGCGCACCGTCAGGCCCTGAGCCACCAGGGCATCGCGGAAGCTGCGCATCGCCACGAAGGTGTGGAGCAAGCGCAATTGGTGGTAGCGGTAGGTGGAGGCCACCGCGACGTCTTCGATCATCAGCACCCGGCTGCCGGCCGCAAGCTGCAGGGGCGACGGGCTGAACCAATCGCGGTGCAGCTGATCGCCGAGGATCAGGGTTAGAACCATGCGCTCAGGGCCATCGTTGGCGGTGGGTCTCAGATGGGTCATTGCGGCGGCGAGGCGGGCCCAGGGCGTCGCGGTGCCGGCTGGGATCCGACATCCTTGACATCCTTCCAGGTGACGTCGGTTGCCCCTCGATCCCGCCACCCTTCGGCCCCTGCCGAGCACCCCAGCGCTGAGCGGCGTGCTCGAAACCCTGGCCTTTTTTCGGGATCCTGATTTCGCCCGCTCCCGCTTCGAGCGCTACGGCGATGTCTACGAAACCAGCCTGCTGGGGCAACGGACGGTGTTCATTCGCGGCAGCCAGGCCATCGGCGACCTGTTCGCCCAGGGCGATGCGGTCGCTGGCTGGTGGCCCGACAGTGTGCGGGAGCTGTTGGGGCCCCTGTCGTTGGCGAACCGCAACGGGGCCGACCACAAGGCCCGCCGGCGGGTGGTGGGCCAGCTGTTCGCCTCGGCGGCCCTCAAGCGGTATCGCCCGACCATCGTGGCGCTGGTGGACGCGCTCAGCCAGGAGCTGCTCAGTTCCGAGGCGCCCGTGGCCCTCGTGCCCAAGCTGCGGCGCTTTGCCTTCCGCGTGATCGCCAGCACGGTGCTGGGGCTTGATCCCGTCGATCGCGAGGCCCTGTTCGTGGATTTCGAAACCTGGTGCCAGGGTCTCTTCTCCCTTCCCTTCGCCTTACCCGGCAGCCCCTTCGCCCGGGCCCGCCAGGCCCGCCAACGGCTGCTGCAACGTTTAGCCACGGTGCTCAAGACGGCGCAGGCCGCGTCAGCGGCCGGAGCGCCCCTCGCCGCCGGCGGCCTGGATCTGCTGGCGGGCGGCCTGGATGAGGCCGGCCTGCCCCTGGGCGACGACGACGTGGCGGAGCAGCTCCTGTTGCTGCTGTTTGCCGGCTACGAAACCACCGCCTCCGCCCTGAGCTGTCTGCTGCTGACCCTGCTGCAGCACCCCGCCGAGCTGGCCTGGCTGCAGGAGGAACTCGACAGCTTGTCGTGGCCGCCTGAGGAGGGGGACGCTGGGGCCGCCACCGACGCCCTGCGGGCCCCGCGGCTCGATGCGGTGGTGAAGGAGGTGATGCGACTGACCCCGCCGGTGGGGGGGTTCTTCCGCCGCACCCGGGAGCCCATTGCCCTGGCGGGGGTGCTGGTGCCCGCCGATCGGGTGGTGCAGGTGAGCATCGCCGCCAGCCAACGCCATGGGGCCGACCCGGAGGATCTGGCACGCTTCCGGCCGCAGCGGCATCTGGAGGGTGACACCGCGACGACCTTGCTGCCCTACGGAGGCGGGGAGCGGGTGTGCCTGGGCAAGGCGCTGGCGGAGCTGGAGATCCGGCTGCTGGCGGTGGGGCTGCTCCAACGGATCACGTTGACGTTGGAGCCGGATCAGGACCTGACGCTCAAGGTGATTCCCAGCCCCTCGCCGGCGGATGGCCTGCGGGTGCGCGCCTGCCCATGGGCCAGAGCTGCCGCTCCCGTGGGGAGCTGACTGCCCTTACGCCATTGGACGACCAGCGGAAGGGAGCGCAGGCCACATTTAACAATTCTTCACGCTAAGGTGATGGAAAGAATTTTCCACCCTTGAACGACCTTCTGGCTGCGGTGTATCTGGTCTGTTTTGCCCTCATCGCCGGTGGAGCGTTTGCCTTGATGAGCCAGACCCTGCGCAGCTCCGCCCCGCTGACTTCTGGCCAACGCAAGGGCTCCCGTCCTCGGCGCCATCCGGAAGCTCCCGAGCCCGGGGATGAAGTCCTTTACGTCGACCTCAGCCGGGAGCGGCTTGAGGAGCTCTATCAACAGGCGTCGTAAGTCGTCCCCTGATACCGGCGACTCCGTTACTTCCATCCGTGGGGATTTCATCGAAAGCGTCCTGACAGACCTTGCTGATTGGGACCTTTTGAATCCAACAACAGCCACCGACGCCCTCACGTCGCAACAATCTGTTACAGTTCTCTCATCTAGCCCAACTCCCTCCCCATGACCCCCTCCACCTTCCCCGTCCCCAGCGCCTTGGATCGCTCCTCCATTCGCGGGGCCACGATCACCACGGAAGACGGCGGTCGCCTCAATGCCTTCGCCACCGAGCCCCGCATGGAAATCGTTTCCCCCGAGAGCGGCTGGGGCTTCCATGAGCGGGCCGAAAAGTTGAACGGCCGCATGGCCATGCTTGGCTTCAT